>JAGQPT010000561.1 GCA_020426575.1 Planctomycetales bacterium
GTTGTTTGAAAACCTCGTGATCGTCAATGGCGATCACGACGGCGACGCCTACGTCGTGGCACTCGATGCCGCGACTGGCTCGACGGTCTGGAAAACGCCCCGTGAAAACAAGACACGCAGCTACTCGACGCCGCTCATTCGCCAAATCGACGGCCGCGCACAGATGCTGTTGGCCGGCAATATGTGCGTGGCGAGTTACGATCCGCGTGATGGCCACCAGTACTGGACCTTCGACGGTCCGACGGAGCAGTTCGTCGCCACAGTGCTTTACCATCAAGGGCTCGTGCTCGTGACGTGTGGTTTTCCCGAACGGCACATCGTGGCGATCCGCCCCGACGGCCAGGGCAACGTCACCGACTCGCACCTCGTGTGGCACGAGCAAAAAGGAGCGGCGTATGTGCCCTCGCCCGTTGTCACCGGCGACTATCTCGTCGTCGTCAACGACGCCGGCATTGCCAACTGCTTCGTCGCCGCAACCGGTGAGCGGCTCTGGACCGAGCGGATCGGCCCTCGCTACGAAGCGTCGCTGATCACCGCCGGCGGACTGGTCTACATCACTTCTTACGAAGGCGAAACGACGGTCGTGCGGCCCGGTCCCGCGTACGAAGAAGTCACCCGCAACCAGCTTGACGAGTACTGCTCGGCGTCGCCGGCCGTGAGCGACGGACGCATCTATCTCCGCACCGAGCAACACCTCTGGGCGATTGGCTCGAAGTGAGCCGAACCGAAACCGCGACATCGGGGAGTAACAAACGTGACGGCAAAAGTGTTTTTTTGTGTGGCAGTCTTGGTCGCCTGCCTGGGTGTTCTTTCGATCACCAGCGCGGCTGACACCGAGAGCGTCTTTACCGAAGCCGAGTGGCAGACTCGTACGCCCGAGCAAGTCGGGCTCGGCTCGGCCAAGCTCGACGAGTTTCGCGAGATCGTCGGCGGACGGGGCTGCATTGTCCGCGACGGCTTCCTCGTTTACCACTGGGGACCGTACGACCAGCCGCACGACATCGCCTCGGCGATTAAACCACTTTACAGTTTTCTGCTGATGAAGGCGATCGAAGACGGCCGCCTCGACGACGTCGAACACAGCGTGATCGATTTCTTGCCCAACCACGCGGCCCTGCGCCAACACCAGAGTCACAAAGACCTCGACCTGACGTTTCGTCATCTGGGCTATCAGACCGCCTGCCTCGGATTTGCAGAATCGCCCGGCGCCGCCTTCGATTACAACGACGGTACGATGGGGATGTTTTGGGATGCACTTATTGTCGGCGTCTACGACACCCCCTGGGATCAGGCCGAAGCGCGAGTGATCCGCCCGCTGTTGTCTGGCCCGCTGGGCTTCGAGGACGGCACGCCCAATGTGCTACAGCGCAACACGGGCCGCTTTGCTGTTTCCGCCCGCGACTTCTGCCGGTTTGGGCTGATGATGTGGCACAAGGGCCGGTGGCGCGACAAGCAACTGATCCGCGCCGATCTGGCCGAGAAGCTGATCAGCGAGCCGTTGCCGCTGACAATCCCCCGCACCGCCGGAGTGCCCGCCGAGACGATCCTGCCGGTGCGGTCGATCGGTGGTCGCGGCAATCAGTGCGACCACAACGGCGGCTACAGTTGGCTGTGGTGGCTCAATCGCCGGGCGCGCGACGGCAGGCTCTGGTTCCCCGAAGCGCCGGATGACCTGTTCGCCTGTTTTGGCCACGGCGGCGCCGAAGGCATGGCCGTACTTCCCAGCCAACGGATCGTGGTGAGTTGGATCGGCAATGAACTGCACCAGGACCGCGAGCGCGGCAGCCGCGCCTTCAGCACACTGGCCAGTGCAGCATCGGGTGAGTGACGATTTCGTATCCGCGCGTCTGCTTGACGGCGCAATCTGCACAGGCCGGATAAGCGTTGTCGGTCTCGTCGTCTTTGTCGATCGAGTCGACCTTTCATGCAAGACCGGCACGGCCCCGGTACGATGAACACTCTGCACAGGTCGTGCGGCCGTTAGGGTGAGCCGAACGAACTGTGCACGCGGCCGAGTTCGTGCTCAGGGGTGGGTGCGGCTCGGCAGGTGTGCCCCTGGATTTGGGCGACATGTCGAATCGGTGGCGAGACGGGACTGCTCGGCCCCCGGCGCGGTCATTGACCCGGTGTTTTGGTCCGACGTGGGTCGGCTGGGATTCCATTCCGGACCAAGGCAACGGCAACGACCACATGCCGAGTGGTCCCGCATCGCACCGGGTTCGTAGCAACTGGGTACGCGGTTTTTCGTCGATGCAACGAACAGGGCAGTCGCCGCCTACCCCTTCACCGGCACCCAGGCGAGTGCGACTAGCCGGATGTCAATGTCCGTGCGGCGCGGTTTGAGTTGTCTTTCCGTCAGGTCGGCTTCGGCAGTTTCGATTTCTGCGGCGACCTGGGCCGAGTTTGCCTCGAATTCACGCTCCAACGTTGCCATGTCGGCGCGGTACTTGTCGAGCGCCTCCTGGGCCCGGCGAACGTCCGACATCTGCTTGGCCGCGCTCGACGCACTGCGGGCTGACGTGGCGGCACTTGAGCCGATCTTGCGTCCCAAAATTGCCGACAGCAGCGTCGAGCCGATGGAGATGGCGCCGCGCGTCTTGGCGCTCTGCGCTTCAGCCTCTTCGCGGTCGACTGCCAGTTCGGCCCTGCGAATTCGCTCTTGCAGGCGCTTGAATTTCTTGCCGTAGTCCTCGCGCAGCTTGTCCATCTCTTCGTCGCGGCGTTCGTGGGCCGCCTCGGCCAGGCGGATGCGAAACTCGCGTTCCGTCTCGCTCGGCCGTGCCGTCACCTTCAAACCACGACATTCCAGCAACGTCAGCCGCGACGTGCGGTAAAGATGTTCATCCAGCGCCTTCGTCCAGCGTCGATAACTCGTTCCCCGCGTCGCCGTCTTGGGGAGCGGGAGAAAGCAGGCACCATCGGCCGGTTCGTCGGCGAGCACCGTGTCCAACTCGTCGGCGGCCACGTCGACCGGGTCGGCGTCGGCCCAGTCGACCGCCTCGATCAAATCTTCGAGCGATGCCAACAGGCCGATCTCCTGTTGATCCTCTAGATCGCTCGATCGATCGAGGAAGTGCACTTTCGCCGAACCGAGCACAAACGGCCGGTATGTCGGCGCCTCGGCGTCGGCGTGAAAGAACACCTCGCGCACGTCGGGAGGCACGACCGGCCGGCCTGAATCCGCGTCTTCGTCGCTCGTGGCCGGTGGTGTTGCTGCGACGAGACTGCCCGCCGCATCGGCTGCCACCGTCGTTGCTTCAGCGCCTGCGCTTGCGGTCGAGCCGGCCACATGCTCTGTCTTGTCGCTGCCGTTCTCCGCAACCGGCGGTGAAAGGCGATGGATCTGTTGCCGCGTGAGTGGTCCGCGCAGGTACGACATCGCCCAGCGGGTTTGAAACACCACGGGCCCATCGTCGTGCACGTTGTGCATCAAAAACGATCGCTTCGGCAACTGCGACAACAGCGCGTCGATTTCGCGCTGACTGATCCGTGTCGTTGCCGACTCGTTGGCCGATTCGAGGCCGGCGAGCACACGCTGTTTGTCGCGTTCCGTCTGCAGGCGTCCCAGGAACCAGGTGCCGATGTTCGAGAGCCCCTTGTAGTCGAGGTCGACCGGGTTCTGCGTCGCCAGCACGACGCCGAGCCCGAACGCCCGGGCTTGCTTGAGCAGCGTCAACAGCGGCTTCTTCGACGGGGGTTCAGCCACCGGCGGCATGTAGCCGAACACCTCGTCCATGTAGAGCAGGGCCCGCAGGCTTGTCGTTCCCGGTCGCGACCGCAGCCAGCCCAGCGTTTCATTCAGCAGCAGCGAGACGAAAAACATCCGCTCGGTGTCTGACAAATGCGAGATCGAAAAGATTGCCGTGCGCGGCTTGCCCTCGGGCGTGTAGAGCAGCCGGTCCACGTCCAGTGGTTCGCCCCGCATCCAGCCGGCAAAGCTGGGGGCGGCCAACAGGCTGTTGAGCGCCATCGCCAACTCGAAGCGGTCCTTCTCCGGAAAGAACGCCTCGATGTCCATCACGCCGACGCGCTCCAGAGGCGGCGTGCTCACCTGCTGAATCAACTGCGCCAGGTCGAGGCCCTTGCCGGCCTGCCACGATCTCTCAAGCAGATTCGCCAGCAGGATGTGTTCCCGCGATCGCAACGGATCGGCGTCCACGTCGACCAGCGATAAAAGGCTGCTCACCGTTGTGCTCACGCGGTCGCGGAACATGTCGGCGTCGTCCCGCACGGCCTGACTCGGCGCCGAGAAACACGACAATACCGAGATGCCCCGTCCGGCGTCGCTGCCGGGCGTGTAGATGGCAAAGTCACAGGTTTCACGCAGCCGACGAATCCGCTCGCCGTCGATTTGCCATTCGGCCAACCCCTCGCGCCAGCGGCTCGATTCGCGCTCGGCGAACTCCTCGGGCGAAAGATCGGCGCGACGGGCCTCGTCGGCGTTGATCCACGGGGCAAAGTCCGCCGCGGCCAGGTCGGGGAACGTCAGCAACAGGTTCGATAGGTCGCCCTTGGGGTCGATGATCAGCGACGGGATGCGATCGATCGCCGCCTCTTCGAGCAGGCAGACGCACAGCCCCGTCTTGCCACTGCCGGTCATGCCGACGCACATGGCGTGGGTCAACAGGTCACGTGAATCATAGAGCAACAGGCCGTCGTCGCCGGTGTCCGTGGGGAGTGCGCCTTCACCTTGTTCCTTCGCGTGTGTGCGACCGAGGTAAAAGGCGCCCAGCTTTTCGTAGACCGGTGGCGTTGGTGACACGTGCGAAACTTCCCCTGCGAATGACGGTCAATGCGACGAACGGGACAACACGCACATGGTAAACCACGACGGCACGACGGCACAACGATGCGCAGTGGTTCCCGGAATGTGGCGCCGGTCCCGTGGCCGATTCACAGGCAAGAGAGGCCAGGGGCAGTGGTAGGGTGGGTAGTTGAGTCGGCGATATGCCGGAACGTTCCGTGAGTAGACGTTGCCGCCGACAGGTTTACCCACCTATGGCGCTCACTGCTTGATCAGGTCCTTGACCGTGTGCCCCGATGGGATCATCGGCAACACGTGCTCCTGGTAGGGCACGGTCACGTCGAGCAGGAAGGGGCCCGGGTAATCGATCATTTCGCGCAGCGCGTCGTCGAGGCGGTCTTTTGCGTCGACGCGGGCGGCGCCGCAACCGAAACCCTTGGCGATCGTCACGAAGTCGGGATAGCGCTCCTCGGGGCCGAGACCGTCACCCTGTCCGATTGCCTCGGGATGATCGATCGGGCCCAAGTACGTGTGCGCCCGATTGCCGGCATGGAAGCGGTCTTCCCATTGCATCACCATGCCGAGGTGCTGGTTGTTGAGCAGCACGATCTTCACCGGCAGGTGCTCGCAGACGCAGGTGGCCAGTTCCTGGATGTTCATCAGGATGCTGCCGTCGCCGTCGATGTCGATCACCAGCGCGTCGGGATGCGCCGCCTTCACCCCCATCGCTGCCGGCAGGCCGAACCCCATCGTGCCCAGCCCCGAACTGGAGTGCCACGTCCGCGGCTGGCGAAACTTGAAGAACTGGGCGGACCACATCTGGTGCTGGCCCACTCCCACGGCGACGTACGTTTCCTGGTCGCGCGTGAGTTCCCAAAGCCGATGGATCGTGTGCTGCGGCAGGATGCCCGGGAACGACTCGTCGTAGCCGAACGGATCGGCTTCTTTCCAGGCGTCGATTTTGGCGATCCAGGGGGCGAGCGACGCCTCCGGCGGTTCCACCTGGCGGTTCAACTCGGTGAGGGCGTACTTCACGTCGCTGACGATCGGGATGTGCGCTTCCTTGTTCTTGTTGATCTCCGACGGGTCGATGTCGATGTGCACGATCATGGCCTGCCGAGCGAATTCCGACACTTTGCCCGTCACCCGATCGTCGAACCGCACGCCCAGCGCCAACAGCAGGTCGCACTCGTCGACGGCATAGTTGGAGTACACGCTGCCGTGCATCCCCAACATGTCCAACGAAAGCGGGTCGTCGCCGGGAAACGCCCCCAGCCCCATCAGCGTCGTTGTCACCGGGATGCCGGTCTTCTCGACCAACTCGCGCAACTCATTGCTTGCCTCGCCCGAAATGATGCCACCGCCGGCGTAGATCACCGGACGTTTCGCGCGGCGGATTGCACCGGCGACCTGGGCGATTTGTTCGGGTTGCGCGCGACTCCGATCTGGCACGACGTAGCCCGGCAGATTCATTGGAGCGTCGAAGTCGGGTTCGAGTTTGGCAAGCTGCACGTTCTTTGGCAAGTCGATGAGCACCGGGCCGGGACGACCCGTCTGAGCCACGTGAAATGCCTCGCGCACGATCCGCGTGATGTCGGCCGGATCGGTCACGAGGTAATGATGTTTCGTGATGCTGCGACAGACCTCGACGATCGGCGTCTCTTGGAACGCGTCGGTGCCGATCACCGGTGTGCCTACCTGCCCCGTGATCGCGATCAACGGCACGCTGTCCATCTTTGCGTCGGCGATGCCGGTGACCAGGTTCGTGGCGCCCGGTCCGCTCGTCGCCATGCATACGCCCACCTTTCCGGTGGAACGGGCGTAACCTTGGGCGGCAAAACTCCCCCCTTGCTCGTGACGCGGCAGGATCGTGCGGATGCGGTCACGGTAGCGCGTGAGCGACTGGTGCAACGGCATGCTCGCACCGCCGGGATAGGCGAAAACCACCTCCACGCCGTGATTCACCAGCGCTTCGACCACGGCATCGCTGCCGCTCATCATGCGCGATGTCGTTCGGTTGGGAATCGTTGAACTCACGGTGGACACGCCTCCAGACGGTGTGAAGTACCAGGGCCACGGCGGGCGAAGCTCATCTGGCGTTTCGTAAACTATTCTACAGTACGGCCAATCATGACGCCATTCAACCGCCGGCTGGCCCCACCCGAGGCTGGGGCCCGGAGCGTCTCAGCCCGTTGGCCGCAATAATCGGCACGACTTGTCCCAAATTCTGTCCGGACGATGAGCCGTCGCGCTCCGGGGCTCACACGAACTGTGGAGCATGCTAATGTTTGATCAACAGCCTCTCTCAGGTGTTCGGCAGCTTCAGCGCGTTTGATCCTTCATACTGACTCATCAATGATGAGCCGACAAATCGAGAAATTGTGAGGAAAGCGCCAATGTCGCGACAGGACGCAGCGGGAGCCGTGCGCCAGCAGGATCGTACGACAACCGAAGACGTGGCAAGGTTCACGATCGCGCTCCGTGACGACGTATCTGGCGCCTGCGACAGGGAGCTAGCCGATGTCAACCGTCGCAAGAATACACGCGTGGAGTACTCCGGCGAGGTGCGCATCTGTCCCAGCGATTCTTCGGGCGTACCGATCGGAAGGTCGTGGTTGGAGCGTGGCCGTGATATCTCGCTGTGGGGTATTTCTGTTATCGCAACGCAACCGCTCGAAGTCGGCTCGCACCTGACCATGGAGTTCATGAACCACGCGCGTGATAGCGATCGACCAGTCACCATGTTGGCCGAAGTGCGACACGCCCGTCGCACAGACGGGAAGAAGACGATTCTCGGCTGCGCGTTCATCGAGACTCTTTGCTGTTGACGCGAAATCGCATGACGACATGGGGACCCGGTTGAGAGCGAGTCAGTCAACAGTGGCCAGGTGCCCTTCTCCCAGACACCTCCCCGTGTGGCTGGTTCGGCCGGAGGCGGCCACCGCGGCGATATCTTCCGGTGTACCCGCCGCAACGATTTCACCCCCAGCGGCACCCCCTTCGGGGCCCAGGTCGATCACCCAGTCGGCTGAGCGGATCACATCGAGGTTGTGCTCGATCACGATCACCGAGTTGCCCCGGTCGACCAATGCGTGTAACACGCTGAGCAGCCGTCGCACGTCCTCGAAGTGCAGCCCCGTCGTGGGTTCGTCGAGAATGTAGAGTGTGCGTCCGCTGGCCGGTCGAGCCAACTCGCTCGCCAGCTTGATGCGTTGTGCCTCACCGCCGGAGAGCATTGTCGACGGCTGCCCCAGGGTGAGATACCCTAGTCCGACGTCGCACAATACGCTGAGCACGCGGTGGATCGCTGGATGATTCTCAAACAGCTCGGTCGCTTCTTCGATCGAGAGGTCGAGCACCTCGGCGATCGAGTGGCCCGCGTAGCGAATCTGTAGCGTGGCACGGTTAAATCTTGCGCCGCCACAGGAAGGGCACGGCACGTACAAGTCGGGCAGGAAGGTCATGTCGATCTTCTGCAGCCCCTGCCCCTGACACTCCTCGCAGCGGCCCCCTTTGACGTTGAAGCTGAAGCGGCCGACTTTGTAGCCCCGCAGCCGCGCTTGTCGCGTTTGCGTGAATACCTTGCGGATTTCGTCGAACACGCCCGTGTACGTCGCGGCGTTGCTGCGCGGCGTGCGACCGATCGGGCTCTGATCGATCACGACGAGTTTGTCGATCTGCTTCGTGCCCGTCAGGCCGACGAACGGCGCCGGCCGCGGCGCGCTGTTGCCGAGACTGCGGGCAACGGCGCGGGCCAGCGTGTCGCTGACCAGCGTGCTCTTGCCCGAGCCACTCACGCCGGTCACACAGGTCAACGCACCCAGTGGGAAGTCGACATCGACCCGTTTGAGGTTGTTGCCGCTGGCGCCGCGGAGCGAAAGCGTCTTGGCCTTGCGGGCAGGTCGGCGTTCAGCGGCGACCTCGGTCCGCTTCTTTCCCGAGAGGTACTGTCCAGTGATCGAGTCCGGGCAGGCGGCAATGTCGTCGGCCGTGCCGCAGGCGACGATCCGTCCGCCGTGGCGTCCGGCGCCGGGTCCCAGGTCGATCACATGGTCGGCCTCGCGGATCATCGCTTCGTCGTGTTCGACGACCACGACCGTGTTGCCCATTCGCTCGAGCGCGCGGAGCGAACGAATCAGCCGCTCGTTGTCACGGGCGTGCAGCCCGACGGACGGTTCGTCCAAGACGTAGCAGACACCGACCAGTCCCGAGCCGATGCTGCTGGCCAGTCGAATGCGTTGCGATTCGCCGCCGCTGAGCGTTGCCGCCCGCCGGTCGAGTGTCAGATAGCCGATGCCAACTTCA
>JAGQPT010000562.1 GCA_020426575.1 Planctomycetales bacterium
ATAGGCCACCTGCTCCATGAAGAACTGATTCACCTTCAGCCAGTCCGCCTTGTCGGTGTGAGACAGCAGATGATGAATCATGTAGTCGATGCCGTGCCCGGCCTGCTGCACGCTTGGCAGATTCGGGAAGCGCAGGGCGCTGTGATCGTTGTTGAGCTTGAGCGTGCAGATCCGTGTCGTGTCGGTCTGGAACGCCAGCACAAGGATATCGCTCATCAACCGCATGTGCTCGCCGATGTCCTGGGGAATGCCGTCGGCCGGCCGGGGACGGTCGGGCTCACTGAGCGTGGGCCGCCAGCCCTGCAATTCGCCGCGACGCCCCGCGTCTTCGATCCGTTTTTCCACCTCGCGGACCGAGTTGAGATACTCATCGAGCTTGTGCTGATCGCGGCTGCTGATGTTGCGTCGCAGGTCGGCCGCGTCGGCCAGCACGGCGTCCAACACGCTCTCATCGCCCCGCTGGGCCGTGTCGTTGAATAAATGGTCGAAAGCCAATGCGGGATACACTTCCAACGGCGTCGGCGTCGTCGGCGAACTCCACGAGATGTGCGAGCTGTATAGCATCGAGTAGTTCTTGTGCACCGACGGGTTCGCCTTCTCGCACCCCAGCACCAGACTGGGCACCTTGGCACCGCGGCCATAGCTCGAAGCCAGCACCTGGTCAAAACTCGTGCCCGAGCGAATTTCGCCGCCGGAAGAGAGTGGCGCCCCGGACAACAGATTCCCCGTCTGTGAGCTGTGGATGTTCCCTTTGAGGGCCTCTTCATTGTAGAGGCCGTGGATCAGCAACAACTTTTCGCGATGTTCGGACAGCGGCGTGAGCACGCGTCCCAACTCCATGTCGCTGCCCGTGCCCTTGGCCCACCACTCGTTGCGGTGGAAGCCGTTGCCGGCAAACAGCACGCCAAGCCGCAACGGCGGACCGTCGACGCCCGTGCCACCCGCCGCCGAAGCGTCGCGGTTCGGCACGGCCCCAAAGACGGCAACCGACTCCATCCACGGCAGCGCCATCGATACGCCCACCCCACGGAGAAACGTTCTACGCGATACGTGATTCATCGTTCGTTTTCTCCGGGCGGGAAAGTGGATTGCGATGCGGCAAATACGTTGCGCGAACCTGACATATCGGCGACCGCCCCTTCGCGGAAGTCGCGGCCCCGAATCATGCGGAATTGATCACTCAGTATGATCGTCTGGACGGCCGAAGCAAAGCGGTAGTCGTTTTTCGCCAAATTGGCGAGCATCTCCTCGAGCAGTGGTTCATCCGACAGTTGCACCGAGCGCCCCAGGGCATATCCTAGCAACTTGCGGCAAAACTGATGAAGCACGTCGTCGCGGCGGGTCGTGAGCAAATATTGCCGCAGTCCGTCCAGACCGTCGACTTCGTTGCCATCGACCAGGGTCGTGCGCGTATCGATCGCGTGGCCGCCGCCGTCGACCTCACGCCGCCTTCCGACCGTGTCAAACGACTCCAGGGCGAACCCGTAGGGATCGATGCGGGCATGGCACTTCGCGCAGGAAGCGTCGCTCGAGTGCTGTTCGATCAACTGCCGCTCCGTCAAGTTCTCCGGAACCGTTTCGGCGAGCACGGGCACACCTTTCGGCGGTCGTGGCGAACGCTCGCCCAGGAGTGTTTCCGATATCCAATTGCCGCGCAGGATCGGGCTGGTGCGCGACGCACCGGACTGCGCCGAGAGCGTCGTGGCCTGGGTGAGGATACCGCCGCGGCCGTAAATGCCGACGCCGTCCACTCGCCGCCAATTGTCCCCCGTAACGTCCGGAACCCCGTAGTAGGCGGCCAGCCGCTCGTTGAGGAACGTGTGGTCGCCGCCGACCAGGTCCAACACCGAGCCGTCGCCTTGGAACATGCCGGTGAAGAAGCGAACGGTTTCCTCGTACATGTCGGCACGCTGCGCGGCGAACTCAGGAAAGAACTGTTCGTTCTTTTCGGCTGACTCGTCGAACCCACGAACGTGAAGCCACTGGCAGGCGAACTCGATCGCCAGGCGTCGGACGCGCGGGTCGCCAAGCATGCGCTGAGCTTCCTGCTGTAGTACCTCGGGGTTGAGCAACTCGCCCGAGTTGGCCAACCGGCTGAGCGCTTCGTCCGGGGCTGAAGACCAGAGAAAATAGCTGAGCCGACTGGCCAACTCGTTGCCGTTGACCAGGCTCGGGCCGGCGCCCGGCTGCGGCTCTTCGAGCCGATAAAGGAACTGCGGTGACGTCAGCACACGCGCGAGCGTCAACCGCCAGGCGTCTTCGTGCGGCAACTCCTCGGCACGCAGCTTCGAGTACAACGCACGCAGCTCGGTGATGTCGTTGTCAGTGAGGGGACGCCGGTAGGCCTCCGCGGCAATGTCACGCAGCGCGTCCAACTGTGCCGGCTCAGTGTCGACAAGCCGTTGACGGAACGCCGCCGCGTGTGCGTAGATCTCTTCGCCCAGCGGTTCGTACTTGGCGGGGTCGTCATCCTGCGAGGCGAACTCCAGCAGTTGCTCGAAGCCGGTCACGATCGCCAGGGCGTCCTGACTGACGTAGCGCAACTCGTCCCAGAGTCGGTCGAGCTTGGCCCGTTCTGCGGCGGTGAGCATCAGTCGCCGTAGCGGCTCGTCTTCGCGGTGAAACAGCACCAGTGTAACGACCACGTCGACCGGCACGATTTGTGGGTAACACATCGCCGCCGGAAAGATTTCACGAAAGTCGTCGAGCGATCGCCGCAGCTGCGCGTCGGCTGCGCTGCCGGCGGCGGCGACCAACGGCACACTGGGTAAAGGTGCATCCACGGCAGGCGGCGCCGATGTCGTAACCAATAACTGCACGCAGGCGTCGCTGGCCGGCTCGTCGGTCAGCGCCCCGTTGACGGCGAACACCGCACCCGTGGCCAGGGCACGCGGCACAGTGAACGTCGTCACCGAGGGTGACGCAACGACCAAGTCTTCCTCGGGCGGGTTGCCGAAGGCCAGTGGGTCGAGTCCAAACCTACTCGCCACGGTCGCGTCGACCGCTTGCGATGTGACGAGTGCCGTCGTGTCGACTCGGGAAAACAACGGGCCGCCCAATGAAGTGAGTTGATCCCGCAGTGCGGTGTCGGTCGCATCTTCATTGTTCTTTTCACGAGCATCGCCACTGACCATCGCAGCAATGTGTTCGGCAAGTTCACCGGCTGCGGCGCGATCGGTCGTCTCGACCCAGCGTGCCAACAGTGAACCCGGCACGATGTCTGACGGTGCACCCGTATCGTCGTTCAGGCCGGTGTAGAAGTGCCAGACGCCGAGGTTGCCGTATTGGTCGGCGTGGGGGTTACCCGCATCGATCGAATCGGCGCAGTCGGCCGTCAGCGACCAGCGTCGAGACGCGTCCGCCTGATCCTCGATCGCCAGGTCGATCTTGGTGAGGTCACAGCCGTGATTCTGATCGCGCGCCGCGATCACGAGCGAAATCAAATCGCCCGAATGGACCGACACATCTTCGATTGACGGGATTTCGGCGGCGGCACCGTTGTCGATGTCACCCGACGCCAACACGTTGCGGCGACTTCCATGACGCAATTCGAGCGACCAGCTCACGCCGTTGCCACAGGCGGCGTGCGCGTCCTTCACGTGGGCGGTTAAGCGCATGTTACCGCGGGTCGGACTCTTCCACCCGACGGCGATCCAGCGCTCAGGACGGGGATGCACGGCAACCGAGTGGGCGTCCAGATCGCCCGGCACCTTGAGGTTGTCGTCCGACGAGTTGGCAGCGATCGAGAGGTCGCCGACGCCCGGGATCATCCAGCCCCGGGCGGCGTCGTAACCGCCGAGGCGAGTGAGCGGCGTGTTGAGGTATTCATGGATCGCGACGTCACCGCCCGCATCGACACCGAGCAATTGCATCCAGGCGTCGAGCAGAAGGGGGGAAACGTCGTGTGTCTTAGCGAGTTGTCCCGTATCGACCGGACCGTCGAGCCCGCGGGCCTCGAAGGCCGCCGCCAGATAGGCGGCCGTGTTGGGCAGCGCCTGACGGCGGAGTTCCTCCAGTGCCGCGACCGCGGTGCGCAGGTCACGCAACATCAGGGGCGGCCGTCCCGGTCGTTCGATCCGCGGCGCCTGCCAGACGACTTTTGCCCCGGACGTTGGACCACCCGGCGAGGCGGCGACCAGGTGCAGCGTGACGTCGTCCCCGTCGCCTTTACCGTCGAACTCGATGCGAAACCCTTGCGACGAAGTCACCGGCACGATGGCTTCCTGCCACGGCTTGACCTGGCCGAAGTGCCCGACCGGATTGAACGCCCAGAGCTGATCCTGCCAGGTACGGATCTCACCGGCGAGACGATGCGCCGCTTCCGCGCGACTGGTTTCAGTGCCGATGTCGGCATTCACGAGGCCGCGCTGCAAATACGCCAGCAGCAGCGACTCCGGTTCGTCCCCCAGTAGCGTTTCGGCAAGACGGCCGAGGTACGGTTCACTCAGGCCCGACTGCCGCGCGACCTCGGCGGCGGCCGCGGGATCGCTCTGCAATTGCTGGCGGTGGTCCAGCAGCGCGCGCAGATACTGTTCGAGGTTGACGCGGCCGTCGCGGTCGGTCAGTTGCGTCGGATCGGTCACGTCCCAGTGATTCAACGAGTTGGCATCGCCCACCCGGCCGGTGTACTGCACGTAGATGCCCCGAATCGACGCCAGGATTTCGTTCGTCCAGTCACGTCGGGTCGTGCTCGTCGAGAACCGCACCCCGTCGGGCAAGAGCACGGCATGGGCGGCGACGTCCTTCGCCGCGGCGAGGTACTTTGTCACGAGCGACGGCGACATCGACAACGCGCTGCCCGTGTTGGTGAAACCTTCGCCCGCAGCGCCGTCGACGGGAAACTCGGCGGCCGGGCTGAGCGGGACGCCCGTCAGGTCGCGGATCGTGTACGTGTATTCGGCGTTGTTGAGCCGCCGCAATACGACGGGCCCCGGATCGCCCGCTGCCGCCCGAGCTTCGGCGTCGAGATAACGACGCGTCCACTCCCGCAATTGCGATCGTTCGTCCGCCGTGGGTTGCGGGCTGTCGTCCGGAGGCATTTCGCCGCTGTCGAGAATCTCGGCAACCTTCTGCCAGGCCGGTGGATCGTGGCGCACCTCCTGCAAAGTCGGAAATCGCTCCAGGTCGAGCTCTCCTTCGTGAGCGTCGGTCGAGTGGCAGTCCAAGCAGTATTGGCGGACGATTGCCGTAACGGCGGTCTCGTATTCGTGTCCCAACTCGTCGAACGGCGACGGCGGGGCAGCTGGTTGTGCCACCTCGTCGGGGGCCGCTGCCAATACCAACAGCGGGGCACCCAACGTGAACAGCAACGCCACTAACCACGCAGCGAAAGGACCGAGGTTGTCGTGTCGTGTCTTCATGCCGTCTTTGATCACTCCGGCTGGGGAGAATTCTGGAAGCCGTCGGGGCTCGCCAACTCGGCGATGCGCTCCGCGGCAAGAGCGCCACGGTAAACCCTCAGGTCGCGCATGCGCCCGTTGAAATAGTCATTGGCGCCGAATCCCACGCGAAGTGGCTGGTCGGCGGCAAGGTCGTATTCTTCGCCGTCCAGCGGCGCCGATACCCCAGTCAACTTGCCGTCGACGTACAGTCGCAATTGATCGTCATCGCGCACCGCCGCGATATGCCGCCAACCCGGCGCGAGCGCCCGGTCCGAGGTCACGTTGCGACCGATCTCGACGGAGTGTACGTGTCCGCCGGGAAGCGTGCCGGCGAAGAGGCGTCCTTGATAGACGGCCATCGACCATACCCGCCGATAACGCACGTCGGGGGTAAAGTCGAGCCGGGCAATCTTGCGCCATTCGTCGTCGCCGTCGTATCGGTAGACCTCGGCGTTGGGAAGCGTGCCCCCGTATAGCTTGCCGTTGTACACCACCAGCGGCATGGTTTCGAGTTCTTCGCCAAGCTGGCCTGTGTTTTTCCAGACCGCGGCGTCGTCGGCACCGGAAAGTCGGAAGACACGCGCGTTGGGCCATTCGCTGGTGAAAAGTCGCCCCTCGTGGACGGCAAAGCCGTAGGTCTGCGTGGCCCCGTCGAGCACGCCGAAGTCCTCCCAGCCCTCGCCGTCAAATCGATAGACGGCGCCTTCGTCGTAGCCGGTGGCGTAAATTTGCCCGTTGTAGACGCCGAGCGCTTCGGTCCGCTTGCCGTCGGGCGTCGGCAGTGCCGTCCACCGCGTGTCGCCTTCGTAGCGGAAGAAAGCCGCCGGGTGGTACATCGACGTCGCATACAAACGACCGCCAAAGACAACCATGCCGTTGATCGCCTCGACGTCGGGGAGACGTCCACACTCGACCCAACGGCCGTCCGACTCGTAACGGTAGACGCCACCACCTGAATGCGAGTTCTCGGATTCGGCTAGCGAGGATCCGCGCAGGCGGTACTTTCCCGTACCGACGTAGAGCGCGCCGTCGCAGACGGCCATCGAACTGACCGAATTGGCACGGTCAGGCGCGCCACAGTCGAACCACGCGCTGCCGTCGTAGCGGAACACGCGACCGGCGGCGTCAGGATCGGCCACACACGTGCCGGCGAATAACTGTCGGTCGTGAACGGTCATCGAGTAAATCAGAATGACGTCGCCGAGCCGTCCGTGGTCGGTCCACTCGCCCGGCTCACTTTCCGCATCGATGCCGAAGTGCACATTGCGGTAGTTCGACTGACTCGACGTCACACCGTGATTGCAGAGCAGGCTGAGATGAAGACCGCGCCGCGACGCCGGGTCGTACTGGCTGACGATGTCGCCCAACACGTCGGTGAGCGGGCCGTCCGTATGTATCCAGACGGCGACGGTGAATGGCTCGCTACCGAGCGGCAACCCGCCGGGCAGTTCGAGGAAGTCGTCGCGACCGTCGAACTCCAAGGCTTCGACGCGTTCGGCGTCTTGTCCGACGGAAACAAGAGTCGCCCCGTGATTGACGAGGTGGTACGCGCCGCCCGAGAGGTCTTTGACCTCGCCCGCATTTCCCGACGACGTGCCGGTCAGGGCCCAGTGGGCCAACAATGCTTTCTCACCAGCCGCGGCGGCCGATGTGGCACCGATGCACCCAAGTGCACACAGGCAAAGCAGCGTGACGGCAAGATCGGACAAACGGGCGGAGAGCATGACAGGCGGGCAGGGCCGGGGGGAGCAGGGGCCGGGTGGGCAGCGGAGACGCAGTTGCGAATGCGCTCCAGCCATCAAGCCTACCAATACGCCAGGCACGTTACCAGCATTTCCGCCCACCGCCGTCGGCGTCGATCCGGGCTAGACCTGCCAGCGCCGCGCGATCTGGTCCGCCTCGGTCGCGGTGATCAACCAGTCGAGAACCCTGCCTTTGAGTTCGGCCACGGTTTCGCGGTGCGCCGGGTCATTGGCGAGGTTGTGCTGTTCGGCCGGGTCGTTTGCAAGGTCGTACAACTCGGCGAAGCCCTCAGGATAGTAATTGTACTTCCAGCGCTCGGTCCGCACCATCTTCGCGTCGGGGTGGCGAATGCCCTTGATGCCCTTTCCCGGAACAAACTCGAAGTCGAGACTGCCCGAGGTGATCACCTCCGGTATGATGTTTTCGCTGAACACGGCGTCGCGCGTTGAAGTCTCAGCCGAAGCACCTGTCAGCAGATTCGCCAGACTTTGGCCATGGCAATCTTCCGGGATTGGCGCGCCCGACAACTCAAGCAGCGTCGGCATCACGTCGATTGTTTCAACCAGTTGATCGTACCGCCGCGGCGCGATGCGGCCGGGCAGGCGCATCATCAGTGGCACGCGCACCGATGCCTCGAAGAAGACGTTCTTGCCCATCAGTCCGTGTTCGAGCAACTGGTCGCCGTGGTCGGAGGTGAAGACGACGATCGTGTTGTCGGCCTGACCGGTCTCGGCGAGTGTTTCGAGAATGGCGCCCACCTCGCGGTCGATGTGGGTGATGCAGCCGTAGTAGCTGCGGTAAATCCAATTGAGCGTGCGGCGGTCCATGTCATACGGCGGCTTCTTGCCACGCAAGATGAGCTTCTGCAGCGGCAGCGGCAGCCGCTGGATGTCGTCGAGCGATTCGGGTTTCGGCAGCTCAAAGTCGACGTCGTTGTAAAGCGCGTCGAATGGCTGCGGCACCTCGAACGGCGAGTGCGGCTTCCAAAACGACGAGTAGAGGAAGAAGGGCCGATCGTCGGCGGCCAGTCGCTTGAGCGCTTCGCGGGTTTTCAGACTCGTCCATGACGTGTCGGTGTACTGCTCCTCGACTGCCGCGCGAAAAGGATTCGCTCCCGGTGGCAGCGTCGAGGCCAATTCGGCATCGTCTTTGGCAAGCGCACGGTAGTGCAGCCGTCGCAACGGATCGCGCTCGTTGCGCCAGCGCGCGTAGTCCGACCAGCCGTCCGTGCTCTGCGTGCCGTCGTGCAGCAACACACTGTCGAAGCCCGTCTTCTTGGCGTTCTCGCTCGACGGCGGCATTTGGTAGAACAAGTGCAACTTGCCGACCAGCGCCGTCTGGTAGCCTGCCGCGTGGAGCCGTTCGGGCAACAACACCGTGCGACGGTCAATCGGCGTGTAGTTCACGCGGTTGCGATGCGCGTGGGCATAACGACCCGTGAAGAACGACGCCCGCGAGGGAACGCAAACCGGCGACTGCACATACGCGCGGGCGAAGTTGGCCGACTCGGCGGCGAGCCGGTCCAGGTTGGGCGTGCGGATGATGTCGTTGCCGTTGACCCCGACACAGTCCGCCCGCTGCTGGTCGGTCATGATGAACAAGACGTTCAGCGGCCGCTGCGGATCGGTCGGCACGGCTTCCCGCGAATCGGCCGCCGAGGCTGTGGCAAGCAATGCGGGGGCGGTCGCCGTCTCGCGAAGGAACTCGCGACGCGGTAGCTGGGCAGGGGGCGGGCCGTCGGACATATCGTCTCTCCCTGGGAACGTCTGCTTCCGGCGTCGCAAACTCCACGATACGATGTTCCCCCAGTTTAACATGACGGCGCGACTCTGTGTTCGATTCGCTGGTGTCGAACCGTCGGCCGGGGTGCGGCGTATTTGACGTTGACGCCCGGTTCCGCGACATCTTTGCCTCTTGAATATGCCCACCACCGAAATTGCCGAACCCGCCGTCGACGCGCCATCGTCGACCGAAGGCGTCGCACCTCGACCGCGTCGTTCAGTCCTGGAGCAGGGCGTCGCCACCGTGGCTGGGCTCATTGCCGCTGCGGCAATTCTGGCCATCTTGGCGGGACTCCTCGGCCGGCTCTTTTGGGTCTTTGAACTGGCGTCGCACTTTCGCTTTCAATACCTCATCGCCTTAGCCGCGGCCGCACTGCTGTTTGCCGTGGTGCGACGTTGGCGACAGGCGGCCTTCGTCGCGCTGTGCACAACGGCGCTCGCCACGACGTTCTGGCCGCTCTACCGCGCTCCGACAACGGCACCGCCCGCGCAGGCGACCGTGTACCGGGCGATGGCGATCAACGTGTTGACCGGGAACCGGCACTTCGACGAAGTGAAAGACCTGATCCGTCGCGAGTCGCCGGACTTCGTCGTGCTCGCCGAGGTC
This sequence comes from Planctomycetales bacterium, assembly GCA_020426575.1. Classification (GTDB taxonomy): domain Bacteria; phylum Planctomycetota; class Planctomycetia; order Pirellulales; family JAEUIK01; genus JAGQPT01. The sequence continues at coordinate 9,513 of JAGQPT010000562.1, forward strand.
ACACAGACCTGGGCCGACGAACTGGCTGATCTTGCCGACGAGTACCCCTATGCGAAGATCGACTCGCGCCCTGGTGCGTTCGGCATCGCGCTTTTCAGTCGCGTCGAACCGGAGCAGATGGAATTGTATCGCTACGGACGCGGCTACCGATCGGCGATCGTCGCCCAGTTCATCCTACAGGGGCACCCGTTTTCGGTCGTGGGAACGCACCCGTATCCGCCGCGCAGCCGCCAGGCGGCGGAGGTGCGCACCCAGCAATTGGCCGAAGTCGCCAATGTGGTCAATCGCCAGGAGGGCGACGTGCTGCTGTTAGGGGACCTGAACACGACGAGTTGGTCGCCGCTGTTCGCAGATCTGACCAATGCGACTGGGCTGCACGACAGCCGCAATGGATTCGGCCGAAACCCTAGTTGGCCGAGCCCGCTGTCGCCCGCACTGCGGATCGCCATTGACCATGCGTTGGTGTCCGACGGAGTGTGTGTTCACGACCGCCGCGTCGGCCCGCCGATCGGCTCGGACCACCTCCCGATTGTCGTCGACTTTTCGCTGTCGTCCGGCGACGCGTCACGCCCTGAGCAACGCGGCAATCAGTAAAGGGCGTCTGGCGGCGCGAATCCGTCGACCAATGCTTGTTGCCGACGGTCGATCTCGCGCTCACACTCGTAGCGGAGCATGACGCGTCGCCACCAGCGCGCGTTGGCAACACCTTCAGCGTACTCGGCCCGCACCTCAGTGGCGATTTGAGCCAACAGGTCGGCGTGTCGCTCACGAACCCCGCATTCGGCGCGTTCAGCGCCGTCTACGACAAAACCGGTTGGTGTGCCCGCCACTGCTTTCCCGTTGTCGTTGCCGGGTTTCAGCGCTATCGGCGCCATGGCATCTGACAGAAGCGTCGTGTAACTGGTCGGCATCAAGTACACCGAATTGGTCGACTACACCGAATTGTATGTAATCTCACCGCTACACGGCGACACGATTTGAAGTCCAAAACTCGAACCCCAACGGGCGCCGGCTAAAACCCCAGTCCCGGACCGTCCAGCACCGCGGTGCCGAGCGTGCCGTCGTTGACCTGGAACATCGTGGGGAAGCGGTCCTGCCAGCCCAGGTTGCCCGCCGGGCAATACTGTCGGGCGTTGCCCTCGATCGCCTCGGCGGCGGGAAATCGCGCCGACAGTGTGGCCGAGTGCAGGAATGACGCACCCGGGCATGTGAGATCCTGGACGCAGAGGAACATGCCATACTTCTCGGCGGCCGCGCCCATCAGCAGCGCTTCGCCGTGCCCCTTGCAGGCCTTCAGCGCCACGCCCGAGTAACCCATCTCGCGGCAGAGCATCAGGCTCTCCAAATCGACGAGCGACTCGTCGATCACGACCGGCTTGATAGCGGCAGCGGCGTGCATGCGATTCTCGGGATTGGCCCGCAGGTCGCGATGCGTGGGTTGCTCGATGTAGTGCACACGGTCGAGCGCCTCGGGCGCGCGCTCTTGGACACCGGCGAGAAAGTCGAGCACATACTGCACGTTCGCACAGCGTTCGTTGAAGTCGAGCGAATAGCGCCACGAATCACAGCCGCGCCGCGCCTGTGCCGCGGCGGCAACGCGATCGACCGACGCCACGCGGTCGATATCCCAGTCCAGGTCGTCGCCGCCCAGCTTGATCTTCAGGTGCGAGAGCCCGTCGGCAGCGATCCACTCACCGAGCGTTTCCGGTAGTCCGTCGTTGATCCGCTCGGCGATGTCGCCGTCGGTCAGCGGGTCGAGTGCCCCGACGAGGTGATAGAGCGGCATCCGCGGTTTCGGGTCCCGCAGCGTGTAGCGATCGAGGTACTCACCGCGAAAGTCATCGCCCAAATAGCGGGACAGGTCGTGATCGATGTGTTCTTCACCGAGCATGTTGTACGAGTTGAGGCCACAAATCTTGCCCTGCGCGTCGTGAATAGCGGCGTGCAGCGGACTCGTGGCGACCATCAGCGCGAGTTGCGGTATCGGCTCGGCAAGTTCGCGCCGCTGCTCGGCCTCGTTTTTGAGTTCGGCTTCCCCCTTCGCCATCTCGTGCGTGAACGCGAGGGGGTGGGCAAATTCGTTGTAATCACTGGCCGCTCGCACACTCGCTTCGGCCAGCTCGAGCATCACGTCGAGCGTCGTCTCGCTGTCGACGGCGTCGGTGGGCCAGGCCCAGACGTTGCCCATCGTCATCGAGCCGTGGCCAACACCCTCGCGTCCGTCCCGGGTACGCGCCCGTACGACCACGTCGAAGATGACGGCGTCGGTGACGACGCGGCCGCCGAACTTCATCGGCGTGCGGTAGGCGACGCGTTGTTGTTGGCAATTGGCTTCAAGGATCGTGATGTCGGTCGGTCGGGGCATCTGAGCATCTGTGCTGGAGGTCGTGTCGGTGTTAAGCCCGCAGAGGGCTTGTCCGATTCAAACCCGAGAAGCGAACGTCATGAGAAGCGTTGCGGACTACGGCAAGAACCCCTGACGCTAGCGTTGTAGATGGGCTACCATACCACGATGACAGGATAATTGCGAAACGGCAGGGCGTCGCCCGGAGTATGCAAATGCCAAGCCCAGTTGAGACGTTCCTGCTTCAACACCACGAACTTACGCGGCGCTATTTTCTGCGATTCGGCGCGGTGGGGCTGGTGGCTTCCGGATCGCTGCCGTTGCTTGCGACATCGATTGCCAGGGGCGATGCCGACGAGAGATCTCTCGCGCACCTGGAATCGTGGTTGACGAAACCCGACGAGTTTCAGGACGTCTCGCGCGGTGATCCCATGCCTCACAGCTTGCCGGAAGCAAGGCGTGCCGAAGTTGGACTCACGCGAGAGACCTGGAAGCTCGAAGTCCTCAGCGACCCCGATCATCCGGCGCGGTTGCACGAACCGATGAGTGCCGCAGACAGAACGGCGCTCGACTTCGCCGGATTGATGCAGTTGGGTGAGACGCACTCCGTCCGCTTCCCCAAGGTGATGACGTGTCTCAACCTGGGGTGCCCACTTGGTAACGGAATCTGGGAAGGGGTGCCACTACGCGAAGTGCTATGGCGGACTGAGCCGCGACAGGACCTGCGGCGCGTTTTCTATCACGGCTATCACAACGACGACGCGGCTCAGATGTTTCGTAGTTCGCTCCCGGTGGGGCGAGTACTGGAAGATCCGTTCGATCTGCCGCCGGTGATACTCTGTTACAAACTCAACGGTCAGTGGCTCACGCCCGAGCGCGGCGGACCGGTCCGCGTCGTCGTGCCCGAGGCTTACGGGTTCAAGAGCATCAAGTGGCTCACGCACGTGTACCTGTCGAACATCGCCACGGCAAACGACACGTACGCGGAACAGAACAACGATGTCGACAGCCCGCTCAAGACGTTTTGCGCGACGCTGCGATTCCCGAGTGAGGTGAAGGCCGGCACTCCGATCGCGGTAACTGGCTATGCACAGGTTGGTATCTCAGGTCTGTCCAAAGTGCAAACGTGGGTTCATAACGAAGCGGACGAAATGCCCGAGGATGGGCGGTTCTTTACCGACGCGCCGTGGCGCGACGCGGAGATCTTGCCGCCGCCCGACAGCATGGGGGGTGATATCCCCGACGACCGCGTTCCGCCAAACACGATGGGCTTTGACAACGACACCGGGCGGCCACTGAACTGGCCGTTACGGCTCACGAAGGCCCATTGGGCGACGCTGCTGCCGGGCCTGCCACCTGGGGAATATTCGCTCCGCTGTCGCACCGTCGACAGTCACGGCCACGCCCAACCGATGCCCCGTCCGTTCCGCAAGTCAGGCCACGCTGCCATCGAGCGCGTGCGGTTCACCGTTGTGTCTTGAAAGGCTGTGACCGCCGTGGAGAATAAAAACAATTCCCAGAATCAGACCGTTCACTCGCCCGAGACGGGGGCGGGGGAATTGGATTAGCCTCTACGACTCGTTCACTTCCCAGCCGTAGGGCACGTATTGGTGCTCGAAGCTGCCGTCGTCGTAGAAGTCGACCAGACCGTAGCCTTCGTCGACGTGCAGCAGGTTGCCTTTCCACCAGTTGCCGCTGACGGCGCCGGTGCAGATGTAAGTGATGCCGGCGTAGTCGATCCGCTCGAGCAGGTGCAGGTGTCCACTCAGGCAGAGTTTGATGTTGGCGTGGCGGCGAAACAGTTCGACGAAGCGCCACTGGTCCGTGTGCGAGATGCTGCGGCGCAGACCCGGCTTCTCGACGAAGTACGGTTCGAACTCGACCGTAGCGACCGAGAGGATCGGAATGTGCGACACGATGCCGATCGGCACGTCGGCGGGCGATGCTTTTAGATCGCCGGCGAGCCAGTCCCATTGCTGTTCGTCGATCCGGGCGATGTAGGCGTTTTCGTCGTCGGGGAATATGCTGTCGAGCACGACGAAGTGCCAGCCGCCGGCATCGAAGCTGCGGTAGCGCGCGTCGAGCCCGAGTTCATCGAGTGTGCGCTGTTTGCCCCAGCCCGGCTCGTCCGACGTCGTGCCGCTGCGCTTTTTGTTCCATCCCCACACGTCGTGGTTGCCGATCACATGCTGGACCGGTAGCGAACATTCTTCCTTGAGCACGCTTTGCCAGAGTTTCCACTGCTCGTCGAGCCGCGCGGCTCCGACCTCCAGCCCGTCCATGATCGCGTCGCCGCCGTTGATGATCATCTCCGGCGGGTCAGCGAGCGACTGCACGTGCCGCAGCGCTTTGGCAAATCCCGCGGGCGCGTCGCGCTCCGGCTGCACGTGCACGTCGGTCAGGTGGGCCACCCGCAATGTGCGCCGCCGCGGTGCGTCGCCGTCCGCCGCGTGCGCGCGTGGGGATGACGTGAGGGCGCGGGTCCCTACGAGAAGCCCCGCCGCCGCAGCACCGGCAAACTGGCGGCGAGTGTAGAAATCGTTCATTTCAAGCACCTCAGTCGGTGAATCTTCGCGACCGGTTCTGTGTCCCGTGAGTAGCGACAGGGGCGACACGCCACGCTGGTCGGCTTCTCGCTATTCGGCCTCACTGTCTCACTGAAACCCGCCTTTTTCCACCTTACTCGCTCTGCCCCAAAAGGCGGCGTTGGAGCCGTTGTTTACATCGTAAGATCGGGTGCCGACGGGCTCAACGAAAATATCGCCCACGGCTGGTTGCGGAATTTCGTTGCCGCTGGCGGCCGATTCCCTTGCGAATTGGCCGCCAGCGGCGATACGATCAGGGGGTTGCACATCGCCCCGGTTTTGACCATGGTTTCGCGCGTGCCCGTTCGTCACACTTCCCAATTCGATGTCCGATGTCCGGGTCCTGCGTGGAACTGTGGGCGTCGGGAAATCTTGCGAGCCGGGCTGGCTGGTTTTGCCGGGCTCGGCTTGGCTGACCTTTTCCGGGTGCGCGCCCGTGCCGCCTCCACGGACGCAAGTCAGCGAACGGCCGTCATCCTCGTTTGGCTGCGCGGCGGGGCCAGTCACCTGGAAACGTTCGACCCGAAGCCCGAGGCGCCGTCCGACTACCGCGGACCCTACCGTTCGATCCACACGAACGTCCCTGGCATCGACATTTCGGAACTGCTTCCCCGCCTGTCGACCATCGCCGACAAATACGCGCTGTTGCGATCGGTGGCGCACACCGGTGGCGGGCATCCGGCCGGTTCGCTGCAGGTGCTCTCGGGCGACAAGGCGCCGCAGGATCGCCCTAAGCCGATCTATCCCGACTGGATGTCGGTCGCACACTACGTGCGTCGTGATCGACAGCGCGACCTGCCCAATTACATCGCCGTCAACCCAGTCGACCGCTACGACAATTTCGTGATCGCCGGCCCGGCCTATTTGGGGCCGGCCTTCGAACCGTTCCGGGTGTTGGGCGATCCCAACCAACCGGAATTTGCCGTTCCCAACGTGGGCGTCGACGGCCAACAACAACTCGCGCGGCTGCGAAGTCGCGTCGAATTACGTGGCGGGCTTGATCGCATCCGCCAGCAGGTCGACCAGAGCGGCATGATGGAGGCCGTCGACGAGTTTCAGGCCGAGGCGATCAACCTGCTGACCAGTCCGCGGGCGGCTGCGGCCTTTGATCTTACTCAGGAGCCAGACGAGCTGCGTGACCGCTACGGCCGTAACCAATGGGGGCAACAGTGTTTGCTCGCGCGACGCCTCGTTGAGGCCGGTGCCGAGATCGTCACGACCGAGTTTGACGGGCCCTTGTGTGGCCGCGTCGCCAATTGGGACGATCATGCCGTGAACCATCACGTCTTCGAGGCGCTGGCGTACCGCGCTCCGTTCTTTGACCAGGCAGTATCGGCGTTGATCGAAGACGTCTATGCCCGCGGCATGGACCGTCGAGTGTTAGTCGTCGTGACGGGCGAGTTTGGACGCACACCGAAGATTTCCTACGTCGCCAGCAGCGGGGGCGGTGTAGCCAGCGGCGCGATGGGAACGGTACAGCCGGGCCGCGACCATTGGCCACGCGCCAACACGATGTTGTTCTCCGGCGGCGGCATTCACACGGGCCAGGTCATCGGTGCGACCGACCCGCGCGGTGAAGACCCGATTGAGCGCCGCGTCGGTCCGGGTGATTTTCTCGCCACCATCTATCGCCATCTGGGCATCGACTACGAGCGGATCGCCATCAACGATTTTTCGGGGCGGCCCGTCCCGATTCTCACCGACGGTGCGCCGATTGCTGAACTCGCCCGGACAACGTGACGCGGCGTCACCGTTCGCCGTCGCGCCATCGGGGCAGAGGCGAAGTCCCTCGACTCCCGGCGCCGCCGTCAGTTGTCGTCAATCTTCGATGCCGTACTGTTTGAGCCGGCGATAAAGCGTATTGCGGTCGATCCCAAGCGTTTTGGCCGCCGTCGTCTTGTTTCCGGCGACCGAATCGAGGACGTGGAGAATGTAACGCCGGCTGATCTCGTCGAGCGACACAAGCTGTTCGGCTTCGTCGCCTCCCACGACAACGTGAGAACCGCGGTCCTGGCGAATTTTTTTCGGCAGGTCTTCAACCGCCAGTTCATCGAACCGCGTGAGGGCGACCGCCCGTTCAATCACGTTGCGCAATTCACGCACGTTGCCCGGCCACGCGTACCCCAATATCTTTTGAGCGACTGCCTCGGAGATCCCCCGCACGGGTTTGCCACTCTTTACCGCAAAGTGTTCGACGAAGTGTTGTGCCAACAGCAACGTGTCATTTCCGCGCATCCGCAGCGGCGGCACCTCGATCTGGATCACGTTGATGCGGAAGAAAAGGTCTTCACGGAATCGCCCTTCTTCAACTTCCGTCTCCAAGTCGCGGTTGGTTGCCGCGATGATGCGCACGTCGAACGGCGTCTCCTTCTCGCTTCCCACTGGGCGTATCTTGCGCTCTTCGATCGCCCGCAACAGCTTCGGCTGCATCGTGATCGGCATTTCACCGATCTCGTCCAAAAAGAGCGTTCCTCCCTCGGCCTGAACGAACAGACCCTTGCGGTCGCCGCGGGCGTCGGTGAACGCGCCTTTGACGTGGCCGAACAGCTCGCTCTCGAGCAGTGTGTCGGGGAATGCCGCACAATTCACGGCAACAAATGGCGCGCGCCCGCGCGGACTGCGGCGGTGCAGCGAACGCGCCACCAATTCTTTGCCCGTTCCGCTCTCGCCCGTGATCAACACCGAACTGTCAAGTTCCGCGACCCGGGCGATCAAGTCGAAAAGCTTTTGCATCGCCGGCGTGGCGCCGAGCAACTCCTCGAACCGCTCGGTGCGGGCGACTTCCTCGCTGAGCACTTTCACTTGGTCGCTGAGCTGACGGTGTCGCACGGCCCGATCCAGCGTCAGCGCGAGCACGTCCATTTCAATCGGCTTGGTGACGAAGTCGTAGGCCCCGGCACGGATCGCGGCAACCGCCGTTTCCATGCTGCCGAATGCCGTCATCACAACCACGGGCACATCCGGTCGGTTTTCCACGATTCGCCGGCAAAATTCGATACCGTCGAACCCGGGCATCCTCAAGTCGGTAAGCACGACGTCGGGCGCCGTGAGCAGTATCTCGTCGAAACCCGCCTTGGCCGACGTATGCCAACTCACCTCGAAGCCGCGCATGCCCAGGTCGGTGGCGAGCAGTTCGCACATGCCTTTCTCGTCGTCGACCACGAGGATTTTGGGATTCAAGCTTCCACCTCTACGGGCAAATAAACGGTGAAACAGGCGCCTTGGCCGGGCTGGCTGCGGGCGGCAATCCAACCGCCGTGCTCCTCGACAATACCTTGTGCGATCGACAATCCCAACCCGGTGCCTTCGCCCGACCCCTTCGTCGTAAAGAACGGCTCGAACAATTGGTCGAGGTTGGCCGGATCAATGCCGTCGCCCGTGTCCTGGACGTCGATGCAATAATAATCACGCTCGAGGCACTCGGCTGCGCCCGGCCGTCGCGCCTTTTTTTGGTAAACGTCAAGGTTGATCGTGCCGCCGCGCGGCATCGCCTGCACGGCGTTGACAACCAGGTTCGTCAACACCTGTTGTAGCCGGCCCTCGTCGACGTGGACCAGCACCGGGCCGGCCTGTTCGGGCTCGACGATCTGCACGTTGTTCTTTGCGGCGATTCCACCGAGCATGTGGGCCGTCGCGCGGACCAACTGCACCAGGTCGGCTCGGCTCCGCGACGGCGCGCCTCGCCGGGCGAAGTCGAGCAACTGCCGGATAATCGGCGTCATGCGGTCGGCCTGCGACTTGATCGCTTCGGCACTCTCGACCACCTCGGCCGCGCTCAACCTACCCGAAGCGATCAGGTTAGCCCGACCGGCAACGACGTTCAGCGGCGTTCCCAGCTCGTGCGCCATTCCCGAAGCCAGTCGCCCCACCGTCTGCAGGCGATCGGCGTGCCGGAGCTGCTCGAGGGCGGCCACCCGCGCGGCCGCTTCTTCCTCCACGGCCCGTTGCGAGGCGGACAGCTTTTCGCACATGCCGTTGAGGCTCGTCGCCAGGTCGGACAACTCGTCGTGCGTGTGCAGTTCGAGCGGCTCGTCCAGCTTGCCATCGGCGATCTGTTGGGTCTTGGTTACCAATTGTTGCAAAGGTCGGCCCACGAAGCGGACTCCCACGGCGAGCGACACCACGGCGGTCGAAAGCACCATTGAGGCGATCAACCAAAGCGCCCGGTGGATGGCGTCCCGCTTCTCCTCCTCGAGCGCCCGTAGTGGCCTCGATAGTTCGAGCATGACCGTTGGCCGCTGCGGGGCGGCGACTTCCCAGTACGCCGTCAGATACGCGTCGCCTTTTGTGCCGCGCGTCTGCACGAATTCGTGTCTCGCCAGCACGTGCGGATTGAACCATTGCTGGGGGGCCCAGGGCTTCTCGATGTGTTCGGGACCGCCCGACAGAGCGACCAGCCGAGTCACGATCGTGCCCTGCTCGGCATTCTGACTCCGCAGTAGCAAGAGTTCGTCGGCCGGGTCGTCCGTGAGCACACAGGCGATCACCTGGTCGTTCAATGCGGCGGCAAGTTTTTGCGTATCGGCCAACGCCTGTTCGCGGAACAGGCGCGATTCGTGTTCGATGCGGTAATAAACGTGGGCGATGGCCAACAGCGTCATCGCTACGAGGAAGACTCCCGCTACCTTGAATGCCAGTTTCATAGTCTCACCCTATGTTTCGCCGCCGCAACTGACGATCGTCGCGTTTTGGCGCGCCGCTACATTTCGCTGCGCTCGCCGCCGCGTCGCCGAGCGGCGAAATCCCGCGTTTTTTGCCATTTCGCTGCCACATTCTGCCCATTGGCGGGGCATCGTGCGGGCCCACCCACGGTTTGGCACGTTACGTGCATTATCTGCGCCACGACGCGAAGCGGCAATCGACCTCGAACTCGACAGGGAGCTTTTCCCGTGCGAACGCATGCGACGATTGAAACGGTCGTTCCACCTGTCGCCTCCGCGACGGCGCTACATCAGACCGTCGAAGAACACGGCGGGCCGAAACGCCCTCGTCGTCGTAGTGCACCGCCCACAACCGCTGCCAGTACGACCCAAAACAACGAAACCGCTCCCAGCAACGAAACCACCTTTAACAATCAACCGGCCAAGAAGACTGCGAAGACTCCCGGCGCGCTGCGGCTAACCATCTCTGCCCCTCCGATCGTAAGCCGCACGCCCGGGAGTTCTTCGTCTTCTCAGGATACCACCAGCAGTGGCACTCTCAGGAAGCGACACCGCAGTCAAGGACTCGCGTTCTTGATCGCGGCAATTCGCCACCTCAACCGTCGCCACGATGAACCCTAGAAACACACCGAGGGCCATGATGTCTCAGCCTACCATGACGACGGGCCAACCAATTTGTGAGGGAATGAACGTGACCACGTCCGACCACAAATGCGCGCCGCATAACACCTCCGACGGCTCGGCCACGTCGCCAGCGGTCATCCTTGAGGAGATTGGCTGTCAGCTCGCCAACGCTGTGCGACACGTCGAACGTTGCCGCAATCTACACAGCCGGTTCCCCGACGAGGTTGACTTCGATCTCGAGTGCGCCACCGGCGCCATGCTCGACGCAGCGCTGGCCGCCCGCCGGCTCCGCGATGCCCTGGACGAGACACCCACCGGCGAACCCTTCACGCATATGCACACATTTGCCAAAGCGGCCACGCGCGCCGACGAGGCGGCGGAGAGTGACGGCGAACGTGCCGAATCTCAATTGTCCGATCCGGCGACACCGGAGCAGCGGTTGCTGCTGAAAATCGTCCGCGACGCCCTCATGAACATATGCTTGCAAGGACACGGCAGTCATGGCCGCCTTGAAGTCGTTCGCGGTGACGGCATGGTCAAATTGACCGTCGAGGATGGACACGGAAACGACGATGCCGAACTGCTCACGACGGGAGACGAGGGTCGCCGAGCCGCCGACATTCCGGGGCTCCGGGCGCGAACGGCCATCCTGGGCGGCGAACTCAGCGCGCAACGGGGCGATGGCTGCGGGCTGCGGATCACGGCCCGAATTCCGCTGGCGCACGTGGTTGCGACACCGCCGACTGGGCAGGTTGCGGCGAAGGCGTAAACTGGCGATGCTGGCCGACGAGCCGATCGTGGTGGTCGGCTCATTCCACGACGATGTTGACGCCGATGACTCCATCAGGCGGTAACTTCCGACGTGGCGCGACCGGTGATGACCATCATGCGAGTTTCGAGGGCGCTCATCGACCGCATGTTGGCCTGCAAGCTGCGACTCTGGCTCGCGCCGTTGCTGGTCACGGCAGCGGGATGTCCGGCGATGTTCCGTGGGGCGGTCGTCAACGGCATTGCCGACGAAATGCACCGCCAGAGCGACGAGCAAACCTACCTCGAGCTGCGTCAAGAACTCGAAGAAGTCGAGCAGCGGCCGATCGTTCCCTGAGCGGCATTCGGGCCTCAGCGGCCGTTTACCCGACACACGCTACGTTTGCATTTCGTCGCGGGTCTTTTTCACAATCGCGACGTACTCGCGGGCCAGTTGCGCGATGCGGTCGAAGTCGCCGGACTTGACGGCCCCGGCCTCGACCAGCGCGCCGCCGATGCCCAGTGCACAGGCCCCCGCTTTGAGGAAGTCCGCCGCCGTGTCGAGGTTCACGCCGCCCGTAGGCATCAATCGCACCTGAGGCAACGGTCCATGCAGCGCCTTGAGGTACTGGGGGCCCGTGATGTCTGACGGAAACACTTTCACGATTTCGGCGCCCGCTTCCCATGCCGTCAGCACCTCGGTCGGCGTCAGTGCGCCGGGCATACAAACGTGACCGTAGCGGTGGCACATGCGGATCACGTCGAGATTCAGCGTCGGCGAGACGATGTAGCGGGCGCCGGCAGAGAATGCCAAACGAGCCGTTTCCGTGTCGAGCACCGTGCCCGCACCAAGCAAGATTCGGTCGCCGAGTCGGTCGGCAACGCGCTCGACAACGCGTTCGGCCCGTGGCACCGTGAACGTAATCTCGAGCACGTCAACGCCGCCGGCCAGCAATGCCTCGGCCACGTCAACCAACAGTTCGCCGCTCGGTGCCCGCACCACCGCCACGATGCCACGGTCGATAATGCGTTCCAAATCGGTAGGGTTGCTCATGGGGCGGTGGCTGGCACGGTGTGTTGTAGGCGTTGTGGCGAGAGAGTCGTGATGACGCGCTGCAAACGCGGGGCGCCCTACCTCCGCGTCACCCGTTGTGTCGCAGGTCGTCTTCCTTGATCATCGTGAAGCCCTGTGCGACCAGCGTGTCGGCTGCGGCGTCGATGTCATCGACCATCAGCGCCACCGACGGACGTCCGTGTGGCGGGGTCAGCAACGGGTACGTCTGCGTGATGTTCACCTCGGCCTGCAGCAACGCTGTGCAGATGCGCAAGAGGGGCTGTGGTCGCGGTGGCAATTCGACTCCCAGCAAGTCGGTCTCAATCATCGCCAAACCGGCTCGTTCGAGTATTTCTCGACCGTTTTCGGGATCGCTCAAGAGAAAGCGGGCGAATGCGCACTCGGCCGACTCGGTCACCGAGAACGCCACGATGCGGACATCGGTACCGTCGAAGCGGCGCACCACGTCGAGCAATTGCCCCACCCGGTTCTCCAGGAACACGGTGAATTGCCGCAGGGCGGGGTAATCGCGTCCGCGCTGCGTCTGGAATGTGGTACCCGTGCCTTCGCCTACGCTCATGAGAACCCTGGTGCTGAGGTCAACGCTCTGGCCAGCGGCGACGCCCGATGCGGCGAACCGCACCGCCGCGTTGTTGCTTTCACCATGACGCGGATCCGGCGATGCTCGAACTCAATGTACGTCAACCGGCGCGAGGGCGTCAATAAAGAGGCGTTTTGCGGCTGGCATCCGCCGATCCTCCCTTTCACGGCAACGAATTGTCCACGGTATTCCGCGTCAAATGACCTGCCCAAATGCGCAGCGGCGCCGGGTGGCTTGGTCGCCGTGCCCTGGGGCGATATGATCATGAGTTCCGCGCCACAGCCGCGCGGCGTTCCCCCCGCGCAACCGCGCTGAGTGATCTTGGCTGAGGGCGGGGGGATGAAGCAAAGGACTGAAGTCGTCGCAACCTTGTGGCTACGGATCGTGGCTGAGATGATTACCGAACACGAAATCGAAATTCGCGTTCGTTACTACGAAACCGACGCGATGGGCGTGGTGCATCACTCGCGGTATCTGACCTACTTCGAGTTGGGGCGGACCGAGATGCTCCGCGCCGCCGGGATCACCTACCGCGAGGTCGAAGAGACCGGCCTGTTGATGGTGATCGTACGGGCTGAGTGCCGCTATCGCAAGCCGGCTCGCTACGACGACCTGCTCCGGCTCGTGACCAAGACGCGGCGCGTGACGGCTGTCAAGCTGGAACACGAGTATCAACTGTTCCGCGACAATGAATTGCTCGTCGAGGGCAGCACCACGCTGGCGTGCATCGATCGCAACGGCGAAATCTGTCGCGTACCCGAACAGTTCCGCACTGAGTGACCGCTGCGCTCACCGCGTGAGTCAACTCCGTAGCCCGATCGACCGCATCAGTCGGTCGGTGGCAGTGTAGGCTTCTTCCACCCACTCGACGATGCGGCTCGGCTCCGGCGAATACTCCAATTCGATCGACACGGTTCCGTCGATATCTAGTGCTTGAATCTCAGCCAAGTAGGGCTCAAAGGGGACGACGCCGCGCCCCGGCGGCAGGTCGCCGTGCACTTTGCCGTCGCAGTCGGAAATGTGCACGTGCGCCGCACGCCCCTTGAGGCGACGCAGTTGCTCGGGCGCAACGTCGGCCAGCACCAGGTGCGAAACGTCGATGTTCGCCTTCACCGCCTCGTGATCGACGTCGTCGAGCAACTTCACCATCGTCTCGACGTTGTTCACCAGCGAGAGCGGGAAGGGTTCGAGCTCGATGGCGATTTCCAGGTCCAACTCGGCCGCTCGATCGGCCAGTCGTCGCAGTTGCTCCACTCCCGTTTGCCATTGTTCCGCGGGCGGAATCACCTCACGGTTCCAGATGTATTCGCCGATCACGAGCAGCAGGTTTTCCGCCTCGAACTCGTACGCCATGTCGAGGAAGGCACGCACTCGTTCGAGGTGAAACCGCTGGACGGCCGGGTTGAAGTCGATCAGTCCGACGGCAACACAGGGTACCGAAACAATCGGCAGGTCTAGCCGTTGGCAGGTGCGGCGGATCAGACGGCGTTCCCGCACGTCGGCGTCGAGCGGATCGAGGAAGATATCGATCGTGTCGAAGCCGATTTCCTTCGTCTTTTCGATACCGAATACGACCGGCTGGTTCGCCTGCGTCCAGGCCGAATTGATCAGGCCGAGCTTCATCGTGGGGTGGTCCTTCGTCACGGCTGGTTTTGCACACCGGACAGCGATCGTACGTCATGGCACATCGCCGCACAATCATGTGGACGCGGGCAAACGATTGAGCCTTTTCGCCGAATGAACGGAAACTCGGTTCACCCGGCCAATCGTGATTGTTATACTGCCGCCATGCAGCGCGTACTGGTGCCGATCTTGCTGTTGTTCGTCGCGGCCCTCGCGTTGGGGCCGTTCTTGCCGCCGGCGCTCGCGGGGATCGCCGCCTGGTACGTAGGGCTCGTTTCGGGCTTGTTCTTCCCCTTTTTGCTGCTCTCGCTCTTCGTTGCCCCGGGAATTTGGGGAGGCCTCGCCCAGCGGCTCCGTCAATGGAGCGAACGAATCAGCAGCCGTCGTCAGGAGATCGATGACCTGCGCCACAAGATCCGCACGTTGGGCAATCCCCACCACATGGTCAAACTTGGCGCGATCTACGAGCGCCAGGGACGCATGGCGAAGGCCGAAGACCTATTCCGCCAGGCGCTCGGTATCGATCCCAGCCTGACCGAGGCCCGGTTTCAACTCGGCCTCTGCCTCTACGAACGGCACGACTACGCGGCAGCCGCCCAGTGCATGGAGGCCGTCTGCGCGGAAAAGACCGACTATGGCTACGGGCTCGCCCAATTGCGCTTGGCGCAGTCGCTCGACCATTTGGGTGAATCTCGCGCTGAGGACGTTTACGCCGCGTTTCTTCGGCTTTATCACGCACATCCCGAGGGATCGGTGTGCTACGCCCAATTGCTGAGTGGCGAGGGCAGGGAGGCGGAGGCGGCCGAAGTGCTGCGGCAGATGGTCGCCGCTTCGCGTGTGTCACCCGGGTTTCAGCGTCGCCGCAATCGGCACTGGATCTGGAAGGCGCGGTGGCGGCTCCTGCGCGACGGCCGCAGCGAATCGACCGTTTGACCGTTTCTCAGCAGAGCGTCGGTCTCTCATCTGTGTTCGCTTCGCACCAGTGGTCGTATCGCATCAGTGGTATTTGAGAATGCACCACAGCGCCCGCACGCCATCGCGCCAGGTGATCTTCTTGCCTTGCGCGTAGGTGCGACCCGAGTAGCTGATCGGCCGTTCGTAAATGCGCACTTCGGCGATGTCGGCGAGCTTGGCCGTCAATTCCGGCTCGATACCGAAGCGGTTTTCCACCAACGTCGGCGCGATTTGCTGGATCACATCTCGACGGAACACCTTGTAACAGGTTTCCATGTCGGTGAGATTCAGGTTCGTGAAAAAGTTCGACATCAGCGTGAGGAAGCGATTTCCCATGTAGTGCCAAAAATAGAGCACCCGCTGGTTGTCGCCCGCGAAGCGGCTGCCGAACACAACGTCCGCTTGGCCTTCGACGATCGGCTGGATCAACTTGCGGTACTCGGCCGGGTCGTATTCCAGGTCGGCGTCTTGCACGATCACGACGTCGCCGCGCGCCGAGCGAAAGCCGGTGCGCAGCGCGGCGCCCTTACCCTGGTTCTGCTCGTGGAAAAGAATCCTCAGGTCTTCTTGGCCCTGCCAGCTTTCAAGCAACGCGCGGGTCCCATCGGTGCTGCAGTCGTCGATCAGGATGATCTCACAGGGGACGCCGCTCTCGCGCACCCGACCGACCAAGGTCTCCAGCGTGGCGATTTCGTTGTAGACCGGGATCACGACCGAAAGCAGAAAGCCCTCGGGCAGCGTGTAAATGCCGAGTTGCCGACAGACGTTCTTACCGAGCAGACCCTCGATGCGCTCGACGTGCTCCGCGTCAAACGCCGAATCGGCCGGCGGCTCGTCGTCGGTCGACGGAAGGTGAATGTGGGGACCGGCCGGGCTGCCCGGGGCAGCACCTTCTGAGCGCTGGCTGGCTCGTTGGGGCGACGTACTCATCGCGGGGTTCCGCCGAGAGAAAAGACCACGGGCGCGTGATCCGTCACGACCCTTCATCTAGGCGATGATACCCCTGCTCGACGAATCGGATCAAGGTCGATATCACCCCCCGCACGGGGCCCGTCACCGCGCAGGGCCCGTCGCACCGGCTACTGCGAATCGCAGACGTTCGTGAAGAAGCTCGTTGCCACGTAGTCGAAATACTCCGGACGCATCTCGACCGGCAGGTCCTGGAACACACAGTAGTTGCGCACCTGCATCAAGAGGTCGCGGGGATGACAGCGTCGCAGCGGCCGGTTCTGCGATCGGTAGTGTTTTGCCAGCACGTAGTCGACCACTTCCCGCCGGTTCTCACACTTGAACTGCTCCGCGCTCATCTCGAAAAGCTTGTGGAACTCTTTTTCGTCCGGGTCCGTGACGTGAATCTTGTAGGGAATGCGCCGCAGAAACGCCTCGTCCACCAAGTCGTCCGGCTTCAGGTTCGTCGAGAAGAGGATCAGTTGTTCAAAGGGAACCTGAATCTTTTTGCCCGTCGGTAACGTGAGCAGATCGAAGCCGCTTTCCAACGGCACGATCCAGCGATTGAGCAACTCGCGGGGCTCGATCCGCTGACGTCCAAAGTCATCGATCAGCAGGCTGCCGCAATTGCTCTTCATTTGTAGAGGCGCCTCGCTGACGTTACTGCGAGGATCGTGACGGATTTCGAGACCGTCCATCGTGAGTTCGCCACCGACGATCACCGTGGGGCGTTTTACCTTCACCCAGCGGCGGTCGTGGGCACTCGACGAAAGCAGTCGGTCAGCTTCGCCGACAACCTCCTGGTGATATGCCGGGTCGTAGAGCTTGATGATCTGGTTGTCTTCGATGATCGTGTGGGGAATCCAGACGTGCTGGCCAAAACAGGCCGTGAGCCGACGCGCCACGGTCGACTTGCCGTTGCCCGGTGCGCCGTAGAGGAAACAACCGGCCGCGGAGTTGACCACCGGTCCCAGACTCCCGACCAGTTCCGGAGGTACGAGGATGTCGGCAAAGGCCGCTTCGAGTTCCGGCCGCTTGGGCGCCTCGGCGCGAATCGTCTGTGCCTCGACCGAGACGATGTACTCGTTCAGTTGCACGGGGGCGGGGCCGCAATACGAACAGGCGTCCATGAACGTCTGCGTCCGTTCCTGTCCTTGATCGGTCAACTTGTAAAAATAGTCGTTCAGAGGGGCCGCGCCGGTGTGGCAGAGAATCTGCCGCGACCGCAACGTGCGATATAGGTCTTCCAACACGCCAAACGGCAAGCAGATGTGGTCGGCAATGTCACGGCCGCTGGCCGTGCCTGCGATCGAGACGTATTTGCAGATCAGGCCTTCCACGACCGACGGGCTGAGGTCCGTCTGCTCGATGCTTGTTGGCGCCGACGGATAAAACCGCTCCTCGGAAAGAAGCGACGCGAGCAGCCCACCTTCGGGTTGTGCTTCAACGGCTATCGACACGGCGACCTCACTGGCTGCGACTGGCGAACGGTTAGTCAGGCGCAAGTGACGATCACGCCGCGTGTGTGCCTGCCGGCCCCTCTCCAGAAAGCCTAGGTCAACCCTGGCGGTGCGGGTCACGAACCGACCCGCAGAGGTTTTAGCCACCGGCCCCGCGCCCGTTTGTAACGATCGTAGCATCCGTGCGATCAGGCGAATCGACGTTCTCGTCCCGGACCGCCGATCTCACCACCGATCATTGCGTTTCGGCGGATGTTCCGTTTAGCGCCGGCGGGCTCGATTCGCCGCCAGGCGATCGGCATCGGCCTTTTCGCGATCTCCCAGCATGAAGTACGCGTGTCCCCGCTTTTCCAGGGCGTCGGCCTGCTTCGGGTCGATCTCGATCGCCTTGGTCAGGTCGGCGATGCCCTGCTCATAGTAACCCGAGTCGACCAACACGCGTCCGCGAACCACGTAGGCTTCGCCATCGTCCGGCACGAGTTCGATGGCGCGGGTGGCGTCGTTGACCGCCGCCTGGGCGTCGCCCTGTTCCCAGTAAAGCACGGCGCGGGCCGTGTAGTACGTCCCCTCGTTGGGCGAAATCTCAATGGCCCGTGCGAGCTGCTGTGTGGCATTGGGCAGGTCGGCCGCATCCCAGTAAAACTTTGCCGTAGCAAAGGGGATTGTGGCATCATTGGGGTCGAGCTGCGCGGCATGGGACAAATCGGCCAGGGCCTCGTCGCGCAGACCCATCGCATAACGCACCACGGACCGTTCCTTGTAGGCGTCGACGCAATTGGCGTCGATGCCGAGCGCCGCGTCGAGGTCTTCGATTGCCTTGAAACCCAGGCTTTGTCGCATGTACGCTTTGGCACGCCACACGAGGGCTTCCGTGTTTTGAGGATCACGCTCCAGCGCCGCGTTCGTCTCGTTGATGATTGACGGCAGGTCACCTTGTTCGAGCAGACCACGCAGCTGGGCGGCAAAGGCCGATTCGTTGGCCGGTGCGGCCGATGCGCTGGATGGCCCGTTTTGACGCGGCGGAACCATTTTCGCCGTCGGGGCGTACGACGTGGTCGTATCGACCGTGCCACTGTTGGCCGTATTGTTCGCCGTTTCATACGACGCGGAGTGCGACGGTTGCATTTCCGTCGGACCGCTCGTGGCCACGGCCTCGTTCGACGACGATGGATCCCCCCCTCCACAACCGGCAAGAAACAGCGAACTCACAAACAGCGCGGCGCTGCTTACCAGCGACTTTCCACGTCGGACCGAAAGACGCTGCGTTGTTATTCGGGAAATCGTTGCCGGGGACTGCAACCAGTGTGTCGTCAGCGTGTGTTGGCCCATCGGGGCTGGCTCCTTCCGCCCTGTTCGCTTGCTGATGCCTGACGCGGGGAGAAGGCCGGCGACAATCGCGCCAGGCCAACCCTCGGGACTCATCGAGCGTGTCGCTCGACATGCAAGTCCTGCAGGAGACACGACGTTCGCCTCGCACAATCAATCCGCGACGCCATCGTGTCACCCCCCGTGCTCTACGTGTTCGCGGGAAAGATATCGCTCGGGCCGGGCTCGGGCAAGATCAATGGACGGCGATGGTCAACGCTAGCGGGTCAGCGGCCGAATCGTCCGCGAACGATACGGTCCCTGGTATTCCGGCGCCGGGGATCGGTCCTGCGGTGCCGGTGTCGATGCCTGGCTGCCGTCGATCGGGCCGAAAATTGAGTTCGTGAACGTGAAACTTTGCCGCGGGATCGGCGAAAACGTCATCTGTGGGATCACGATCGGCGTGCGCGGCAGCGGCGTCGAGGGCAGCGTCGGAATTGTCAGCGGCGTGAACGACTGGTTTGTGATGTTGAGCTGCTGCCGCTGGATAGGCGTGAACACCTGCTGCTGGAAGCGAATCGGTCCGAAGTATCCCGGCGTATTCTGCGATTGCCCATGAGAAGGCGACGCAAGCGCAATCACCGCCGTTATGCCCATGGCCCACACCAACGGCGGAGCGCGGCCGGCGTCACAAACACATTTGCCGTGGCCGGCACGGCGAATGGGATCATCGCTGAAGCTGTGTTCATGGCATTGTGCAAGTGCTGTCATGGGGACCTTCCTATTAGGTGCCGCGGGGCCGCATGCCGACGGACGTTTATCGGCGGCGGTACGATCGTTCTTGAGCCAGTTTTTCCGTGCGCTGCGAAGTCGGTGGCCGTCGGCCGATCTTGACGTAAAGCGTGTACCCCAAGTACCTTTTCACCCCTCGGGAAGTTGGGGGCCCGGCTGCTGGCCTCGAACGTAGAAGCTTCCCCTGACAAAACATAGCGTGCCGGGGCGCCAGTTCAGTGTAAAATGAGTTACCGGCCGCGAATCACGCACAATCGTCACCGCGGTCCTGCAAATCGAATCACTCGTCTCGGGCGTTCGCCCAATTCGATGTCGCCGACCCCGTCGGCGGCGCTGCTGAATCAGTTCACGTCGGGTCGTGACCACCGCGGTCGCGGTCCTGGCGAAATCCGCACGGAGCGCCATGCTGCCTCACCCCCACTTGCCGTTCCACACGGTGCGACGTAACGCTGCCGGCCCGCGTTGGGTGAATGCCTTTGCCTTGTGGGCGACGCTGGCGTGCTCTGCTGCGTCCGTGGCCATCGCCGACGACACGCCCTGGGTCGAGTCGTGTCGTATCGACTCGTTTCGCCTGCGGGCCGACTTCGCCGTCGGCGCCCACGACACGCTGCTCGACGAACTGGGCGGGCTTCGTCGTGACGTCAGCCAGACGCTCGGCATCGAAACGACGCAGCAGCCGGTCGACCTCTATCTGTTCGGCGACCGCACGGCGTATGAATCGTTTCTGCAGCGTCGCTACCCTAAGGTACCGTTTCGCCGGGCCTTGTTCATCAAGAACTCGGTGTCCCGCGTTGTTTGTGCCTATCGTAGCGAGATGTTCGACGTCGACTTGCGGCATGAAGCAACGCACGCGCTGCTGCACTCGGCGCTGCCGCGCGTGCCGCTTTGGATCGACGAGGGCCTTGCCGAGTACTTCGAAATGGCGCCCGCCGAACGTGCCTCCGGCCACCCCCACTTCGAGTCGCTTGCGTCGGACGAAGCGCGGCCGGTCGCCTCGTTGGCGTCACTCGAACGCAAGGTGAAGTTGGTCGAGATGGGCCGCGACGACTATCGCGATGCCTGGGCCTGGGTCCATTTCATGTTGCACGGCCCCCGTGAGGCGCACGAAGAGCTGGTCGGTTATCTCGCCGAGTTGGCCGACGGCAAGGAGCCCGAACCGCTCAGCCTGCGATTGGCGCGGCGGTTCCCCGATGTCGAGCACCAACTGGTGCAACACTTGGCGCACTACCAGCATCTGCAACTTGCGCGGGCTATATCGGCCCCTGCGACGACCGGCACCGCGGGACATCGCTAGCGGAAGTCGCGGCTGCGAGTCGCCAGCCCGCCGGCTCGGGGCGAAAAGTCTTCCAATCGCCGCACGATCACGTGGATCACCGTGTCTTTGGCTTCGAGCCGACCATCGGCCAACCACACCGGCGCGTGCCGCGTGATGCGGGCAAACCGTTCCCAGGTTTTTTGGTGCAGCACAAGATTCACCGTGCCCGTCTCGTCTTCCAGCGTGACGAACGTGATGCCCTTGGCCGTGCTGGGGCGTTGGCGAAGCAGCACGAGCCCGGCGACGCGGACCGGCTGGTTGTTGGCGACTGTACGGAGTTGGTCTGCCGGCGTGACTCCTCGGCGAGCCAACTCGTCGCGAAAAAACGCCAACGGGTGACCGCGCAGCGAAAGCCCGCTGCTGCGGTAGTCGGCCACCACCTGTTGCCACTGGTCGAGCGCAGGCAAATCCGGCTCCGCGGCCGTCTCGTTCGACTCGGTCCCGCTGTCGTGTTTCGTCTCGTCGAGGCGTGGTGAGTCGAACAGTGGCAAGCTGCGAGGCCGACGCTCCTGCACCAGAGCGTCCCAAAGCGCTCGGCGGCGATCCTCGGCCAGCGAGCCAAACGCGTCGGCCTCGGCCAAACGCACCACGGTGGCCCGTGGAAGCCCGATGCGGCGGGTGAACTCGTCGACCGAACGAAACGCCTTCTTGCCGCGGGCAGCCACGATCCGTGCGACGACCGCTTCCCCCAGTCCCACCAGCAACCGCATACCCAGCCGTAGCACGTCCGTGTCTGGCGCGTCGTTGACAGTTGCGTCCGTGTCAGGCACGTCGGACTCTGGTGGCACGTTCGACTCTGGCGGCGCGGCGGGCGATTCCAGCGTGCAACCCCAGTCGCTGTGGTTCACGTCGACCGGGCGTACCTCGACGCCGTGGTCGCGCGCGTCGCGGACGAGCTGAGCCGGTGCGTAGAACCCCATCGGCTGGCTGTTGATGATCGCCGCCGTGTAGGCCGCCGGATAATGACACTTGAGCCAGGCCGAGACGTACACCAGCAGGGCAAAACTGGCGGCGTGCGACTCGGGAAAGCCGTATTCGCCGAAGCCGCGGATCTGTCGATACACCTGCTCGGCAAACTCGCCCCCCAGTCCGTGCGCCGTCATGCCGTCGACGAGGCGTTGACGGAATTCGTCGATCACACCGGGGCGGCGCCAGGCCCCCATGGCGCGGCGCAACTGGTCCGCCTCGCCGGGAGTGAAACCGGCGGCCACCACGGCCAGCCGCATGCACTGCTCCTGAAAAATCGGTACACCCAGCGTCTTTTCCAACACGTGGCGGACCGCTTCGTTCGGGTAGTCGACCGGCTCGTCGCCGTTGCGGCGCCGCAGGTAGGGGTGCACCATCTGGCCCTGGATCGGCCCTGGGCGCACGATGGCCACCTCGATCACCAGGTCGTAGTAGCAGCGCGGCCGCAGCCGCGGCAACATCGACATCTGCGCCCGGCTTTCGATCTGGAACACACCGATCGTGTCTCCGCGGCAGATCATGTCGTAGACCGCCGCGTCGTCGGCGGGAATGTCGGCCAGGGTGAGTCGGCGGCCGTGTCGCGCCTCGATGAGCCGGAAGCATTTGCCGATCGCCGTGAGCATTCCCAACGCCAGGCAATCGACCTTGAGGATCCCGAGCGCGTCCAGGTCGTCCTTGTTCCACTGGATCACGGTGCGTTCGGCCATCGCCGCGTTTTCAATCGGCACCAACTCGTCGAGCGCGCCCCGTGTGATCACCATGCCGCCGACGTGCTGGGACAGATGGCGCGGGAAGCCGATCAAGTGCTCGATGCAGTAGAGCAATCGCTCGCCGAGCGGCGACTCGGGAGCGATGCCCAACTCGGCGCAGCGCCCGGCAAGCCCGTTGTCGTGACGATAACCGTCGGTGTTCTTCGCCAGCTTGTCGACCAGGTCGAGCGACAGCCCCAGCGCCTTGCCGACGTCGCGGATCGCCGAGCGAGTGCGGTACGTGATCGTCACGGCGGTGAGCCCGGCGCGGTTTCGGCCGTATTTGTCGTAGACATACTGCAGCACCTCCTCGCGACGTTCGTGCTCGAAGTCGACGTCGATGTCGGGCGCCTCGTCGCGCTCGCGGCTGATGAACCGCTCGAACAACATGTCGGTCCGCGCCGGATCGACGGCCGTGATCCCCAGGCAGTAGCAAACCGCCGAGTTCGCCGCCGAGCCGCGTCCCTGACAGAGGATGCCCCGCCGGCGGGCGAACTGCACGAGGTCCCACACCGTGAGAAAATACGCCTCGTAGTGAAGGTCTTCGATCAATTTCAGTTCGTGTCGCAGGGCTGAGCGAATCTTTTCCGGGATGCCGCCCGGGTAGCGCCACTGCGCCTGTTGCCAGGTGAGGCCGCTCAGGTGTTCCATCGGCGTGAGCCCCGCCGGTGCCAACTCCTCGGGATATTCGTAACGCAACTCGTCGAGAGAAAACGTGCAGCGATCGGCGATCTCAACGGTCCGCTGCAGGGCGTCGGGCGCGGCGTGGAATATCTCCCGCAATTCGTCGAGACCGCGCAGATGCCGCTGGGCATTGGGAGGCAACCGCTCGGCCGCCGCGGCTACGGTCGTACCACAGCGGATCGCCGTGAGCACGTCATGCAACACCATCCGCGACGGGGCGTGATACAACACGCCTCCCGAGGCCACGAGCGGCAGTCGGCTCGTGCGGCTCGTCTGCTGCAGTTTCGCCAACCAGCCGGCGTCGTCGACACCCCGATGCAACTCGGCCAGCAGATAGCAACGGCCGGCAAA
>JAGQPT010000563.1 GCA_020426575.1 Planctomycetales bacterium
AAATGTCTTCTCAAAACACCTACACTTCACAAACCGCACCATGCCTCCGTGTCTTCTCCGTGTCCTCCGTGACTCCGTGGTGCACTCTTCTCTTACCCAATGACACAGTCGGTTACTTGTTCAGCACTTCGTCGAGGTTGAACACCTCGTTGGCCAGCATCGTCCAGGCCGCTAATGCGTCGGCTGGCAGCGACTCGTCGACGGGCGACTCGCCGACGGCGAGCAACTCGGCGGCGTCTTCGGGGTGCGCGGCGTAGTACTCCGTCAATTCGGCCAGCGAGCGTTCCAGGATCGCTAACTCTTCGTCATTCACGGGCCGCAGCAGCACGCGCTGTCCCAGGTCGCGGAGACGATCCTGCGTCGAGCCGGCGGCATCGTTCAGGCAACTGCTCGCCAGTTGCCGGGCGGCCTCGACGAACTGTTCGTCGTTGAGCGTCACCAGGGCCTGCAGCGGCGTGTTCGTACGCTCCCGCTTTACCACACAGTACTCGCGGTTCGGGGCGTTCATGATTTCCAGCGAGGCCGGCGGCGCCATCCGCTTCCAGAACGTGTACAGGCTGCGGCGATACAGCGCCGCTCCCGAGTCGGGTTCGTACTTCCGGGTGTTGCTCACGTTCATGGCGATCGCCTCCCAAACCCCTGACGGCTGGTACGGCTTCACGCTCGGTCCGCCGATGTCGCCGGTCATCAGGCCGCTGACGTCGAGGGCGTAGTCGCGGACCATTTCGGCGTCCATGCGATACCGCGGGCCGCGGGCCAACAACCGGTTGGCCGGATCGCGTTCGAGCTTCTCGGGCGTCACCCTTGCCGACTGCCGATAGGTCGCCGACATCAGGATCTGTTTGAACAACCGCTTCACGTCCCAGCCCGACTCGCGGAAGTCGACGGCCAACCAGTCCAGCAATTGAGGGTGCGACGGCAGTTCACCCGTCACGCCAAAGTCGCCCGTCGTGGCCACGATGCCCGTGCCGAACACCTCCTGCCAGTAGCGGTTCACGGTGACGCGGGCCGTGAGCGGATGCTCCGGCAGCAGCAGCCACCGCGCAAACCCCAGCCGGTTGCGCGGCAGCGCTTCGGGGAACGGCGGCATCACGTCGGGCGTCTCCGGCAAGACCTGCTCGCGACGCTGATCGTATTCGCCGCGGTACAACACGTAGGCCGACGCCGGTTCCTCGCGCTCCTGCATCACGTGGGCCACCGTACCGCGGGCCTGGATGTCACTTTGCTCGCGCTCCAGCGTAGCGAGCCGGTCTCGGCGGGTGCGGAACGTCTCGTCGAGCGCGCCGAGCCACCAGCCGTACAGTTCGTCAACGTCCTTGGCGTCGCGCTGATCGACGGCCGTGGCCACGATCGCGGCGTAGCGCGTCGACTGGGCAAGGTTCTGCACTTCGTTGGGCTGGAGCGTGCGCTCATACAGCCGCACGTCCTGCACACCGGTTCCCGAGAGCAGGCTGGCCGTGTTCCGCTGACCGATCTTCAACGGCACGTCCGTGTGGGCCGTGTTTTTCAACTGATCGGCCTGCACGTTGGTCTGTTGTTCGTTGCCGTTGATATAGACCTTCACACCGGCCGCCTTTTGCGAACCGTCGTAGGTCACCAGCACGTGCGTCCACTCGTTGGCCGGCACCTGGTCCTTGGAAACGACCTTGAGGGCGTCTTCCTGCCAGCGGTGGATGATGTGCATGCCGACGCGCCGTCCTTCGACCCAGAGATCCCAGCCGCGGTAGTCGTGGTCGTTGTCCATGCGTGCCACGATCGCGCCGCCGCCGTCGTTGGCCGGCAGGCGCACCCAGGCGCCGCAACTGAACGGCTTGCTGCCGTCGAAGTCGCCCACGTCGGCCAGTTCACAGGCGGCCCCCTGCGTCAATTCGACGGCCTGCGTGCCAACGTGGCCCGGCAGCCAGTGGGCCGTCTCGCGGAGCGCGACCTTCCGTACCTGGCCCTCGATACTCATCCGCGTCACGTCGCCGGTGCCTTCGTCCAGCGGAGCGTGCAACACGAGGTCGCCGGTCGGCAACTTCGACTGGAAGTACGCCGGTGTGGCCGCCGCCAGCCAGGCGTCGAAATCGCCGCGGGCCTCGCCGCGACGCGCTTCGAGCTGGGCCTTTGCGGCTGGCACCGCGGTCTTGAGCTCGGCCCAGCGATCACGATCCTCGGCCGTCGGCACGACCACGATCGGCGGCGTGTCTTTGATGTTGCCGTCGCGGGCCCCCTGCGTCGTGTTGTTGAAGAACGCTGACATCTCGTAGAACTCGCGCTGCGAGAGCGGGTCGAACTTGTGGTCGTGGCACACGGCGCAGTTCGCCGTGATCCCCAGCCAAACGTGCGACGTCGTCTCGGTGCGGTCCCGGGTGTAGAGCACGAGGTACTCTTCGTCGATGATGCCGCCTTCGTTCGTCGTGAGGTTGCAGCGATTGAACCCCGAGGCGATCTGCTGATCGAGCGTGCGATCGGGCAAGAGGTCGCCGGCCAGGTTTTCGACGGTGAACTCGTCGAAGGGCATGTTGGCGTTGTGCGCCTTGATCACCCAATCGCGATACGACCACATCTCGCGGAAATTGTCGAAGTGGGCCCCGTGCGTGTCGGCGTAACGGGCATAGTCGAGCCAGTAGCGGCCGCGATGCTCGCCCCAGCGCGGCGACGCCAACAGTGTGTCGATCAGCTTCTCGTAGGCGTCGGGCGATTCGTCGGCCACGAACGCCTCGACGACCTCGGCGTCGGGTGGCAGCCCCGTGATGTCGAGGCTCGCGCGGCGGGCCAGCGTCCAGCGGTCGGCCGTTTCGTTCGGTGTGAGTCCGGCCGCTTCCATGCGCGCGAGCACGAAGTAGTCGATTTCGTTGCGCGGCCAGGCGGTGTTCTGGACGGTGGGCAACTCCGGCCGTGTGGGCGGGATGAACGACCAGTGGGGCTGGTACTCGGCCCCCTGGGCCACCCACTGCCGCAACACTTCTTTCTGTTCCGGCTTGAGCTGGTTGTGGGCCGTCGGCGGTGGCATCACCTCGGCTTCATCGTCGCTAAAGATGCGGCGGATCATCTCGCTCTCGTCGACGTCGCCCGGCGTGATCGCCCCCATCTCGATCGCCGCCTCGCGCTGATCAAGCCGCAGGTCCGCCTCGCGAGCCACGCTGTCCGGCCCGTGGCAGGCGAAGCAGCCCTCGGCCAGGATCGGCCGCACATCGCGGTTGTATTCAAGCGTGTCGTCGGCACGGGCGGTCGTGGCAAACAGCACACACGACAGCAGGCAAGACAACGTCCAGAACGATGGAATGAAACGCGGCATGACGGCTCACTTCATCTCGATGGTGTTCGGCGGGGCAACCGACGACGCGCAGCACCAACCTCCGCTGGCAACCTGCGCAAATCGCCGGGCTGAACTTGTGGGGAGGGAGTGCATCGGAACAAATCGCGAGTTCGACGACACCGTCTTGTTCAACGCTATGCGATCCGACCCGCTCCCCATTCTAGTCTCTCGCAAGTCCCCGCGGGAGAAAAGGGGCCCAACGGCGGTTTCCGCTGGA
Organism: Planctomycetales bacterium; assembly: GCA_020426575.1. Taxonomy (GTDB): domain Bacteria; phylum Planctomycetota; class Planctomycetia; order Pirellulales; family JAEUIK01; genus JAGQPT01. Next base: position 3,519 of record JAGQPT010000563.1, read on the forward strand.
ATCTTGGCGTAATCGCACGTCTCGGCTACCGCCCCTCATTTCGCCACCAGCGCAGTTCGTTACTGCCGCGTTCGGCGCAGGCGATGATGTCGAACCGGCCGTCGCCGTCGAGGTCCGCGATCAGCACCTGATTCGCACTGCGCCAGTCGTCTTTGAGCGGGTGCAACGTCCAGTCGCCGCGTGGATCGCCCCGATTTTCCAACCAGACGACGCGGCCCGGGTTGCGCCACGTCGTGGCAGCCACGTCGATGTCCCCGTCGCCGTCCAAGTCGCCTGCGATCGCTTCAAAAGCATCGTCCAACCGGGTCACGATCGTGTGACGCGGCCAAGTGCCATCGCCGCGGGCCGGCGTGTTCTCGTACCACACCACCCGGTTGTCGTCGCGGCGCTTCGAGGCGGCGGGATCGTCGTCGTCGGGTCGAAAGTAAAATCCGAGCGCCATCACTACGTCTAGGTCGCCGTCGCCGTCCATGTCGGCCGGATTGCCGTGCGCCGGATTGATCGACTTGTCGTCGATCACGTGTCGTTGCCAAGCGACGCTCTCGCCGTCGCGACGGTTCTCGTACCAGACCACGGTAGCCGCTTGCCGCACGGTCCCCAACAAGTCGGCGTCACCGTCACCGTCGAAGTCGGCCACGCGCATGGTCCGCGTCTCGGGCACATCCACTTCGATCAGGTGTTTGCGCCACTGGCCATCGGCGGCCGTGGCACCGTTTTCGAACCAAGCGAACTGATTGCCGAGCACCCAACTTGACGCGGCCACGTCGAGGTCGCCGTCGCCGTCAAAGTCGGCCAGCGCGACGTCGTACGCGCCCGGCAAGTCCGTCGTGATCACGTGCCGCTGCCACAGCGCGTCGTCGTTCGGCGTACCGTCGTTCTCGAACCACAGCAGGTGCCCTCGCAGGTTTTTCACGATCACGATATCGAGGTCCCCGTCGCCGTCAACGTCACCGGCCATGTGCCGTTCGAGCCGCTCGGGATCATTTTCCTGGATAACGTGCCGTGTGAAGTGTGCCACGCCGTCGTTCTCGTACAGGTAGAGTTTGTTGTGCGGAGTGTAGTCCGCACTGGATACGTCGAGATCGCCGTCGCCGTCGAAGTCAACCGCCGCGATACCGTAGGCATAGGCATATCCGTCGGCGATCAGGTGTTCCGAGAAGCGAATCGGCGAGCGCGTTTCGTCGCCTTTCGCCACGCTCAAAGGTAAGAAAACGGATACGACGACGCTCAGCGCGAGTACGGGCTGTCGCATGAATTCGCTCCCAGTTGAGGGTGTGCTTTGATACGTTCCGAACGGATTTTACGGACGAGTGTGCCGACGGCACCGTGTGACGCTCTTAGCTCTCACGCGCCGCAAAGACGGGCCAACTGTCCACGAACGTCACGACCAGACGAACACGTCTTCGCGGTCTTCGTCATAGCCGATGAACGTGGCCAGCACGACGCGGGGGAGTTCGCCTGGAACACCGGGCACCTCGTGGATCAGCCGGGTGTTGAAGAAGTAGAGGTCACCCGGTTCGAGGCAGACTTCCACGTTTTCGATCCCCTGCCCTGCCGCATACGCGTGAAATGTGTCGGCCTTAAGATGCGTGTCGACTTCGTCATTCCAAAAACAGCGGTGCAGCCGACACTGGGCCGTGACGTCGCCGAGCCGCGAATTCTGCAGCACGAGCACGCCGGCGAATTGGTGCGCGAAGGCGTGCACGGCATAGTCGTCGCGTTTCTCGCGCAGCCGTACCGAGTCGAAGTGCGGCTTGTAGGTGTAGCCACCGTAGTGGGCCCGAATGATCGCCGGCCCGTAGCGCCGTCCGTCCGGTTCGTGGGCCGTGACAACGCGGCGGTCGACGGCCATCGCTCCGAGCCGGTCGTACAACAGCCGCACCGGGTTGTCGCCGTCGGCAAACACTCGGGCGAACAATTCGTGCGTCTGCTGGCTGTGCGCGAGGAACGCCTCTTTGTCGGAACCGCGATAGCCCAGGCTCGTGCCGATGTCGATGCGGGGCCGATCACTCGTGGCTCGACGCTGCCAGTCCGATTCGGGAAGGCCGGAGCGCCCCTCGCGGTAGTAACCCTCGGGAATCACCTGCTCGCGCAGCGCTGCCGGCATCTCCTCGCGGGGGTCATACAACAACCCCTCGTCGACGAGCCGATCGATCAACCGCTGGCAACTCGCGGCCGGGTAGGTCCCCCGCAGCACAATCGCGGCGATCGAGCCGTCGGCCAATGCCGCCAGCGGCCGGGCGTGTGCATCCAGCGCACTGGCAAGATCGGGCTCCACGATCGGCCACGCACCCGACTCGATTTGCTGCGATTCGGACATCGCTGAGACACTCGCGTCGAAATTCTCTTCGGGATATTCTTCAGGCGCACAACCACGTTCGCGCGCCGCCGTCGTCGACACCCACGCTACTGAAAACGCAACGAGTAAATGTCGGCGTCCTTGGCGTCGATTCGCAGGCGGATCGGCTTGCCGGCCAACTTGCTCAGGTCACTCGATCCGTTCCAGGACACCACGCCACGCACCGAGTCACCTTCCAGCCGGTCGGCATCGCTGGACGTGAAACCGTCGATCGGCTCGCCCGCTTCGTCCAGGATCTCGACGCTCACGCCGCCACCGGCGTCGGCCTGGTAGTTCAACACCAACTCGGAACCGCTGAACGTGATTGGTCGGGTGACGATCTCGCCGCCGTCGGCACCGGCCCGTAGCGAGACGAATCCGTCGAGTCGATAGGCAAACCGCCGCACCCGGCCGGGCACGGGACCGTAGTACGCCTCGGTCGCATAGACCGAAATCTCATCGGGGCGTTCGGGCAGTGCGAGCATGCCCCAGGTCATGTAGTTACTGCGGTTCCCCTGTCGATCGGCCGGCGCCGTTTCGGGGACGACCGGCTCGTTGTAGCGGACAAAATCGACGCCGTCGCGGCTGATCATGAAGATCGGCTCAACCCGCTGTCCTTCGTCGGGAAGAAATCGGGTGGGGAACCCGACAAACAGGTGCGGCGCGCGAAAATACTTTTGCACCGCATTTGTGTAGAGATGCTGATTCGGCGTCCCCTCGGCATAGGTCAAGTCAGCGTGGGGCCGCCAATGCACAAAGTCATCGGACGTGGCCGTGCGAATCGCCCGCACTCCGTCGGTGAAGATTCGCCAGTACGCGCGATACTCTTTCTCGTAGGGGTCCCAAAATGCCAGGTTCTGCGAGTCGAAGGCACCGTCGGTGATGACGGGCTCGTCGTGCGCGATCTCCCAGTGCACGCCGTCGGGCGACTTGAAATAAATCAGGCCCCCTTTCGTACGGCCGAGCGCCTTGTAGCGGGCGTCGGCCGAACAAGCGGGGTTCATGTCCTTGAACGGAGTGAAGTTGTGGCTTCCCTCGCCGTCCCAAATGATGTTGTTGTCCGTCGAACCGGCGAACTCGACGATGCCCAGGTTCGGCTTCTGCCAATGAATGCCGTCGTCGCTCTCGGCCAGGCATACCACCTCGGGATGAATCTCATGGCGGATGTCGTCCGGATCGTGCTGCCAGCCGCGATAGATCATGCGGTACCGCTCGCCGTCCTCGAACAGCGTGAAGTAACCCGACGTGTTCCCTTCCCAGGGCTCGTCGGCGGTGAGCGCAACTTCGGCCGGCTCGGGCTGATGGACCCGCAGCGCCACGTCGCCCGACTGGCGGTCGATGAGAAAACCGTCGGCAAAGAGTTCCAACCGATCGCCGAGTGCGACGGGCTCGTCGGCTGTGGCGATAGCGGGAACGAACAGCAATAAGCCGACAATAATACAGCGAAGCATGGCGATGACCTGAAGGGAAGAAAGACGGTGGCAGGAGGAATGGTGCGGCGGTGCGCGCGTTGGCCTTGCGACGCTTGCCGCATACGGCGCCACCCCATTGTGTGTCGAGCCGCACGCGGCGACAACCGTTTTGCGCCGGTAATGGCGCTGCGGTGGCGCCGACACCACCGATTGCCGAGCCGGTGATCGAGCGATTTCTCGCGTCGGCCGTTGCCGGCTGCTACGATTGACGGGGCCGGGCCGACGCGCGACCGTCCCGTCCGCCTTGCCCGATGTTCAGCGACGCACAACGGACATGCCCTCCCCCAGGAGACACACGATGAGCCCAACGGATCGACGAGAGTTTCTGGAGCGATCGGCCGCCGCCGGCGTGGCCGCCACGGTGCTCGGCGCCGCCCCGGCCACAAGTCGGGCGGCCAAGGCAAACAGCCGGCTGGTGATGGCGCTGATCGGCTGCGGCGGGCGCGGACGACACGACGCCCTGCGGCTCACCGAAGTCGATGGCGTCGAATTCGCCTACGTCTGCGACCCCGACGAACGTCGGCGCGGCGAGGCGGCCGCCGAACACTCCGCCAGCAATGCCAAGCCCGTCCCCGATTTTCGCGAAGCGCTCGACGATCCCGCGGTCGACGCCGTCGTGGTGGCAACGCCCGACCACTGGCACTCCCCGGCTGCGATCCTGGCCTGCGAGGCGGGCAAACATGCTTACGTGGAAAAGCCGATCTCGCACAACGTCCGCGAGGGCCGGCTGCTCGTCGAGGCCGCCCAGCGCAATCGCTGCCTTGTGCAACACGGCACCCAGTGTCGCAGCACACAGATGATGATCGACGCCGTGGCGCAGCTCCGCGAGGGGATCATCGGCGAGGTGCTCGCTGCCAAGGCCTGGAACATCCAGCGGCGCTCGTCGATCGGCCACGCCCAACCGGGCGAGCCACCCGCGGGCGTGGACTACGACCTCTGGCTCGGACCGGCGCCCGAAGTTCCCTTCCAGGCCAACCGCTTCCACGGCGACTGGCACTGGTGGTACGCCTACGGCACCGGCGGCATCGGCAACGACGGCGTGCACGACATCGACTACTGCCGTTGGGGCCTCGGCGCCGAGGGACACCCGGTGCGGATCTCGGCCGGCGGTGGTCACAACTACTTCGACGACGACCGCGAATTTCCCGACACGCAACAGGTCGCCTTCGACTATGCGGCCACGTCCGACGTGCGGCCGAAGCTGCTCGTTTACGAACAACGCTTCTGGTCGACCAACCATCCGTACAACGTCGACAGCGGCGTTGAATTCTACGGGCCCGACGGACTGATGTTCCTCAGCCGGCGCGGCAAAGTGGCCGCCTGGGACGCCAAGAAACAGCGGGTGCCGCTGGACATCGAACCGCTCGGTCAGGACGACAAAACGCACACGGCCAACTTCGTCGCGGCCATCCGCGACGGCGACGCACTGAGCGCCGATGCCGAAACCGGTCACCTCTCTGCCAGCCTGTGCCATCTGGGGAACATCGCCACGCGGCTCGGCCGCACGCTGAACTTCGACCCGGCGAGTGAACAAGTCGTCGGCGATGACGAGGCGAACCAGATGCTCTCGCGCAAATACCGCCCGAATCACTGGGCCGACCCCACGGCGTGACGACATGCAATATGTCTTGTTTACCGACAATCTGTCCGACATCTCGACCCTCGACGCCTGTCGTGGCGCGCGGCAGGCCGGGTTCGACGGGCTCGACCTCACGCTACGTCCCGGCGGACACGTGCTCCCCAAAGACGCCGAAATGGGACTGGCCGAAGCGCGGCGCACGGCCGACGCCGAGGAGATGTCGATCCCGATGATCTCGACCGCGATTGTCGACGACGACAGCCCGTTTGCCGAAGACATCTTCGCCGCGGCGGCGCACTACGGCGTCCGCCGCGTCAAGCTGGGATACTGGCCCTACGAACCGTTCGGCACACTGCGCCAACAGCTTGACACAACCAAGGCCAAGCTGGCCCGCGTCGTGAAACTGGCCGCCAAGTACCACGTGCTCCCCTGTGTGCACTGTCACTCCGGACCGTTTGTCGCCTCCGGCGGACAGATGCTCTACCTCGTGCTGGAAGACTTCGGGCCTGACGAGGTCGGCGCGTACGTCGACCCCATGCACATGACGATCGAAGGGGGCCGCAGCGTTTGGGAGATGGGGCTCGACCTGTTGGCGCCGTGGGTGGCGCTGGCCGGCTTCAAGAACTTCCGCTGGCTGCCCGACGAGCGCGACGAGACAGGGCAACAGCGTTTCCGCTGGGAGTACGTCCCGCTTGCCGACGGCCAGGCGCCGCTGCCCGAGTTCGTCGGCCGACTGAGCGACGTGGGTTACACCGGCGACGACCAACCGGCGTGTGACAACATCGTCTCGCTGCACAGCGAATACAAGGGCAGCGCGAGCTTCCGCAAGCTCACCACGCCCGAACTGCTCAACCAGTCGGCGGAAGACCTGCGTTACCTCAAAGGCCTGTTCGAACGCTTCGGTTGAGACGAAGGAAGACGATTCACCGCAGAGGCGCAGAGGACGCGGAGGTGACTCGGGGCAAGTGCGTATCGGTAAGAGGTGGGGTCGGGTAGTGCTACGCGAGCGATTGAAGTCATGTTGGGCACGACGACCACGGCTGCATCGTTCGAGCATGGTCGTGGGAATGCTCGTGGCCGGTGTGTTTGTGTTGCTGGCTTTTCCGGGCTACCACGGCGGTGGCGGACGGGCGAAGTTAACGCACACAGTCAATCACGGGCGTGGTTGGCCGTGGGAATGGTACCATCGAGCGGTCACATACGATCCAAACGATCCAGCTCGTGCTGAGCCCCCCGTGTACTGGGGCTTGCCTTGGTCGAACCGTGAAGCGTGGCTCGGATTCTCTCGCACGGGTGCGCCGCCACTTTCGGACGGACTGAACGTGGCAGCGCTCGTGGGTGATCTGGCCGTAGGCCTTCTTGCAGTCGTTTTGGCCACTGGCTTGTGGGAAGCCCGACGCCGACGGCGCCGCTCATTGTGGCAGATCACGATATTAGAATCCGTGTCGCTCGTGACGATGTTGGCCGTGGGTTTCGCCTATTGCGCCCACATGCAGCGTACGTTTGCTCATGAACAGCGAGTCACCAACAAAGTGCTTGAGCTTTTTGGCATTGTAACCACCGTGAAGGTGGCGCCACATTGGTTGGTGCGACTCATTGGCAACGACAACGTCCCCGAATGGTACGAGCGCGTTGACAAAGCATCCATCGCTCCCGGCACAAGTGACGGAATTCGCAAGCTCGTGCCGTACCTTCGGGAATTCCAGTACCTCGATATGGTATTTATCGAGGAAGGAGGAGAGCGTCCGGTTGAGTTTTCCCTCCTTCAACAGCTGCCCGATTTGAAATCACTCAATCTGAACTATTACGACCCGCTCGACCCCACAAGCATTGGCGAGCTCAAGGCGCTCAAGCAGCTCGAAGTGCTGTCGCCGGGCTACAGCCCTCTGACTGATAGCCAACGGCGCGAACTGCAAAGCGCGCTACCCAACTGTCGGATCAGCGAGTGAGATAGCATTAATACACTTGTTCGCCGCGGTACCGGCATTACCTTACACCCGTACGTCGCCGCTGATTCTCCGCCTCGCGCTTTCCCCCTTTCGCGATTTCGCGATTCCCTTGCAAGTCGCGTCGCGGCTCCGCGAAAAAGTGTGGCCACTGCGTCGCATTTCTGTTTATAATCTTCCGCGTCGCGAGGGTAATGGAATTTCACACCGGTGGCGGTAGTCATGGCCGCCTGCGCGCCCAACCCCACAGGACCCCCTCATGCCACGTCGCGGGTTCACCCTCGTCGAACTGCTCGTCGTCATCGCCATCATCGGCATTCTCGTCGCGCTGCTGCTGCCGGCCGTCCAGGCAGCCCGCGAAGCAGCCCGCCGCAGCGAGTGCACCAACAACATGAAACAGTTGGGCATCGCCATGCACAACTTCGAGGGCACGAAAGGCCACCTGCCACCGGCCGGTAAGAGCTACGGCTGGTGCAACAGCCAGTCCGGCTACGAACACGACGACACGACACTCAACGTCAGCGGCCTGATGTTGCTGATGCCATACATGGAACAGGTCGCGATCTGGGATCAATACAACCCCGACGTATCGTCGACGACACTCAATCGCTGCCTCTCACCGGCCACGACCAACGGCCCCCTGGTGGGCGATCCCGTCGCCAGCGGCAACGGGCAACTGGCCACGACCATCATCCCCACGCTCCTTTGTCCCAGCGACAGCGGCGAGCGGCGTTTGCCCGACAACGACGTTTACGGCATTGGTAATGCAGCCGGACTCGAGCCGGCCAAAACCAATTACGACTTTTCGGTTGAGTACTGGGAGTGGCGCTGCAACGCGTGGGCACAGACGTCGCAAAAGCTACGCCGCATGTTCGGCGAAAACAGCAATGCCCGCATGGCCCAGGTCAGCGACGGGCTCAGCAACACGATCGCCTTTGGCGAGACGACGCTCGACAACACGAACGGCCGCTGTCCGGCCTGGGCGTATCGCGGCTGGGTGCAGGTGGGGGTCGATCCGGCACAAGGCATTAACGTCTGGATTTCCCCCTGGACACACCCGCCGCACGCCGACCCTGCTCGCCCTTCCCCCAAACGCGGCCGCGCCGGAAGTTGGTCGTGGCCGGGAAGCCTGCATCCGGGTGGCTGCAATTTCACCTACGGTGACGGCTCGGTCCACTTCCTCGGCGAGAGCACCGCGACCGTGGTGCTCCAGCGGCTGACGATGATGGCCGATGGCAAGGTGGTGCCACCGCAATGAACTTTCACTGTCACGAGTTCATATCGAGATCCTCCAGTCGCTGGCGGCACTGGCTGACCGCCCTACACGTCGCAGCGCTGTGCGGGGGCTGTGGCGGCGGCAACCCCGATCTGGTGAGGGTCACCGGCACGGTCACACTCGACGGCGCCCCGCTCGCCGAGGTGGCCGTCACCTTCACACCGACGGGCGACACCCTCGGCAACGGCGCGATCGGCGGCTGTGACGCCGAGGGCCACTTCACGCTCACCGACATCCGCGGCGGCGAGGGAGCGCTTCCCGGTGAATACAAAGTGAGTTTCTACCCGACGCCAAGTGGCGCCAGCGCCGGTGACCCTGGCGACGTGGTGGCCGGTGGTGGCGTTGGCCTGCCCGGCGACGTCGTCAATCCGAATAGCACGTCCGTGCGGGCAACCGTGCCACCCGGCGGCGCGGACGTCCAGATCGCTCTGACAACGGCCGGTGAGCCACACCTTGTCGAGGTCACCGCGGCGACGGCCGACCTTTGACGACGGCCGGCAATCGCGTCGCGGAGCATCAAACGTCCGGCCGGGGCCCACTTGGCGCGTCATTGTCCCCGGGTCTGCGAGGCGGTGTCCGCCCCCGGTCGCGGTCCGCCTGGCCGCCTATTCGCACTCGGGGCGGTTTGATGGTTACAATGAGCGGATGGTTCCGGCCGGCTCCGGTCGGGGCATGCTCGATTCGTACCTACCTGGGCACGTCCTGCCTCGCTCACGTCATACACTCCCGTAGGAAAATTCACATGCATCTGCCGAAGCTTGGCGATCGGGTAGCGCCGCTGCTGACTCTTGCCGGGATCCTCATCGCCCTTGCCGCTCCCCGCCGCGGCCTTGCCGACGACCTGAAGCTGGAAAAGGGGGCCCACGTCTGCTTCATCGGCAACACGCTGGCCGACCGCATGCAGCACGACGGCTTCCTCGAAACGATGCTCCAAGCCCGCCTGCCCGAACACGAACTCGTGATCCGCAACCTCGGTTTCTCCGGCGACGAACTCGCGCTGCGGATTCGCTCCAAGGACTTCGGTACGCCCGACGAACACCTCACGAAGAACCAGGCGGACGTGATCTTCGCCTTTTTTGGTTACAACGAGTCGTTCGCCGACACAGCGGGACTCGATGCCTTCCGTAACCAACTCCGCGAGTTCATCACGCACACCCGCGAGCAAGAATACAACGGCACAAGTGCGCCGACGCTGGTGTTGTTTTCGCCGATTGCCTACGAAGACACCGGCGACCGCAACTTGCCCGACGGCAGCGAGAACAACCGCCGCATCGCCATGTACACACAGGCAATGGCCGAGGTTGCCGACGAAATGGGCGTGCGTTTCGTCGACCTTTACGCGCCGACCTCCCAGCTATACGAAGCCGTCGACGTGCCGCTGACGATCAACGGAATTCACCTCACCGAAGAGGGCAACCGCCTGTTGGCCGGGTTCATCGACCGTGCCTTGTTCGGCTCGCAGCCGGAATTGGACGTCGACGCGGCACAACTGGCAGCCATCCGCGCCGCCGTGCTCGACAAGAACTTCTACTGGTACAACCGCTATCGCACGGTCGACGGCTATTCGATCTACGGCGGTCGGGCTGACCTGGCGTTTGTCGACGGGCAGACGAACCGGGAAGTGATGCAGCGCGAAATGGAAGTCCTCGACGTGATGACGGCCAACCGCGACCGGGCGATCTGGGCCGCCGCCCAAGGCAAAGAGTTCACGGTCGACGACAGTAACACGCCTCCGTTCATCCCGGTGGAAACCAACAAACCGGGGCCGCTACCGGGTGGCAAACACGTGTTTCTCACCGGCGAAGAGTCGATCAGCAAGATGCAGGTGGCCGACGGCATGCAGGTCGAGCTGTTCGCCTCCGAAGAGCAGTTCCCCGAGTTGGTCAGCCCGGTGCAGATGGCGTTTGATCCCCAGGGACGGCTCTGGGTGGCCGCCTGGGAAACCTATCCCCACTGGAAGCCCAAAGAGCAGATGAACGACAAGCTGCTCATCCTGGAAGACACCGACGGCGACGGCCGCGCCGACGTCTGCAAGACGTTTGCCGACGGCCTGCACGACCCCACGGGCTTCGAGTTCTGGGGCGGCGGCGTGCTTGTCGCGATGGCCCCCGAACTACTTTTCCTGCAGGACACCGACGGCGACGACGTCGCCGATGTCCGCCGACGCGTGCTGCACGGCCTCGACACGGCTGACACCCACCACACGTCCAACAGCTTCACGGCGGGCCCCGGCGGCGACCTCTATTTCCAGGAAGGCACGTTCCATCACACCCAAGTGGAAACGCCCTATGGACCCACGGTGCGCTCGGCCAACGCGGCGGTCTATCGCTACGTGCCCCGCACGCAGCAATTCGAGGTCTACGTGCCTTACGGATTCGCCAACCCGCACGGCCACACGTTCAGCCGTTGGGGCCAGGACATCGTGCACGACGGTACCGGGGCCGTGCCGTATCACGCAGCGTTGTTTTCCGGGCACCTTGATTTTCCACACAAGCACCCACAGCCGCCGACCGTATACAAGCAGCGGACGCGTCCCTGCGGTGGTACCGAAACGTTGTCGAGCCGTCACTTCCCCGAGGAGAATCAGGGCAACCTGCTCGTGGCCAACGTGATCGGCTTCCAGGGCATCCTGCAATACGAAATTCAGGAAGACGGAGGCAGCTTCACCGCCACGGAAGTCGAGCCGCTACTGTTCTCGTCCGATCCGAACTTCCGCCCGGTCGACATCGAGGTGGGCCCGGACGGGGCGGTCTATTTTGTCGACTGGCAGAACCCGATCATCGGCCACATGCAGCACAATCTTCGCGATCCCAGCCGCGACCGCGAACATGGTCGCGTCTACCGCGTGCGGATGGCCGATCGCCCGCTGTTGGATCCGCCCGCCGTAGCCGGTCGCCCGATCGCCGAGTTGCTCGAACTGCTCAAGCAGCCGGAAGATCGGCTGCGCAGCCGCGTGCGGATCGAACTGAGCGCCCGCGACAGCGACGCCGTGATCGCGGCCGTCGACGATTGGGTCAAGTCGCTCGACGAGAACGATCCCGACTACGAACACCAGATGCTCGAAGCCCTCTGGGTCTATCAACAACACAACATGATGAACGAGGAGTTGCTGCAACGGGTGCTCACGTCGCCCAACCACTACGCCCGGGCCGCGGCAACGCGCGTGCTCTGCAACCAGCGTGACAAGGTCGCCGAGCCACTCGAGTTGCTGGCCAAACAGGTCGCCGATCCGCACCCGTTGGTGCGGCTCGAAGCGGTACGGGCCGGCAGCTTTTTCCGCGATCCCCAGGCTGCTGAGATCGTCTTGACTGTGCTCGAACAACCGATGGACCAATACCTCAACTTCGTACTCACGGAAACGTTGCGACAGCTCGAACCCTTCTGGCGCGAAGCGCTGGCCGACGATCCGGATTTCGCGGCCGACGCGCCCACGGGCCTGGCGCGGCTGCTCGAGCAAGTCCCCACGCCGGAACTGGTGAAGCTGCCAGGCCGCCCGGCGGTATACGAAGCCTTGCTGTCGCGTCCGCTGGTGCTCCACGAAACCCGGCACGAGGCGGTCCACCACCTGGCGATGACCAACGGCACGTCGATGATGACCGAACTGTTGGCGGCCGTGGACCGGCTCGACCGTTCCGAGTCCGACTCGGCCGAGCAGGTCGTCGGCGACCTGGCACACATGATCACGGCCCAGCCAGAAGAAGAATTCAGCCGGTATCGCGATCAAATCGAAGCATTGGCCCGCAACGGCAAGGCGCCGATCACGCGGCAAATTGCCTACGTGATGTTGATCACGGCCGACGGCGGCGTCGACGCGGCCTGGAAACTGGCCTCGCGTTCGACGGGCGGCGTGAGTGATTTTCTCGCGGCCGTGCCGCTACTCCCCGACGCTGCGCTGCGGGCCGAGGCGCACGGCATCGTCTCACCGCTGGTCGACGCCGTCCCGCAAGAACTCGTTGCTGGGAAAGGCGATGCCAACGGTGGCGTCGGACGCTACGTCCGCATCGAGTTGCCGGGCAACCGCCGCACGCTCACGCTCGCCGAAGTCGAAGTGCTCAGCGGCGGCCGCAACGTCGCCCGCGACGGCGAAGCCTCGCAGTCGGGCGAAGCCTACGGCGGTGCGGCCAGTCGCGCTATCGACGGCAATACGGACGGCGCCTACGGCAACGGTGGTCAGACGCACTCACCCGAGAACCAGCGCGACCCCTGGTGGGAAGTCGATCTCGGCGGCGACGTCGCCATCGAACAAGTGACGGTGCACAACCGCAGTGAGTCGAACGGGCAATTCGCCAAACGGCTCGACGGGTTCACCCTCCAGGTGCTCGACGGTAATCGTGAAAAAGTCTTCGAAGCGACCGAAATCCCGGCTCCCGCCGAGAGCGTCACGATCGATGTCAGCGGCAATCCGGCAGACGCCCTGCGCCGGTCCGCCATCAACGCGCTGACCTACACCGGCGTCGACGAAAAAGAGACGTTCCAGCGGCTCACTGCCATCGTCGACGAAGCCGGTCTCCGCGGCGCCGCCGTGCGCGCCCTGGGGCGGCTGCCGCGGCAGAGTTGGCCCGAGGACCAACTCGAACCGTTGGTCGATAACCTGATCGATCGCGTGAGTGACTTGCCGGCCAGCCGTCGCACTGAACCGCTGGCCCTGGACGAACTGGCTCTGGCAAAGCGGCTCGCCACGGCCCTGCCGCAATCACAGGCCCGCGAGGCCCGCCAGCGGCTGCGGGAGATTGGCGTCACGGTCGTGCAATTGCGCCCCGTACCCCACCAGATGCT
>JAGQPT010000564.1 GCA_020426575.1 Planctomycetales bacterium
ACTCGACTCGACATCACTGACCGAGACGCGGTGAGGCGACTGCTCGCCGAATTGCGGCCCGACGTGGTCATCAACGCGGCCGCCTTCACGGCCGTCGACGCCGCGGAGACCGAAATCGAGACGTGCCGACGCGTCAACGCCGACGCCGTGGCGCATCTGGCCGCAGCCTGCCGCGAGACCGGCGGCGCGCTGATGCAGATCAGCACCGACTACGTCTTCGCCGCTCGGGGCCGCAGCGTGCCCTGGCAGGAGACCGACCCACCGCTACCGTTGTGTCGCTATGCCGCGGACAAGCTGCTCGGCGAACAACACGCCCGCACCGTGCCGAAACACTTCGTCGTGCGGACGTGCGGATTGTATGGCCTGTTGGCCGACGGGCGGCCTGGCCGCAATTTCGTCGAGAGCATGTTGCGGCTGGCGAAGCGGGGCGATCCGATTCGTGTCGTCGACGACCAGCGGTGCTCGCCGACGTATGTTCCGCACCTGGCGGCAGCGCTACGATTCCTGCTCGAGAGCGACGCCTTCGGGCTCTACCACGTGACGGCCTCGGGGAGCACGACGTGGCACGACTTCGCGGCCGAAGTATTTCGCCGAGCTGAAGTCGACGTCGAGTTACAGCGGATCACGACGGCCGACTATCCCCTGCCGGCAAAACGGCCGTCCTACAGTGTGCTGGACACGTCGAAGTACGAGAGCCTGGGCGGACCGGCGATGCCAGCATGGCAACAGGGCGTCGCCGAGTACCTGTCAGCACGGCCCGTCGAACCCGCCCCCGGGCCGTAGCGGCCAACGCGACGAAGTTCTGACCCGGCGAAGTTCTTACCCGGCAAAGGACGAATCGCAGAGCGAATCCATGCCGAGCCGCAGCTTGAGTTCCTCGAACTGCTGCAGGTACTTTTCGCTCGAGGAGTGCACGTGCTCGGCTTCGGTGATGAACTTCATTTGTTCGCTTAGCGGCAGGTCGTGGTCGGCGAGCACTCGCTCATATGCCGAAAGGTCCTGGCCGTAGACGATCAACAATTTGTGTTCGTCGAACTGCACCTCTTGTGGAATCGACGGATTGAGCACGGCAATGCCGGTGCAGCCGTCGTTGAGGAGCAGGTCTTCGTAGTCGTAGAGAATGCTCTTGAGGACGGGCATGTCGATGTGTTCACGATACAGGTCGACGTGGTCGCGTCCCTGACGGCGATGACTGGTTTCCAGCACCACGTCGACTTCGCTGCCGAGCGGATCGAGCAGGTCGATAAAGATTTCGAACAACCGGTGTCGGCTAGCTGCCGCCATCAGCACGGGCACGGCGACGTTGTTTTCCTCGTCGCGATAGGTGTCATGACGGAAGCCGTCGGTCGGTACGACTTCGAGGTCGTACGACGGACGCACTGCGTCGGTGAGCACAAAGTCACCGTAGCGCACGACGCCGAGGTGCGACTCGAGTTCGTCTTCGCTCAGGCAGGCAAAGCTGCTATTGCCGCCCGCGTGCGCTTCGTCGCGAAACACGTTCTGGAAAAAGTTCTTCAGGAAGCCCATCGATGTATTCCTCTGGCAGCGGTCGCTCAATTCCCAGGGGTTTCTTTGCTCTTCATCATCGCTGTGCGCCCCGCCACGTAGCCCCGCCCTGCGTGTACTAATGGAACCTTAGGTTACGCTCACATGCGGTGTCCCCACGCCCGCGCCAGTTCGGCAATTGACGCCGGGCAAACTGGTCCTGCATCCCCACAATCGCTCCAGACCGCCCGTTCATCGCTCGGCGAAGGGTCGCAGCGGTCATGCCGGGTAATCCACCACAAGGACGGGCCGTCAATTTCGACCAGGGGCTGGTCTTTGGGGGGCTGCCTCTGGCCATCCCTGGGGCTCGGTCACGAGTTCCGTTCGCTTCGTTTTGCCGTCAGCACGGCTGCTCACCTTCGAGTGTACCACTTCGCCGTCTGTGTCGAGCCCTCGACAGCACTTCCGTCGGCAAAAAGCAGTCGACGCGCGTGACGTTCCGGCAGGTCAGGCAAGGTGTGTGCCCCAGGTGAGTGGCGACTTTGTCCCGTGCCTGATCGTGCACGATGGGTCAGGACGGGCAAGCAGGGTGCTAGCAAGTGTCGCTGCGTAGGATGATTTGTTTGTCCGAGTGATCCGCGCCGCGGTTGACGGGCGCGAGTCCCTTGGTGTTGAAATGGCGTCGAGGTCGTGGCCCGCGATGGTACGCATTGCAAATATCCACGCTGGGGACGAGACGCCAGCGGCGACGGCCTGTTATACTGCGCCGTCTGGGGAGGATCGTCCTAGGTAGAGGGTTTGACCATGTTGCACGGAAGCTCAATGTCGCAGGGAAGCTACCGCCACGGCCAGTTTTGGTTGATGGCCGTCATGGCCGTCGGATGGGGCTGGCCCACGACCGCCAGTTGCCAGACCGCACCGGACCGACAACTTGCCGGCACGTCGAGCACGACGGCCGCCCGCCCGCTGGCCGCGGCCCCCCGCGAGCAAGAGTCCTGGGACATCGTCGAGATGATGGGCGCCAAGGTCGGTTATTCGAGGACGTCGTCGCGCCGCGTCCAACGGGACGAACGCGAGCTGATCGAGACCGAAAGCCTGCAATTCATCGAACTGACGCGACTGGGCCAATCGACGTCGCAGTCGATCGAAATCCGCTCGCTCGAGACCCCCGACGGCGACCTGGTGAGTTTCCAGAGCGAAGTCACGATGGGCGCCGTCCCGATGACCACAATGGGCGTTGTCCGCGATGGTCAATTGGTACTCACCACGACCACACAGGGCACGACCGCCGAACAGAGGCTCACTTGGCCGCAGGACGCAAAGGGGCTCTTCGCCGCGGAACAACTCATGCGCCAGCATCCGCTGAAGCCCGGCGAGACCCGCACGTTGCAGGTGATGGTGCCGGTTTTCAACCAGATCGGCACCGTCGAGCTGACGGCGCGCGACTACGAGACCACCAGCCTTTACGATCGCGAGGTGAGCCTGCTGCGCATCGAGATGACGACGCAATTGCCGGGCGGAGTGAAGATCGACGCCACCGAGTGGACCGACCGCACGGGCGAGATCCTCAAGACGTCGACGCCGTTGATGAAGCTTGATACGTACCGCGTGCCGCGGCGCGTTGCACTCGGTAAAGCGGCGTCGGAGGCACCGGACCTGGACCTGGTGCTGGACCTGATCGTGCCGGTCGCTCGCCCCATCCCCCACCCTCATGAAACTGCCGAAGTCACATACCGCGTGCGGCTGGAGCGCGACGACCCGGCGGCGGTGTTCTGTTCCGGCGGGTCACAACACGTGAAAACGGTCAGTCCACACCTGGCCGAGATCACGGTGCGCGCGTTGCGGCCGAACGTCGAACCGATGGACCGCGAACCGGCCCCCAGGGCCGAGGACCGAGAACCCAACGGCCTCGTGCAGAGCGACGACGCCCGCGTCGTGGCGCTCGCACAATCGGCCATTGGCGGAGTGACGGGCGCGTGGCCCCGCGCGTGCGCCCTGGAAAAGTCGGTCTATTCATCGATCCACAAAAAGAACTTTAGCCAGGCGTTTGCCACCGCCGCCGAGGTCGCCCAATCGCTCGAAGGCGACTGCACTGAACACGCCGTGTTACTTGCGGCGCTGGCGCGTTCGATCGACATGCCGGCTAGGGTGGCCACGGGCCTGATCTACATCGCCTCGCGGCAGGGATTTGGCTACCACATGTGGTGCGAAGTGTACGTCGACGGCACCTGGATCCCAATCGACGCCACGCTCGGTCGCGGCGGCATTGGGGCCGCCCACATCAAGCTCGGACATTCGTCGCTCGCCGGCGGTGCCCCGTTAGCCTCGCTACTCAGCGTGGCTCAGGTGATGGGACAACTGAAGATCGAAGTCATCGACGTGAAGACGCAACTCGCCGCCAAGTAGCCATTGCCCCCGCTGACGCCGCCGTGTTTTCCCGCAGGCTTGAAAGATGCCCAACGTTTCGCGACGAGAAAAGATCGAATCGCTGCTGGCGGACGACCCGACCGACGTATTTCTCCGCTACAGTCTGGCTCTGGAACTCGGCAAAGAGGGTGACCACGATGCCAGCTTGGCGCGACTCGACGAATTGACCCGCGACGAGCCGCCGTATGTGCCGGCCTTCTTCATGCGGGCGCAACAACTCGTACGGCTCGGCCGCGTCGACGAGGCGCGGGGCAACCTCCGCGACGGCATCGAGGTGGCCCGCGGCCAGGGCGACGCCCACGCCGCCGGCGAAATGAGCGAATTCCTCGCCAGCCTGGGAGCCTGAGGCGATAGTGCCAACCTGGAGGCCTCAGGCGACGGTGTCTGTGAGCAGGGTGCTGTGAGCAGGGCGTCTGTGACCAGGGCGGGCACGCGAAGACCGCGTGTTCCGCTCCCTGCCCAATTGCTCGCCGAATCCCGTTCCGACACCCGACGCCCTTTAGTGTCTCACCAAGCCCGGCACCATGAAGTCTGTCGCTTGACGGGTCGTGTTGTCATGAGTGAGGATGTTCGACGCGGTCACAAAATAGGTGTGGAAGTCGGCCACGATCAGGTTGTGGAAGGTATCGGCCCCCTGCTGTTCCGTGTCTTCAATCAATGACGTACCGGAGAGCGTGTGCAAGAGCATCGGCGCCTCGAGGTCACGGGCAAATAGCCAGCCTTGGCCGGTCACCCAAAATGGATGGCCTCCACTGCAACAGATCACGGTGTTTTCGGTACGAATGATATGGGCGCGCGTCGGCGGTCGAACGGTCGTCTTGAGAACGGGCTTGTACGCCAACTCGCCAGAAGCAGAGTCCTGCGACAACACCAAGTCGCCCACCTGCACGTCTTCAATCGGCACGTAGCCCGACTCTGTTAGCACTAATGTACCAGCGAGCAGGCAAGACGCTGACCGACGTGGTACGTCCGTGAACGACATTCCAGCGTACCGCATGTTTTCAACGGGACCAAACGCCGTGTCGTATCGCCTGTATTGGCCGGCTCGGTAGGGGTCCCGATAGCGAACTGCATCGCTTCGTTGCGTCAGTTCGACGTGTTTTTCTCCAGACACGTAAAACTCGTTGTACTTAGTCCACCACTGCCACCAATCCTCAGTGTTGGCGGGAAGGTCGACACCTGTCGCTGCCCCTAGTACCGCGCAGACGCGATCATTGCGCTGCTGATTCGACAGGTTCCGCTGCGCAATGCTCGCATTGAGAGACGCCGCCTTCAGCGTCGCGTCGCGCAACCGCGCCAAATTCATCATCTCCTGGCGCGCGCCGTACGAAAGCAGTGAGCTTCTTGTTCGTCGTCCAAGAGGTCCCTGTATTGGTGGCTCTTGGCTGAGCACGGACAGCGGATAGTTCGTTTCCTGGACGGCCGCCTGGACATCTTCCTGACCTTCCTGGTAGATCAGGTGCCGGTAGACGAATTGCCCGTTTCCGTCGCGCACGAACGAAGCGGTTGACTGCAGGGGCGCCTCGAGCAGGCCGATGAGCATCGGCGCGTAGGCCGCCGGATCGCGCGATTTGAGCCCTTCGACCGCAGCTTGTTGGACGCTTTCCCAGGGTGAATAGATCGCCAGTCGCGTGATGGCTTCGACCGCCTCAACCGTGTCGATGCGGTTGAGCAGGTCGACGGCCAGTTTCGCCAGCTCCTCGCTGTGGCGAGCCAGGATCAACTCAAGCGCCGGCACCGCCTCGGGATCGTCGATCTTGCCCAGTGCTTCACGGGCACGCTCACGCCGCGTCTGCTGCTGGGCGTTCAACTCTTCGAGCAGTTCGACCAACCGAGGACGCCACTTCGCTAGCGCCGCGTTGAGCCGCACCGACTCGGCACGCAGCGCTTCGATCTCGGACCCGTCGAGCCACTGACCGCCCACACGTTGATAGCCAAGCAGACGTCGCGCCAGTGCGTGGTCCGGATCCAGCTCGATCACCTGGGCAAGATGCGCGCGCGTCCGCAGCGGCAGCTTCTCTTTGGCGCACCACTCGGCCAGCGCCAGTTGTCCTTCGACCGTCTGCGGCGCCTGCTCACGCATCCGCTGGTAGGCCTTTACCTGCCGACTCTCGGCGGTTCGCTCGGGGACCTCGTCGTAGGAGACCCACTTGTTGTGCAACTGCACGTGGCCGCTCAGCCACATCGCCGGCGGATAGTCCGGTACCTTCTCCAGGGCCGACTTGAGAAGCTCCTCCCGACGGGCGTCGTCCCCCGATAGCTCGGTCGCCAGCGCTTCGCTGACCAGTCCGGCAGCCGCCTGTTGCCGCTCAGCCTTGCTGTCCGCCTGAACAAAAGACGACGGGACAAAAAACAACGCACCACACGCCACGATCAACGCACAACGATAGAATCCTGCCATCTTCATTCTCCCCTGCTCTCTGCACCAATCAACGCACCGCAACGAACGCGCAGTGACAACGACGCTCATACTGACAAATCGGTGCACAAATAGCAAACTTGACTACGAAAAACTTTGGCCCGACACATGTGGCTTCGTCGATGGATGCACGTTACCCGAGGGGCAGTCGAAGGTTGCGTCGCGGCGAAGCCCCTGGACCACGCGCCCTGCGACACCGCCACACAAACATTTCGCCCAAGTTTGCAGGCCTGCGCCCGGAGCTATTCGATCCCCAGTTGATCTTTCAAGAACAACACCTCGACGGCCGTGAAGTAGTCTCGGTTGTCCTTTTTGGCAAAACCGTGGCCTTCGTTCTCGGCATACACAGTCCAGACCGTGTGCCCGTCTTCCCGTACCCGGTCGGCGATCTGCTCGGCCTCGAAGAACGGTACGCGGGGGTCATTCACGCCGTGCGCGACCAGCAGGGCCGACGCGATCTTGTCGGCGTTGGCGATCGGGTCGATCCGCTGGAAGATGGCCCGCATCTCCGGATCGCGTTCGTCGCCATACTCGGCGCGGCGAAGGTCCTGGCGATACGGACTCGTGCGTTCGAGAAAGCTGATGAAGCTGGCAATCCCCACGACGTCGACCCCGGCCCGCAAACGCTCACCATATTTGACCAACGACGCCAGCACCATGTACCCGCCGTAGGAGCCCCCAGTGACAACGACGCGGCTGGCGTCGAGTTCGGGCTGCTCGGCGATCCAGTCCAACAACGCCCCGATGTCCTGGACGCTGTCTTCGCGCAAGGGGCCGTTGTCGAGCTTCAGGTAACTCTTTCCGTAGCCCGCCGAGCCACGCACGTTCGGCGCGATCACGGCCAGGCCGAGTTCGTTGACGTAGTACTGCACCAGTCCGCTGAAGAACGGTCGGTATTGGCTTTCCGGCCCACCGTGGATCTGAATGAGCACCGGTGCCGGACGGTCGGCCGAGGCCGTTGGCGGACGAAAGAACCAAGCGGGTATCTCACGCCCGTCGAACGAGGGGAAGCGAATCCGCTCAGGGACGACAAAAGTGTCGGGGTCGAGGCCGCCGACCTCGCTGAAGGTCCAGCGCGTCAGCTCCAGCGTTCCCAGGTCGAGCGAATAGGCGTCGGTCGGCGCATCCGCCCGGGCCAGCGAAAGCCCCAACCGTTTCGAGTCGGGCGAGAAATCGAGACTGCCAATGATGCCGACCGGCGTCTGTACGCGGGTGTGCTCCGCACCGTCAAGCAAATATAGTGTGCTGCCGCCGTCTTCGTTGACCGTGAATGCCACGAGCCCGCTACGGCGATCGACCGCAACTTCGTCGACGTCCCAGTCGATGTCGTCGCTGAGCCACTCGTACGTGCCGTTGGCCAGATCGAGCTGCGCCAGTTGCTGAAACTCACCGCGGGCGTCGGTCGAGACGAAAAGACTCTTGCCGTCGGCGCTGAACGCAGCGTTGCCGAAGGAGGCGACCTGATCGGTCGGTCCGTCGAGTGGCGTGAGTTCGCCCGTCGCCACGTCGAGCAGGCCGAGGTACGACTCGTTGATCGAAACGTAGCGAATCATCGCCAACGTTTTGCCGTCTGGCGACCAGTCGGTGGCGACCCAGTAATCACCGTCGGTTTCATACACGAGCCGCTCGCTTGCCGGGTTGCCCATGTCGAGCACGTAGATGTCCGTATCGCGTCCGTTGCGCTTGTTGCTGCGTACGATCATTTGTGAGCCGTCGTCGCGCACTGGCCCCAACGAGTTGCGCGAAACGCCGTCGGTGAGCAACTTCGGCAAACTGCCGCCGGGCTCAAGCAGATAGATCTGGTCGTTCTCGCTGCCACCGCGGCTCAAGCTCACCAACAGGGCGTCGTCAGCCGATTCCGGCACAAACCGCCCGCCGGCCGGCTCATCGAAGAACGTCACCTGCTCGCGGCGACCGCCTGGTTCAAACACGCGGTGCAATTGCGCCGAGTTGCCGAACCGCGTCTCAATCAATATGCCTTCGCCGTCCGGGGCCCAACCCCGAAACGCCGCGGCGCGAACGTTCTGGTACCGCAAGAGTTGTTCGGCCAGTTCATCGGGCACGACGGGGACATCGACAGTGCGAATCGCCGGCGGGCGCCGCGGATCATCGCCGGCGGGCGAAACGTCGTCCTCAGCAAGAACCGCCGAGTTCGCAACGATCAGCCCCATCAAGAACAACGGGGCCGAAATCATACCGATGTGAGCCGCACCGCGAAGGCTGCCATCTCGACTACCGATCATATTGTCATTCCTCGACTGGATACTCGACGAGTCAGGGGCGACATCCTAACCCATGCACCGGCCGGTCGTCGAACTGTTTTCCCGCAGCGGCGCCGCGGATTCTCGTCATCTCTGGCTCGACGGCCGCTCACTCGGTGACTACTCGCTTGCCCCATACTGTGGGGGCGACGGCGCAAGCGGCAACTGCGACTCACACCACTGACCCACACCCAGCAGTCGTGGCTCGGAATAAGCGCCGCCAACGAGTTGCAGGGCCACCGGAAGGCCGTCTTCGGCCAGGCCGCACGGCATCGAGACCGTCGGTAGCCCGCTGTAGCTCCAGGGGGCATTGAACCGCGCGTCGCCGGTGGTTGCCGTCGAGGGCGCCGTCGTCGTGGTTGCCGGTGTGACCAACGCATCGTAGGGCCACGAAAGCCGATCCAAATCGCGGCGAAGCCCCTGGCGATGGGCCAGCGCTTCGGCATAGTCGGTCGACGACGTCGCCCACCCCTCGTCCAACAGACTAGCCACTTTTTCGCCGTATTCGTCGCGGCGGTCGGGAAACGACTTTCTATGACACGCGGCCGCCTCGGCTGCCATGATGCGTCGGTGCATCGCGATGACGTCGGCGAATCTCTCCGGTAGCGCGACGATGTCAACGTGAGCACCTGCTTCGCGCAGCCGCTCGACGGCCAAGTCCGTTACCGCTCGCACCGCTTCATCGGCCGCGTCGCGGAAGAAGCCCTCGATCACCCCAAGCCGCGGGGGGGCGGTTTCGGCCGTGTGTGCCGACGGCACGTACCGATCCGTCGGCACGTCCACCGACCACGGATCGTCAACGTCGAATCCAGCGATGGCGTTATAGACGGCGCCGAGGTCGGCAACCGATCGGGCAATCACGCCGACGTGGTCGAGTGTGTGGCTGACCGGCACCACGCCACGCGTGCTCACCCGGCCGATGGTGGGTTTGAGGCCCGCGACACCGCAGTAGCTGGCCGGCCGCGTGATCGATCCGCCCGTCTGGCTCCCCAGCGCAGCGGTGCACATGCCCGTGGCCACGGCCACAGCCGAACCACTGCTCGACCCGCCCGGCGTGTGCTCGGCATTCCAGGGATTGCGGGTGGGTGGCGGATCGAAGCAAGCAAACTCGGTCGTGACCGTCTTGCCGAGAAGCACGACACCGGCGCGTCGCAGCCGGTCGACGACACCCGCGTCGCGCTCCGCTCGGCGGCAAAGCACGCGCGAACCCGCTCGTGTGTCCCACGCCGCGACGTCGATGATGTCCTTGATCCCCAGGGGAATGCCATGCAGCGGGCCGCGACACTTTCCAGCAGCGATTTCGCAGTCCAGCGCTTCGGCCTGCTCAAGCGCCGTTTCGCGCTCGACCGCAACCCAGGCCCGCAGTTCGCCGTCGAATTGTTCGATTTGCGCGACGTGCGCCTGCACCAGGTCGACACAACTGCGTTCGCGGCGGGCGAGTTGCCGACCCACCCGATCGATTGT
Organism: Planctomycetales bacterium; assembly: GCA_020426575.1. Taxonomy (GTDB): domain Bacteria; phylum Planctomycetota; class Planctomycetia; order Pirellulales; family JAEUIK01; genus JAGQPT01. The sequence continues at coordinate 10,057 of JAGQPT010000564.1, forward strand.
GGCTCGTGGAATGTTCATGCTGATTAAAGGTGTCGTTGGTGGATGTAGCGTGTCGGCGGCGGGGTGTTCATCGTAACGGCCCACTCGGCGCAGGGAAACGATCGGGCGGAATCCCGACGGCAAGATGCTGTCGGCAAAGCAATCCGGTAGAATGGCGGCGGCAGCACCCACCGTACCGGAGGCTTGACGATCGTGATGGAAGAGAACCTCGCCACGCGGCCCGAGCAGTTATCCCCGTCCGCCTACATCGCCGAGGGTGCCGTCGTATTGGGCGACGTGACCGTCGAGGACGAGGCCAGCATCTGGTTCAACGCCGTGCTGCGGGGGGACTGTGCGCCGATACGCGTCGGCAGGCGCTCGAACGTGCAGGACTGCTGCGTGCTGCACGCTGACTACGGATTCCCCTGCCAGATCGGCGAAGGCGTCACGATCGGCCACGGCGCGATCGTCCACGGCGCGGTGCTCGAAGACAACGTGCTCGTGGGCATGAACGCCGTCGTGCAAAACGGCGCCGTCGTCGGCCGGGACAGCATCATCGGCGTCGGCGCGGTGGTGAAACATGGCATGGAGGTTCCGCCCGGCTCACTCGTCATCGGTGTACCGGGCAAGGTGCGCCGCCAGGCATCCGAGCAGCAAATCGAAATGAACCGACTCTCGGCAGCGCACTACGTCGAGGCCGCCGCCGCCTATCTCGACCAGGGCATCGGCATGTCGGGCGCCGAAGTGGCTGCCGAGGCGGCGCTCGAGCTGGACGAGTTGTTGGACGACGAACTGAGCGGGGACATCGACGACAAAACGTTCGACGACGAACGTGCCGCCATGATGATCAGCCGGGCGTTCGGCAACGTGTTTGACGCTGGCGAATACGACGACGTGGACGACGATGCAGATGTCGACGCGGATGACGGCCCGTTGGGTGGGATTTACACGGCCGACGACGAGATCGACTTCCAGCGATTCAACGAGGCGTTCAGCCAGTTCGTACAGAGCATGCACCAGCCACAGCGCACCCTGCGCCACAGCCGTCGCAGCCATGGCCGGCAGCTGCCTCGGTCCCGCAATCGGGGCCACAACCGCTCGTGAGCGTATCGGCAAACCGCCGCAGTTCGGCGGTCGCTTCGTAAGTTTCGGCCAGCGCCGCGAGGGCTTCGTCCAATTCAGGCGGCGGTTCTTCGAGGAAGTAGAAGACCAGCGAGCGACCGTCAAAAAGCTGTTCGACGTCCAGTAGGGTGACGGCCAGTCCGAGTTCGGCGATCTTGTCGCAACAGGCGTCGAAGGCCTGCTGCCGACGTGACTCGAGCCGCGCTCGCAGCAACTCGTCTTCCACCGTCAGGGCCCGAACCAGTGTGCCGTCGTGCTGCACGTGGCCGGCGTCACCCACGTTGCCGGCTGCGTCATTTTTATTGGAATCGACAGGCATAGCCGCATCGACGGGCGTGAGCACCGTGCCCACCTCCAGGCCACGGTGCGTCTGGACCACGACCCGTGTTCCTCGGCGATAGCGGCGCGCGTCGCTGGCGCAGAAACGGCCGATCTCGGCCAGGGCCCCCACGCGGACAAGATGCAGCGACACGATTGGATTTCCCTGGACAGCGACGGGCAGCGGGGATCAGCACACGGCAACGGCTGCGTGTCTCGACGCTGATATTGCGAGGCCCCCCTGCTGCTGACACCTTCATTATGCCACATTATGATGGCGAAAAGCGATAACGGCGAAAACCGAGCTTTCTCAATTTGGCGTTCAACGAGCAAGCGCAGAGCCACTGGCCGGACTCCCCCCGGTGACGTACGGCTTGTCCCCCCCGACGTTTTCTGCGATACACGCGGCAATGGACCGCATTGTCGGCATAGCGAAAGCGAATATCCCCATGAAAGCTGACTCTTCCCTGGTTGAAGTGCCACAGGGCGCAACCTCCCACTGGCATGTCATGGCCCAACGCGTCCTCGAAGGTCACCGGGTCAGCCGCGAGGAGGCCTTGGCCGTGCTCGAAGCCGACGATGCAGAAGTCCTCGACATCCTGGCGGCTGCCTACCGCGTGCGTCGCCGGTACTTCGGCAACCGGGTGCAGCTCTACTTCCTCATGAACGCCAAGAGCGGCCTCTGTCCCGAGGACTGCGGCTACTGCTCGCAGTCGAAGGTATCCGACGCCGAAATCCCCCGTTACAACCTGCTGACGGCCGAAAAGCTGCTCGACGGGGCCCGCGTTGCCGCCGAGCGGCAATCGAAGACGTACTGCATCGTGATCTCGGGCCGGGAACCGACGCAGCGTGAGCTCGACGCCCTCACGAAGATCGTGCCCCGCATCAAAGAACAGCACAACCTGAAGATTTGTGCGTGCCTGGGGCTGCTCGACGAACAACAGGCACGCCGGCTCAAGGAGTGTGGCGTCGACCGCGTCAACCACAACCTCAACACCAGTTCGGACCACTACGACGAGATCTGCACGACGCACGGTTTCGACGATCGGGTCCGCACGCTCCGCGCGGCCCGCACCGCCGGTCTGGAACTCTGCTCCGGCGGCATCATCGGCATGGGCGAGTCACACGCTCAGGTGGTCGAGATGGCCTTCGAGCTGCGCGACATCGGTGTCGAGTCGGTGCCGCTGAACTTCCTCAATGCCATCGAGGGCACGCCGCTTCAGGGGCTCGACCAGCTCAATCCGCGCTACTGCCTCAAGGTGCTGGCGATGTTCCGCTTCGTGCATCCGGATCGTGAGCTACGGATTGCCGGCGGCCGTGAAATCCACCTGCGATCGCTGCAACCGCTAGGGATGTATGCCGCCAACTCGCTGTTCGTTGGCGACTATCTCACGACCGCGGGTCAGGCACCCGAGGCCGACTACGCGATGCTCACCGACCTCGGCTTCGAGATTTGCCGCAACGACGAAGTCGCCTGCCGCTGACGACGCCCGGCTGCAATGCGGGCGCCTGCGCCCGCGGCAGACCGACTAGCCGGAGTCTCACAATCCTGCGCCGGCCTGGCCCCAGGTCTCGAAAAAGATGTACGTATCGCCGGAGCCGTACTGATCCGGTAGCCGCGATTGCAGACGGCGATAGCCGCTGCGCACGTAGCCGCCGTTGACGGCGTTGACAAACGGCACGCTGCCGGGCCGCGAGCCGACCTTCACCGGGCGCACCGGATCATGCGAGTAGTATGAACGGTAGAACATCGAGCTGCTCGCCTGGCTGGTTGCTGCGCACGCGGCACAGACGACCGCCAGCGCGGCCGTGAGGACAAGGCGTTTCATGGGGAGTTTCCAGAGCTGTCGATCGAGGAGTCGTATCGCGGATAACCGCGTCGTGAGGGGAACCGATCGCGGCGTCGACTGGATCGTCGCCATCGGGATGGCCGGCAACGGATGTCGCGCGGGGGAAACGCGACGAGGGGATACACCAGTCGGCCAGACTCCATTGTAATCACGCCGCCACCGCGGATGCAGCAAATCGGGCGGCGGTCAGGCCAGATGCCCGACCACGAGAATGCTCAGGCTCGAGCGATCGACCGGGTGCGACACTCTCCCCGGGGCAGGTCGTAGCGGTTGTGTCGAAAAATCCAATTTGGGAACCCCGCCTCGTCGCGTACGCGGCGCCGGCTCAATCTGTCCCCGAAGAACTTGCCCGCGGTCTGAGGCCGGCCTCAGCCGTTGCCGGCCGCTCCCTCGGGATGTTCGACGTACAACTGCTCGGTTTCGGGGTCGTACACGTAGGTGTGTCCCGGCGGCAATTCGGGCAACTTGATTTGGTTGAACTCGATGATCTTGTCCATGAACTCTTCTTGCGACGCCGGCGCCGACCCGTACAGCCCTTTATGGATCTTCATGGCATAGGGGATCTTGATTTCGAAGGCGACCTTCTCCTTCGTCTTGAAGTACTCGGCGACGGGCGTCGAGATCAAGCCAGGCTTGTAATCGTGCCCTTTGGCGCCGACGCCCACCTGGGCCTTTTCGCGCACCATCACCGGCATTCCCGGGGCAGGCTGTTGTGCTGCCGGTCCGGCATCGGCTGCAGGCTGGGCCGGTGGGCCCTTGGCACCGCCACCGCCGCCGCATCCGCCGGCCAGAAGGCACAGCAGCAACGTGGCGGCTGCCGCCCAGACCGAGACCCCCGTGAACAGCGTGGCGACCGGCACTCGGCCGCTTGATCGCTGTGTGATCGACATCGCGTATCCCTCGCGCTCGTGTGATTTCTGCTGGCGAACCGACCGGGCCGGTGTTCGCGGGTCGGCCACGTATCGCTCGCGCACTCACTCAACTGGGTAGTTGTAGCAGCACGTTATGGTTCGACTCAACCTTGAGTTTCAAACCGCCATGACTGCATCGAGGGCAGTATACCGCGCGCCGTAAGGTCAAAATCAAGCGGAGTCAGCGTGATGTGCCCCTGCGCCAGTGCCGAGATGTCGTCTTCGGCTCCCTCGACTGGCGGCGGGGGACCACCCGTGGCCCAGTAGTAGTTGCGCCCACGGGGGTCCTTGCGGCGCTCATATTTTTCGCCGTACTGCAACACAGCCATCGGCACGACGTGCACCTCGGGGGCCTGCTGAACGAGAGCGGCCGTGGGAAAGTTGAGGTTGAACAATTGCGGCTGCGGGCCCTTTTGCTGGAGAATCTGCTCGATCAGACGACCTGCTAGCTGAGCGGCCCGATCCAGTGCCGGATGCCGTGACCACTCGAGCGAAACGGCAATGCTCGTGATGCCGAAGAACGCCCCTTCGATCGCGGCGGCCACCGTACCGGAGTAAAGCACGTTGATCCCCGCGTTCAACCCGGCATTCATGCCGCTCACCACGAGATCAGGCCGCTGCTGGCAAAACTCATGGATGCCGATTTTTACGCTGTCGGCGGGACTCCCCTCGACCGACCAGCCGCGAAAGTCCTCGCCTTCGTACACTTCCTGGGCGACGAGCGGGCTGAGGAACGTGATCGAATGGCCCACGCCGCTCTGCTCGGTCGCCGGCGCCACGACGTCGACGTGCCCGATCTTGCGCAGTTCGCGTTCCAGCGCGCGCAGACCCGGGGCAAAGATGCCGTCGTCGTTGGTGAGCAGGATCCTCAAGGCGAGCAATTCTCAGAAATAACAACGGCCCCGAGCCGTGCGGCAGTTCATGTGAAACTTAACCGGTCCGTCGAGGACAACCGCCTCGCAGAACCGACGCTCATCATACCGGTTGGCGCCGTCGGCCATCAATCGCACGACGAGTAATTCCTTTGTTAAGAATCACTTGCGCTTCGCAGCGCATTCGCACCTCACCGTCACAAGTGCCCCGTTGTTAGCCCCTAGCAGTATTTGCCACGACAGTGTTGAACGCCGGCGGCTCGACTTTGGCCGCTTGGACGCAGACCCGTTGGACGCACATACCGGAAAAACGGTTCACTGCGTCACTTGTTCGCAGTCATCCCACGGCTATCGGCCGGCACCGCCGAACCGTCGTGACGATGACCGGCGGCCCGGGCACTGGCTGCCCACTGCCGAGCTTCGTATAATTCGCAGCTTCCGGTCCCACGCGGCCGGTGTTTTTGTTGGTGCCCGCGTTCTCCGCCGGGGTGGGACTTCCGCCTGGCGGAAATAAAACGCCCGGTGCACCCGAGCCGAACCACGCATCTCAGGCGGGACGGACAAGAGCCCATGAGCAACGCGACGCAACAGGCCGTGAGCGAGATTTCCGGCACGGCGGACGAGAAGGTGCTGGTCCTCGACTTCGGCTCGCAGTACGCCCAGTTGATCGCCCGCCGCGTGCGCGAACAGAACGTCTACTGCGAAATCGTCCGGCACGACATCACGGCCCAGCGCGTGCAAGAGATCAATCCGCGCGGTCTGATTCTCTCCGGAGGCCCGGCGAGCGTATACAGTGACACCGCCCCCCGCTGCGATGCGGCGATCTTCGATCTGGGCATTCCGGTGCTGGGCATCTGCTACGGCATGCAACTGCTCTGTGAAGCGCTGGGCGGCGAAGTCACCAGCACTCCGTCGCGAGAATACGGCCGGGCCCATTGCCACATCACGACCCAAGGAGAACTCTTCAACGGCGTTCCCGAGGCCACCGAGGTCTGGATGAGCCACGGTGACCAGGTCGCCAGCGTGGCCGCCGACTTCGAGTCGCTCGCCGAAACGAAGACGTGCCCGATCGCCGCCGTCAAACACAAGCGGCTGCCGATGTATGGCCTGCAGTTTCATCCCGAGGTCACCCACACTCCCTTCGGCCGTCAGGTGCTGGAAAACTTCCTCAAGGGCGTGTGCCGCTGCCAGGGAACCTGGCGACTCGGCGACTTCGCCCGCGAGTCGATCGAAGAACTCCGCGCCCGGGTCGGTGATCGCCGGGTCATCTGCGGGCTCTCCGGTGGGGTCGATTCGTCGGTCGTGGCGGCGCTGTTGTACCAGGCGATCGGCCCGCAACTTTCCTGCATCCTGGTCGACAACGGCCTGCTGCGCAAGGGCGAGGCCGAGGCCGTCATTGACGAATTCTCGAACCACTTCAAGACCGACCTGCACATCGTGCAGGCCGAGGACCGCTTCCTCGACGCGCTAGCCGGCGTTACCGACCCGCAGGAGAAGCGCCGCATTATCGGGCACCGCTTCATCGATTGCTTCAAAGAGGAAGCCGAAAAGATCGCGGGCGCAGAGTTTCTCGCCCAGGGCACACTCTACCCGGACGTGATCGAAAGCGGCGCGGCCAAAGACGGGCCGGCCGACACGATCAAGCTGCACCACAACGTCGGCGGCCTGCCCGAAGACCTGGACCTCGATCTGATCGAACCGCTGCGCTGGCTGTTCAAGGACGAGGTTCGGCGGCTAGGTGCGGAACTCGGGCTGCCCGATGAGATCATCTGGCGGCACCCCTTCCCGGGACCGGGACTGGCGGTGCGTTGTTTGGGGCCGATCTCCAAACAGCGGCTCGACACGCTGCGCGACGCCGATGCCATCGTGATCGAGGAGATCAAGGCAGCGGGACTTTATCGCCAGACGTCGCAGGTCTTCGCCGTGTTGCTCCCCGTACAAAGCGTCGGCGTGATGGGCGACTCGCGCTCCTACGCCGACGTGCTGGCCATCCGCTCGGTCGACACGGACGACTTCATGACCGCCGATTGGAGCCACCTGCCTTATGAACTCCTGGGACGGTTGTCGACGCGGATCATCAACGAAGTGGCCGGCGTGAACCGCGTTGTCTACGACATCAGTTCCAAGCCGCCGGCCACGATCGAGTGGGAATAGCGTTTCACCGCGACGGCGCATGTAGGCTATTAGGAGTTTCGGCTGTAGGGGTTTAGGCGAACTGTTGGCGTAACCATTGGCGCTCAAAATTCTCGGTGTCTTTCTCCGTGACCTCGGTGGCTTTGCGGTGCGTTTTTTTTCCTGGATATGCGTGACGGATAACCATGAGTAAAAAATACATCTTCGAGATGCACGGGCTGACAAAGAAGCACGGCTCGCGCGAAGTGCTCAAAGACATCTGGCTGTCGTTTTACCCTGGCGCCAAAATCGGCGTCTTGGGACGCAACGGCGCCGGCAAGAGCACGCTGTTGCGGATCATGGCCGGTTGGGAAAAGGACTTCGACGGCCACGCCCGGCTCACCCCCGGTTTCACCTCGGGCTATCTGCCGCAGGAACCGCAGCTCAACCCCGAGAAAGACGTCCGCGGCAACATCGACGAAGCGGTCGCCGGCACCCGCGCGATCCTGGACCGCTACAACGAGATCAACGAGCGGCTTTGCGAACCCCTCGAACCGGACGCGATGGAAAAGCTGCTCGCCGAGCAGGCCAAGGTGCAGGACCAGATCGACGCAGCCGGCGCCTGGGAACTCGACCGGCAGATGGACATCGCCATGGACGCGATGAACCTGCCGCCCGGTGACGCCGACGTCACCAAGCTCTCGGGCGGTGAGCGTCGTCGCGTGGCGCTGTGCAAGATCCTGCTCGAACGGCCCGACCTCTTGCTGCTCGACGAACCGACGAACCACCTCGATGCCGAGAGCGTCGCTTGGCTGGAGCGCCACCTGGCCGAATACCCAGGCACGGTCGTGGCGGTCACCCACGATCGTTACTTCCTCGACAACGTGGCGGGCTGGATCCTGGAACTCGATCGCGGCGAGGGCATTCCCTGGGAGGGGAACTATTCGAGCTGGCTCGAGCAGAAGGCAGAGCGTCTGGCCAAGGAAGAAAAGGCCGCTGCCGCCCGCCGCAAGACCCTGCAGCGCGAACTGGAGTGGGTCCGCATGTCGCCGCGGGCCCGCCAGGCGAAGAACAAGGCCCGCGTGGCCGCCTACGAACAGATGGCCGCCGAGAAGTTCAACGACCGCGAAAACGAACTCGAGATTCAGATTCCGCCCGGTCAACACCTCGGCCAGAACGTGATCGAGTTCGATCGCGTCTCGAAGGGATTCGATGACAACCTGCTCATCGACGACCTCAGCTTTCGGTTGCCGCCCGGTGGCATCGTCGGCATCATCGGCCCCAACGGTGCCGGCAAGACGACGCTGTTTCGCATGATCATGGGCGAAGAACAAGCCGACGCCGGCTCGGTCAAGATCGGCCCCACGGTCGAACTCGGCTACGTCGACCAGTCGCGCGACGCCCTGAGCGACACGAGCACCGTGTTCGAGGAAATCTCCGGTGGGCACGATACGCTGGAGATGGGTGGACGCAAAGTCGTGTCGCGGGCCTACGTCGCCCGCTTCAATTTCCTCGGCCCCGACCAGCAGAAAAAGGTCGGCGACCTCTCGGGCGGCGAGCGCAACCGCGTGCATTTGGCCAAGCTGTTGCGGCGGGGCTGTAACGTGCTGCTGCTGGACGAGCCGACCAACGATCTCGACGTCGACACGCTACGCGCCCTGGAAGACGCGCTTTTGAGTTTTGCGGGCTGCGCGGTCGTGATCAGCCACGATCGCTGGTTCCTCGATCGAATCGCCACGCACATCCTGGCGTTCGAGGGCGACGGCGTCGTGCACTGGTGCGAGGGCAACTTCCGCACGTACGAAGCCGAACGCAAAGAGCGGCTCGGCGTCGACGCCGACCAGCCGCACCGCTTCCGCTACAAGAAACTCGTGCGCTAAGACGGGCTCCATGGAAAATTCACCACAGAGGAAACGGGGGACACGGAGAGGAGGAGGGGTGTCGGGAGGCAGCAGCAATTTGTTGCCCCTTGCCTTCCTGGTGTTCCCCCTGCTCGTTGCGCCACTGGGAGTAGCGATGACTGACCGAATACAGATAGGAGTTGAATTGTGACCGTCCTCAACACCGGTTCCACCAAAAAGTACAGCGAAAACTGGGGCAGCATCTTCAGCGCACCGGCCGGCAAGAAGAAAGCGACGAAAAAGGCGCCTGCCAAGAAGGCCGCGAAGAAGTCGACCAAGACGAAGGCGGCGGCCAAGAAACAGTCGACGAAGAAAAAGGCCGCCAAGAAATCTCCCGGCGCCAAGAGCGGTGCCAAGAAGACTGCGCGCCGCAAGTAGTCGAATAGCGACTCAGACGGGCCGACACATTCCGCTTCGCCGCAGGCCTCTACCACCGTAGCCTGGGGCAACGCCCCCGGGGTACTTCACGCCCGCCCCAGGAACTCGCCCGTGCGGGTGTCGATCTTGATCACTTCGCCTTCGCTGAGATACTCCGGCACGGGGACAACCAGGCCGGTCTCGACGGTCGCCGGTTTGTTGCGGCTCGTCGCCGAGTCGCCTTTGACGCGCGGTTCGCACTCGATGATCTTCATCTCGACCGTGACGGGTAACTGCACGCCGACGCACTGCTCGTTATAGATCAAGGCAAAGACACCCTCGAGCGCCTCGGTCAGATACGGCACTTCGTCGGCGACCAGATCCAGCGGCAAGGCGTGCTGGTTGTAATCCTGCTGGTCCAACAGGTGGACGTGCGTGGCGTCGCTGTACATGTAGGTCACCGGGCGGCGTTGGAAGTCGGCTTCGTCGAGCGATTCGCCTCCCTTGAGCGAAAAGTCCGCCTTCTGCTTGCTGATCAGGTTCATCGCGCGGTACTTGTAGATCGTCGCCGCGCCGCGGGCACTGGGCGTCTGCACCGTCACGCCCTTGACCATGCAGGGCTGGCCGTTGTGTACGACAATCGCGCCGGGTTTGATGTCTTTGGCAATCATATTTGGTTTCGTCGTGCAATGTGGAAAATAGAAAGTGGGGGTCACCGCCGAGGCGCGAATGACACGGAGACCTCGAACCGAATCCATCGGCAAAGGTGCGTGGGTGTCGCG
>JAGQPT010000565.1 GCA_020426575.1 Planctomycetales bacterium
GCCGCGCTGACCGTGCACGGCCGTACAGCTCAGGACTTCTTCAAGGGTTCGGCCGACTGGGAGCAGATTTCCGCGATCAAACCGCATTTGCAGAGCCTGCCGCTGATCGGCAATGGCGATCTGGATTCCGCGGCCAAGGTGGTCGAAGCGTTTCGCCGCTACGACGTCGACGGCGTGATGATCGCTCGCGCGGCACTGGCCAAGCCGTGGCTGTTCCGCCAGGCGCAGGCAGCGCTAGCCGGTGAGCCGATCCCGCCTGACCTGTCACTCGCCGAACAGCGCGCGTTGCTCGAGTACCACTATGGCATGATCGTTGAACGATTCGGCGAAGAGAAGGGTACGGTGCTGATGCGCAAGTACGCCTGCTGCTATGCCCAGGGGCAACCTGGCGCCCGGGCATTCCGCACGCACGCATCCAAGGCGACGACAGCCGCCGAGTTTCGCGAGGTCGTCGAATTGTATTATCCGCGCGATGCCATTGCGGGCGGCCCGACGGAAACAGAACAACCCTTTACCATAAAGTAGTCACTCGATGATGCGATAAGAGGGCCGAAGGATGACCGGCAGACTTCCGCTGTTGCGCCAGATTTCCTGGTACGCCGTTGCACCTCAGATCATTGCACTGACCAGCGCAATCGCCCTTGCGACCTATTTGCTGGCCGACGCAGGACTCTATGTGGGCGGATTCCTTTATCTTGCGTATTCCTCGGGTTCGCGGCAGCTCATACCGAGGTACCATCGGCGGGGGATCCGCCTCGTCCGGCAGCAACAATTCGATCGAGCGATTCCGCTATTTGAAAAGAGCCTCGCGTTCTTCGATCGAAACTCGTGGCTCGATCGTTATCGATCGATCGTGCTGATGTCGGCGTCGGCAATAAGCTACCGTGAAATGGCGATGGCCAACATCGCTTTCTGCCATGCCCAGCTGGGTCACGGTTCCAATGCCCGCTACTGGTATGAGCGCTGTTTAGAACGCTACCCCGATAGTGCGCTGGCAACGACGGCCTTGCGGATGCTCGACGCAGGTAACGACAAAGCGCACGCGTGATTGACGACGCCAGGCGCCCTGGCGGCCGTCGCCGGCGAAACTAGCACGAGCTTGGTCTTAATCCCGCAACACCAACACCGGACAGTGCGCCAATCGCACCACGCGTTCGGCAACCGAGCCGATCAGCATCCGCGTGATGCCCGTGCGGCCGTGTGAGGGGAGCACGATAAGCTCGGCCGAGGCCTTTTGGGCATACTCGGCGATTTCACGGCCAGGGTCGCCAAAGGCAATGGCAACCTGGGCCTGTTTAAGGCCATGCTCTTCGAGCCGCTCGTGAATCGCCTGTTCGGCGTGCCGAGCTCGACTGGGATCGTCGATCGTCGACCAGATCACCCCGGGCTCGGCCGGTTCGAGCGACGGCAGTACATGGACAACATGCAGGTGCGACGCGTCTTCGACGAGCTCGAGCGCCGCCGCGACCGCGTCGAACGACTTGTCCGAGAAGTCAACCGGTACGACGACGGACTGCTTTGGTAACCAAACCATGATACGAGTCTCCGAGTGGAATCGTCGCTACTTGTGGAACATAACACGCTGCCAATATATTCATCGATCGCGCGTCACTTCACCGGCACGATAGCGCCCCCAGTAGTCGTCTAGCGCCCGCCGCACCCGTCCGCTCAGTAGCACGACGCCGAGGATATTGGGCAATCCCATCGACAGAATCATCAGGTCGCTGAAATCGAGCACATTCGTGGCCGTCACGACCGACCCCAGAAATACGAACACCAGGAACAGGATCTTGTAAACGATGCCGGCCCGATCGCCGAACAGGTACGACCAACATCGTTCGCCGTAATACGACCATGATATCAGCGTCGAGTAGGCGAACAACACCACGGCAATGCTGAGCAGCGTCGGGAACCAACGGACCACGTGGCCAAACGCCTCGGAGGTGAGCACGGCCCCCTGGTTGCGATCGATCAGATCGGCGTATTCCGGGTTATTGTACGCCCCCGTGATGACGATCACGAGACCGGTCATTGTGCAGACCACGACCGTGTCGATGAACGGTTCCAGCAGCGCGACGATGCCCTCTCGGATCGGCTCGTCGGTTCGGGCGGCGGAATGCGCGATCGCGGCCGATCCGATGCCAGCCTCGTTCGAGAATGCCGCCCGTTGTACGCCCACGACCATCACGCCGAGAAAACCGCCGTAGACGCTTTCCCATGAGAACGCTTCCAAGACGATCGTCTCAATCGCGGCTCCCAACTTGTCGTAGTTCGACAAGACGATGTAGAGGGCCGTCAACAAGTAAATGGCGCACATCGTCGGCACCACTTTCTCGGCCGTTGCGGCAATGCGCCGAATGCCGCCGATAATGACGACGCCGACGGCGACCATCATCAACACGCCGTACAGCCAGCCCCATTCGACGAGGTCGGGAAATTGGGCCTTGAGCGCGCCGAGTGACTGGTTGACCTGAAACGCGCAGCCTCCTCCGAACGAGCCACCGATGCACATGATCGTGAACATGATCGAGAGCACGACGCCGAGTCCCTGCATGAACGTCCGCGTGCCCCCTGTGCCCACGGTACTCAGACCTTCCTTGAGATAGTGCATGGGCCCACCGGAAATCGTGCCGTCGGGGGAAATGCGACGGTACATCTGCGCCAACGTGCATTCGGTGAACTTGCTTGACATGCCAAACAGCCCGGCAACGATCATCCAGAACACCGCCCCGGGGCCCCCTTTGCCAACGGCGATCGCCACACCTGCGATGTTGCCGAGCCCAACCGTTGCCGACAGGGCCGATGAGAGCGCCTGAAAGTGGCTCACTTCTCCCTCGTCGTCGGGATCGTCGTAATCGCCCCGGACCAGGTGCAAAGCGTGCCGGAACGCCCGCACGTTGATGAAACCCATCCGCAGCGTGAAGAACACTGCGCCGAAAAGCAGCCAGAGCACGACAAACGGGACGCTCACGCCCTTACCCGTCTTTTCGTTGACCAGCAGCCACTGGTCGCTCCAGAAATTGAAAAACAGCACAGATGCGAGCGGCTCGACCAGCCACTTGCCGAACAGTTCATCGACGTGCTTTTCTTGCCGGCGGATCCAACTGACCGGCTCGCCATCAACTTCGTCGGTCGCGGTTTCTGCCTTGCCGTCGGCCGATACGGCGGAATTGGCGTCGGGCGCGGCCTCCCGGATCGCGGCTTCGTCGGTCGGCGCATCGGCCGCGCTGTCGACTTGGGCACGGGCGACGCCGCCAGAGCTCGGGCCGACCAAAAATAGAAAGCCCAGCACCGCCGAGAGCGCCAAGCGTCGTACGATTCTTGCCGTCGACATCCGATATCCTCCGTTCGTGGGGTCGGCGAATGGGGCGGGGCGACCAATGTGGCTACGCGATGCGTACCGTCCCGCTACCTCATCCAAGCGATAGCGGAACAGAGGCGTTACACCGCTGCGATCGACAATTGTGCGATCGCCATACGGTGTTTCGACGGGCGCCTCGGCCAACTTCTAGCCTATAAAGCGTTTCAAGTCAACGGTTTACATAACCCATCGAGTATTTTACGCAGATAGAATTGACTAAAATGTGTTAACCGTTAGATTGATAGGTGTAAGGGCGGTTGTGATCGCGCCTCCCAATATTTCGGTTTGCACGCATGTCCGACAACGACGACACCATCCACGAGAGCTCCGACAGCGGTTTTCTTGCCCTGATGCGTCGCAACGGGCCGATGAGCGTTGCCGAACTGGGCGAAGCGACCAGCGTGACCGCGACAGCCGTGCGACAGCGGCTCAGCCGCTTGATGGCCGATGGACTCGTGCGCCGGGAAACCGATCGTAGCGGCCGGGGCCGCCCCAGCCACCGATATTCGCTCTCCGAAAAAGCGCGGCAGCGGGTAGGTTCGAATTTCGCGGACCTAGCCATCGTGCTTTGGGAAGAAATACGCCGAGTCAACGACCCCGAGGTCCGTCAGGGGCTGCTAGCTCGGGTTGCCAGCTCACTGGCTGAGCGTTATGCCGACCGGGTCGAAGGTAAGAACCTGGTCGACCGCCTACGGGCGGCGGGTGAGGTGTTCGACGAGCGGAGCGTGCCGTTTGAGGTTGACGATTCGCGCGAGTTGCCGGTGCTGAGGGCCCTAGAGTGCCCGTATCCGACTCTCGCCGAACGAGACCGGGGTATCTGTGCCGTCGAGCGTCTGATGATGGCCGAATTGATCGAGTCGGACGTGAAATTGACCCAATGCCGCCTGGACGGTCACAGTTGCTGCGAGTTTGCCGCGGCGGCGCCGGCAGCGGGGTGAAGGTTGAGACCGTGGCGAAGTTGCGAGCACCGTGGCGGCCCAGCCGGTTTAAGCCACGGCCCTGCCTCGATATACTAGCACGATTCGGTGGCCGCCCGGCCCCATTTGGGTACACAGCAGTTGCAAAGACGGAAAGTCGAACATGACACAACCATGGATTGAAGGACGACTCGAAGACAGCGTCGTCACCACGACCGTGGAGCAGGCGATCAACTGGGCCCGCCAGTCGAGCCTCTGGCCGATGACGTTCGGCCTGGCGTGCTGTGCGATCGAAATGATGGCAGCTGGTGCCAGCCGATTCGACATGGACCGCTTCGGGGCCGGCGCGTTCCGCGCCACGCCGCGGCAGGCGGACCTGATGATCGTTGCCGGTACGGTCACGTACAAAATGTCGAGCCGCGTCCGTCGCCTCTACAACCTGATGCCGGACCCGAAGTTCGTGATTGCAATGGGCGCCTGCACGATCGGCGGCGGTCCCTACTTCAAGTACGGCTATCACGTGGTCAAAGGGGTCGACCTGGTCGTGCCCGTGGACGTTTACGTTCCCGGCTGTCCGCCACGCCCCGAAGCCCTGCTCGAAGGCCTGATGCGCATCCAGGACAAGGTCAAGGGTCACCGCATCGCCAAACGCGGCAACGAAGGCTTTTTGCGCACGGCCGGGAAACTTGGCACGAAGCTCGACGACGAATTGCCGGTTCCGCACCATTCCGGCTTTGTCAGCGTGCCTGACGAACAACCGGTGTTCGATCACCAGAAGATTTCCGACGTCTGAGCGTCGGACAGATGTTATTTGAAGCGACGGAATCGCTGCGAAAGCGCGGCTGCAACAAGGCCCGCGGCATAACGACTTTATCCCGAACGAAACGCAAACATGGCTGACATCCTCAAGATCACCGACCTGCACGTGTCGGTCGAAGACAAGCCGATCCTCAAAGGCGTCGACCTGACGATTCGACGGGGCGAAACGCATGCCCTGATGGGACCCAACGGTTCGGGCAAGAGCACGCTCGGCCTGGCCATCATGGGTCATCCGCGCTACGAAGTCACGTCGGGACAAATCATGCTCGACGATGTCGACCTGCTCGAGCTCGAAGCGGACGAACGTGCCAAGGCGGGGCTGTTCATGGCGTTCCAGCGACCGACGTCGATACCGGGTGTGAAGCTAGCCGACTTCCTTCGTCACGCCACGACCAACATCCGTCGGCCGGAGCGCAAGGAGGGCGAGGATCTCATCCCCATGCGTGAGTTCCGCAAGGAACTGCGTGAGAAGATGGACCACCTGCGGATGAACGCCGACTTCGCCCGCCGCTATGTGAACGAAGGCTTCTCCGGCGGTGAGATGAAGCGCGCCGAGATCCTACAGATGGCCATGCTGCGTCCCAGCTTCGCCGTCCTCGACGAGACCGACAGCGGCCTGGACGTCGATGCCGTGCGGCTGGCCAGCGAAAGCATCGCCGAAATCGGCGGCAAAGACATGGGCGTGTTGATCATCACGCACCACGACAAGTTGCTCGAACACAATCGCCCCGACGTCACGCACGTGATGCTCGACGGCCGCATCGTTGAGACGGGGGGCCCCGAGCTTGCCGTCGAGTTGCATCAGAACGGTTACGACCGCATCCGCGCCAAGTACGGCGACGAGTCGTCGGCGCTGGCCGCTGCCGCCACCGAAGAAGGTTAGTCGCCCTGGCGCGTCGCTACATGCAGCCGCGTCGTCACATACAGAGAAGTACCCCCACCCTTCGGGAGGGACATGTCATGTCCACGGATGTAACCGTCAACGCCAAGCCACAATTTGGCGAATTCAATAAGTACGACTTCCGCAACGACGAGAAGTACGTCTTCAAGGCCCGCAAGGGCATCGACGCGGAAATTGTCACCCAGATTTCGGAGATGAAGGGCGAGCCAGAATGGATGCGCGAGTTTCGGCTGCACAGCCTCGAAGTGTTCGAGTCGAAACCGATGCCGACCTGGGGCGGCCGAATCGGCATCGACTTCCAGGACATCTACTACTACATCAAGCCGTCGAACGAACAGGGACACAGTTGGGAAGACGTCCCCGAGGACATCAAGCGCACGTTCGACAAACTCGGCATTCCCGAAGCGGAAAAGAAGTTTCTCGCCGGCGTCAAGGCACAGTACGAGAGCGAAGTGGTCTACGGTTCGCTGCGTGAAGACCTTGCCGAAAAAGGGGTGATCTTCACCGACACGGACTCGGCCCTACGCGAGCACCCCGACCTGTTGCGCGAGTATTTCGGCACGATCATTCCGCCGTCGGACAACAAGTTCGCCGCGCTCAACTCGGCCGTCTGGTCGGGCGGCTCGTTCATCTACGTGCCCCCGGGCGTGTCGATCGACTTCCCGTTGCAGGCCTACTTCCGCATCAACGCCGAGAACATGGGCCAGTTCGAACGGACGCTGATCATCGTCGACGAAGGTGCTCAGATTCACTACGTCGAAGGCTGCACGGCCCCGATGTACAGCACTGAAAGCCTGCACTCCGCCGTCGTGGAAATCATCGTCAAGAAGGGTGGCCGTTGCCGCTATACGACGATCCAGAACTGGGCCAATAACATCTACAACCTCGTCACCAAGCGTGCCGTCGCTTACCGTGACGCCACGATGGAATGGGTCGACGGCAACCTCGGCAGCCAGCTCACGATGAAGTACCCGGCCGTCTACATGATGGAACCCGGTGCCCGCGGCGAAATCCTTTCGATCGCATTTGCCTCGGCAGGCCAGCATCAGGACGCCGGAGCCAAGGTTGTGCACTGTGCGCCGAACACCACGAGCCAGATCGTCTCGAAGTCGATTTCCAAGGGTGGTGGCCGATCGAGCTATCGCGGACTGGTCAAGGTCGAGCCGGGTGCTACCAAGTCGAAGTCGAGCGTTGTGTGTGACGCCCTGATCCTCGACGACAAGAGCCGCAGCGACACCTACCCATACATCGAAATCGAAGAACAGGACGTCACCATCGGCCACGAGGCCAGCGTCTCTCGCATCGGGGAAGAACAGCTCTTTTATCTGATGAGCCGCGGGCTCAGCGAATCCGAAGCCAGCACGATGATCGTCAACGGTTTCATCGAGCCGCTGGTCAAGGAACTGCCGATGGAATACGCAGTTGAGATGAACCGCCTGATCGAGTTGCAGATGGAAGGCAGCGTCGGCTAAGTCACGCTAACGGCCGGCGCGAGTGAGGCGCCGCCCGCATTCGTGCCCGACAGGCGTGAACCTGTCGCCCCGCCCTGGAACATTCAGTGTTGAAATGACACAGACGATACACCCCACAAGTTTCGACGACGCCGGTTTCGAGGCGTTCATCTCCGAGCGCGGCGAACCCGATTGGGTCGCTGACATCCGTCGGCAGGCCTGGTCCGTGTTCTCGGCTCTGGACTTCCCGGCGGGACGCGGTGAAGAGTGGTCGCGCACCGACATCCGTACATTCCATCTCGACCAATTTCAATTGCCCGCCGGTGACGTGAGTTGTGACGATTTGCCGCCGGCGCTGTTGGCCGAAGGGGTGGACCTCGGCGGCCGACTCGTCTCGCACAACAGCCGATCGGTCGTCGGTGAACTCGACCCGGTCCTGGCCGATCGGGGGGTCGTATTCACCAGCCTCGACCAGGCGGCGGCCGAACACGGCGATCTGCTGAAGGAGTTTCTCTTCAGCGGTGACGAAGCACCGGCAGACA
>JAGQPT010000566.1 GCA_020426575.1 Planctomycetales bacterium
AACGCCGGCGAATACGACGACGAGTACGTCCCCAAGCTGCTCGACTACTGCAACAAGAACCTCTCGAACATCGCCAACCAGGGATTCGGCCACTGGCACTATGCCCATTTTTATTACAGCCAGGTGCTGTACCGCGAAGGCGGCAACACCTGGACCGAGTATCGCGACAAGATTCAGGAACGGCTGATCAGTGAGGCGTCGCCCGACGGAAGCTGGAACCAGGGCTACATTGGCCCCGTCTATACAACGGCGATCAACCTCACCGTGTTACAACTCGAAAACGCTGCCCTGCCGATTTACCAACGTTGATCCCCCGGCACGACAACAACGTACCCCGCAGAGGATTTCGCGCCCATGAATGAGTCGTCCTTCAATCCATCGGACCTGAGCGGCGAGCAAAACTCGATCGCCCGCCTCAACGCGGCGCGCGAACAAATCCTCGCCCAACTCAGCCAGGTGATCGTCGGCCAGGAGGCCGTGATCGAAGAGCTGTTGATCTCACTGTTCAGCCGTGGCCACTGCCTGCTGGAAGGCGTGCCGGGGCTGGCCAAGACCCTGATGATCAGCACACTTGCCCGTACGCTCAACTTGTCGTTCAGCCGCATCCAGTTCACGCCGGACCTAATGCCGGCGGACATCACGGGCACGGACATCATCGAAGAGGATCGTAGCACCGGTCGTCGCTCGACGCGTTTCCTAGAAGGGCCGCTGTTCAGCCACGTCGTACTGGCCGACGAAATCAACCGCACGCCCCCCAAGACCCAGGCTGCCCTGCTCGAAGCGATGCAGGAAGGCACGGTCACCGTGGGGCGACAGCAACACAACCTGGCCGATCCGTTCTTCGTATTGGCGACACAGAATCCGATCGAGCAGGAAGGGACCTACCCGCTTCCCGAAGCGCAGCAGGACCGCTTCATGTTCAAGGTGTTCGTGAAGTACCCTACGTTCGACGAGGAATTCGAAATCGCCCGGCGGACGACGACCCTGTCGACCGACTCGATCGAGCCGGTACTCGATGCCGTCGACATCCTCTCGCTCCAGCACCTCGTGCGGCGGGTACCGGTTTCCGACCACGTGATTCGCTACACCCTGTCGCTGGTTCGGCAAACCCGCGTCAGTGAGGAGGGGGCCCCCGACTTCGTCCGCGAGGAACTCAGTTGGGGTGCCGGGCCGCGGGCCGTCCAGTACCTCCTGCTGGGCTCCAAGGCGAGGGCGCTGCTTTACGGCCGTTCGCACGTTTCGGTCGAGGACATCCAGGCCTTGGCCCGCCCCGTGCTTCGCCATCGCCTGGTCGTCAACTTCGCCGCCGAAAGCGAGGGCACGACGGCCGACGACGTGATCGCCAAATTGATCGATAACACACCCGCTGACGAAAGCGAACTGACCCGTGATGCCCGATTCCAAAAAATACTTGCATCCTGAAGCGGTGGCACGCGTCGCCCGGCTCGACCTGCGCGCTCGCTACGTGGTCGAGGGCTTTTTCTCCGGGCTGCACCGCAGTCGCTACTTTGGCCGATCGATCGAATTCCTGCAGCACCGCCAGTATGTGCCGGGGGACGACCCCCGCCACGTCGACTGGAAGGTGTGGGCGCGCAAGGATCGCCTTTACGTCAAACAGTATGAGGAAGACACGAACCTGCGGTGCACGCTGCTCGTCGACGCCTCGCGGAGCATGCACTACGGATCGGGGCCGTTGAACAAATTCGACTACGCCTGCTCGCTGGCGGCCAGCGTCGCGTACCTTTCCCTCCACCAACACGACTCGGTCGCCTGCACCGTGTTCGATGAGGAAGTCCGCGCCTCGTTGCCACATCGCAGCCGCTTTGCCCAATTGCACGAAATCATCAAGGCGTTCGACGTCGCCGAGCCGGCGGGCAAGACCGACATGCACCGCATTCTTCGCGAGACGGCCGAAACGCTGCCGCGACGCGGACTCGTCGTGCTCTTTTCCGACTTGTTGGCCGAACGGGAAGGATTCTTCCGCGGCATTCGGTTGTTGCGACAACGGGGACACGACGTTCTCGTGTTCCAGATTCTCGACGACGACGAGTTGGACTTCCCCTTCACGGGACCCGTCCGCTTCGACGCCGCCGAATCGACAAACCACCTGACCTGCAATCCCCGGCTCTTGAAAGAAGGATACCTGGAAGCGCTGCAGACCTTCCTCGAAGAGGTGTGTCGCGGCTGCGCCCAGAACCGAGCCGATTACCAACTTATTCGCACGAGCGATCCACTGGACATGGCCCTGACGACGATGTTGGCCAGCCGCGCCCGCCGCGGTCGGGCCACCGCATAAAACGGCCATGAACCTCACCACGTTTTTTCCACACACGAAATCCGCAGCGCCGTCGCCGTGACGGCATCACCAGGAACCGGTCGCATGTTGAGTTTCGCGCATCCAGCACTGCTATGGGGGCTGCTGTTGGCCGCGCTACCGGTATTGATCCACCTGATCAATATGTTGCGGCACAAACGCGTCGAATGGGCGGCGATGGAGTTTCTGCTGGCCAGTCAACGCAGAAACAGCCGCTGGATTCGCCTGCGCGAGCTGCTGCTGCTGCTGGCACGGGTCGGCCTCATTGCTGGAATCGTTCTGCTCGTGGCCCGCCCTGCCCTACATAGCGCGTGGCTGCAGCGACTCGGCGACGGCCGTGTCCACCACGTCATCCTGCTTGACGACAGCTTCTCAATGACCGATCGGCTGGACGACCGCAGCGTGTTCGACGAAGCGGTCCGCGTGGTCGAACGCATTGGCCAGCAAGCATCCAGCGCCGGCTCCAGCCAATTGTTCACGCTGATACGCTTTTCCAAGTCGGGCCACGGCAGCGTGCCGGCCCTGCCCGACTTGCAGGCGTCCCTTGTCGGTGCCGACTTCCCGAGCCGCCTGGCCGACATCACGACGGAGATCGCGCCCACGCAGTTGGCCGTTGGGCCAGCCGAGGCCCTTGAATATGCCGCCGCCCTTGCCGAGCAAAACCGCGATGAGCAACTCGTCGTCTACATCGTATCCGATTTTCGCCGTCGCGACTGGGACTCGACGACCGAGTGGCAAGAAACCTGCCGGCAGATCAACACGACCGGAGGCCGGCTTCACCTCGTGCGATGCGCCGACCGCCACCGCCCCAATCTCGCTGTCACGGACGTTTCCTGCAGCCGTTCGACAGTCGCCGCCGGAGTGCCCGTCCGCTTCGACATTGAAGTGGCCAACTTCTCCGACGAGGTCGCCCGTCAAGTACCCGTTCAGCTCGAAGTCGACGGCAAGCAGCAGCGCACCGTCGTCATCGATGAAATCCTCTCCGGTCAGCGGCGTCGCCAGCAGGCCGAACTGCAGTTCCCGGCGGGTGGTTCCAAGGCAATCGTGGCTCGAATCGACGCCGACGCCGTCGAACTCGACAACGTGCGCTATGAGGCCCTCGACGTTCCCGAGTCAGCCCGCGTCTTGATCGTCGACGGCTCTCCCGACGGGCTCGACGGACAGTTCATTGCCATGGCGCTGTCCCCGGGCGGTGGCGTCCGCACAGGCATAGCTCCGGTCGTAGAAGCTCCCAGCTACTTGGCGACTCAACCGGTCGACAACTTCGCCGCCATTTTCATCGCCAATATCGACTCCATTCCTGCCGATGCAGTCGCGGCGATCGAACGTTACGCCAACGCCGGTGGGGGAGTCTGCTTCGTCTTGGGCGACCGCACAGAATCGCAATTCGTCAACGAACAGTTGTACCGCGACGGCGCTGGCGTCTTCCCGGCTCCGCTCAACAAAACGGCCGACCTGAATCGCGACCGAGTCGAGAAGGTGCCCGACATTGGCGAATCGAACCATCCGCTATTGCGGGCGTTTCGCGGTGAACGGAACAGCTTCCTGCAGACGGTGAGCGTGGGGCGCTATTATGAACTAGCTGCTGACCGCGACGCTTTGGGGCGAAGCGGCGTCGAAATCGCCGCAGCAATGCGGAACGATGCACCTCTGATCCTCGATCGGCGTTTCGGCGCCGGCCGGGTCGTGGCACTCCTGACGACCGCCGCACCGCGCTGGAACAATTGGGCCCGCAATCCCAGCTTCGTCGTCCTCATCCTCGATCTCGAGTCCTACTTGGCCTCGAACAATGGCACCCGCCAGGAGCACCAAGTCGGTCAGCCGTTAAAACTCGCCGTCGACGAGCGGGAGCACGCCGCGCGACTCCGCGTCGAATTGGCCGATGGCCAGCGTCAGACGACGCTGACAGCCCAACCAGCCGGAGATCCGCACCAACTCGTGGCAACGCTCGAAGACGCCGACCGAGTCGGCTTTTATACCGTTCATGCCAATTCGCCAAGTGGCGAGGCCGAGACGTGGAAGTTAGCGGTCAACGTCAACCCAGACGAAGGCGAGTTACAACTGGTCACCAACCCTCAACTGGCGTCGCGACTTGAAAACGTCGACTACGACGTCCACGACTCGCGAGACATCGAACTCGATTCGCACGGCATGGACCGCTCGAATCTTTCGACCTTCGTGCTCGTGGCGCTGTTGCTGTTGCTGTTGGCTGAACAGGCGCTGGCCTACTCCGCCAGCGGACATTCCACGGCCGTACTGAACGTACCCCGACGCTGACCCTCACCAACGACAGACCTGATGTTCGACATCGCGGAAACAACCACGTTTGAATGGGGTCGCATCAACAGCGGCGTCGACTGGATTGCGCCGCTGATGGTTTTGGCCCTGTTGCTGTCGTACGTCGTCTGGATGTATCGCCGCGACGCTGCCGAGCTGGGGCCGCTGCGCGGCAGTGTGCTGGCGCTACTGCGCTGCGGTGTGATGTGCCTGTTGGTGGGGATTTACCTGCAGCCGCAATGGCGTAACGAGCAGACGCTTGCCCGCAACGCCAAACTCCACCTGCTCGTCGACACCAGTCTCAGCATGGGCATGAGCGACGCGGCCGACACCGACGGCGCAAGCACCGACGCTCTCTCGCGCAGCCAACGCATCGCTCAGTCGTTGACCAGCGAAGACTGGGTCCAACGGCTGCGCGACCGACACGACGTCGTCGTGAGCACGTTCGACAAGGACGTGCGCACCGTTGTCGCGCTCGGACGGCGCGCCTACTCCGACAACCCGGAAACCATCTCCGGCGCAATGGTCGAAGCCAACAGCGACGACACTCAACTCGCCGATGTTGCGGACGCGGAAAAGGATCGAGAAGCCCCCGATGCGGGGGAGTCCGACACCGACACGGGCGGAAACGACGCCCGAAGTGACCACGTCGACTGGACGGGCCAACTGGCCGCCCGCGGTGACCAAAGCCGCCTTGGCGACGCTCTGGCGAAACTCGTCGACGCATCGGGGGCGACGCCCGTTGCCGGCATCATTGTGGTCAGCGACGGTGCCGAAAACGCCGGGCTTGCGGCTGAAATTGCCGCCCAAAGCGCCGGCGACGCGGGCATACCCATATTTCCCGTCGGCGTGGGCAGCGCCGCAGAAACTTCGCAGGTCCGCATCGCCGAGCTCGGAGTGCCCCACCGCGCCTATCCCGGTGACCGTTTCGTCGTCACCGGTTACGTTCAGGCGTTCGGCATGGCCGGCCAATCTTCCGTGGCAACGCTCTACATCCAATCCGGTGCCGAACCGACGGGTGCCGAAGACGACGCCAAGCCGGACAGCGCGGAACTCGTCGAGTCGCAAACGATCACACTGGGCGCTGACGGCGAACTGCTGCCCGTCCGCTTCGAAGTCGCGCCCACGTCGCTCGGCCGGCAGACGCTTCGCATGACGGTCGCTTCGCCGAACGCGGCCGACAACGGCTCCGCCGCCTCGCCGGGAACGGCGACCGAAAGCGCCGCGATCGACGTCGTCGAACGGCGCACGCGCGTGCTGCTTTTTGCCGGCGGCCCGACGCGGGAATACCAATTCGTCCGCGGCGTGCTTTGGCGAGACGCCGAGGTGACGGTCGATGTGTTATTGCAGACGGCACAGTCGGGCATGGCCCAGGACGCCGATTCGGTGCTGGCAAGTTTTCCTGACACGGCCGAGACCCTGCTGCCGTATGACGTGATCGTGGCGTTCGACCCCGACTGGCGCAAACTCAACAGCCATCAACTCGAACTGCTGGAAACCTGGGTGGGTAAACAGGCCGGCGGCCTCGTCATGATCGCCGGCGACGTCTACACCGACCGCTGCGCGCAGGACAGTTCGCTTGACGCGGTGCGCGATTTGGCACCAGTTGAGTTCTTTGAACGATTCAGTATTGCCGAGTCGCTCCGCCCGCAACGCACCGCCAGATGGCCGATCGAGCTCAGCGAGGCGGGCCGCGACTCTGAGGCGCTGTGGATCGACGAAAGCCGGTCGAGCAGTTTGACGGCTTGGGAGCGGTTCGACGGCGTCTTTGCCAGTCATCGGCTTCGCGGAGTCAAACCCGGGGCAATTGTCTACGCTCGACACGTGGGTCTGGACACCGGTATCGCCGCGCAGGCCACCCCCTTTCTCGTCGAACACTTTTTCGGCTCGGGACGCGTGTTCTACATCGGCAGCGGCGAACTTTGGCGCTGGCGCCGCCTCGACGAAGGGTATTTCGAACGGTTTTACACTAAGCTGATTCGTCACGTCTCACAGGGCCGGCTCCACCGCGGTGCCTCCGGCGGCGTCTTGCTCACCGAAAAGGATCGCTACGGCGTCGGGCAGACCGTCGCGGTGCATGCTCAGCTCAAGGACGAACGTGGCGAGCCGTATCAGGCGGCCGAAGCCGACCTTACGATCGTCGCCCCCGGTGGCGATCTGGAAACCGTCACACTCGCCGACGATGGAGAACGCCTCGGCAACTTCGCTGGACAGTTCACCCCGAGCCGAGAAGGCACTTACCGGCTGATGGCGTTCGCGTCGGATGAAAGCCGGCGCGTTTCGCGCGCCATCCAGGTAAAACTTCCCGACCTGGAGCGGCAGTATTCCATGCGAAACGACGCACTGCTGGAGCGCGTTGCCGAACGCAGTGGAGGACATTATTTCGTCGGACTCGACGAAGCCTTCGGCCGCGGCGCCGCTGCTCCTATCTGGCAGCGCATCGAGGACCGCACGCAATACGTCGTTCAACAACTCGCCCCCACGCAGCTCTGGGATAACTCTTGGTTCATGCTGGCGCTGTGTGGTCTACTTTGCACGGAATGGACCATGCGCCGACTGGCGCGGCTCGCGTAGCACAATCGGCCGCGTCCAACAATCACGACGATCCGTCGATTTTCAACTCCGTTTAGAACAACATCTTCCCAACCCCTTACTCGCCGCAGCCGTCCACCACACTCAATGACCACTACACCGACACCGTCGACCGCCTCCGAGCCTCGCGATTGCAGCGTCTGGCAGCGCCCCCCTGCCGTCCGTGGGGTGATCGCTCGGCTGCGACGTCGCATTCGCCCCTATGTGTGGTCGGAAGCGCTGGCCTGCACGGCGGTG
>JAGQPT010000567.1 GCA_020426575.1 Planctomycetales bacterium
ACTTCAACTTGGGCTGTTCCGGGTTTGTTTACGGCATGTCATTGGCCGACGGACTGATCCGCGGCGGCATGGCCAGGCGGGTGCTGCTGATCACGGCTGAGACCTATTCAAAATACATCGACTCGAGCGACCGCTCGCTGCGCACCATATTCAGCGACGCCTCGGCGGCAACGCTGATCGAAGCGGCCGACGAACCGACGTTCGGACCGTTCGAGTTTGGCACCGATGGCAGTGGTGGCAACGCGCTGCTGGTCGGTAGCGGTGGCGCCCGCCCGGCGGACCAGGCCATTCAACCCCGTACGAAAAAGCGCTGGTCCAGCCGCCTCTACATGGACGGCCCCAGCCTCGTCGGCTTCACCCTGGAAAACATCCCCCACCTCGTCGACAGGGCGCTGGCCCGCAATAACAGCACGCGTGACGACGTCGACCTGTTCATCGTGCATCAGGCGACCCGATTGATGCTCGAACACCTGCAGGATCGCCTCGGCGTCGACGAAGATCGTCTGCCGATTCTGCTCGAGAACGTCGGCAATACCGTGTCATCGACCGTGCCGATCGCCATGCACCAGCTTCGCGAAGCCGGGCGGCTCAAACACGGCACGCGTTGCATGCTCGTCGGATTCGGCGTCGGGCTTTCCTGGGCCGGTTGTCCCTATACCGAAGCTTACGTGCCGGGCAACTACACCCCTGTGTCGGCCACGCCCGAACAGGCGGTTCGACGTACTGATCCCGGCGCTCCGCAGAACGGTCACGCCAATGGTGCCGCTCACAGTTCCAATGGAAAGTCGGTGAGCAGTTCCACGCCGTCGGACGTCACCAGGTAGTCATTCTCCAGGCGGATGCCCCCCCGCAGGTCGTCGCCGTACAACCCGGGCTCGACCGTGAAAACGTCGCGTTCAGAGAACACGTCGTCCCAATTCGGATTCAAGTGCGGACCCTCGTGCGGCGACAGGCCGATGCCGTGACCCAGATGGTGGTTGAAACGATCCGGCATATAGGCGTCGAGCATCGCCTTGGCCTCGTCGAACACCTCGCGACAACGCACGCCCGGCCGCACCTTCGCTTCGATCATGCCGAAGACTTCACAGATGCAGCGGTTCGTCGCCGCCTGCAAATCGGTCGGTCGACCGTCGACGGCAATCGCCCGACAATTGTCGGCATAGTACCCGCGATACGCCGGCCCCAGGTCGAGGATGTAGAGTTCGCCCGACTGGGCCTCTCGGTCGCGCGGCGGGCCCCCCCGCGCACCGCACGCGTAGTCGTTTCCCGTGCCAGTGAGCATCTCGCCCAACTCGCGAACGGCCACCGCCTGGAGTTCGTTAAAGACGTCGAGTTCGTTGATGCCCGGCCGAATGATCTCGCGAGCGCGGCGATACATGGCGCCGGTCGCGTCGATCGCCCTGCCGATCAGGGCCAGTTCGTCGTCGTCCTTGCGACGTCGCATCCGCACGATCTCCGGCTCGACGTCGAACACGGCGTCGCAACCGACGGCCTCGCGCAGGTGCGGGCCAAACACGGAGTATTCACCCCCGACGCGCAACGACGAAGATTCGGTCGCCAGCACGTCGGCCAGCACCGCAGCGGCCGCGGCACGTTGGTCGTTGCGCATCGTGGAAAGCCACTTCCCTTCGTAGGTGCGGACATCGTCAGCCGCAGCCGTCTCGGGCGCTTTGTTGGGAACGATCAACCCACAGCGGCCGTCGACGCTGAGCGTCACCACGGGCTCGAAATGGTGCGGATAGCGCACGCCGGTGAGCCACTGGATGTGCTCGCCACGGGCGATGATCGCCAGGTCGAGCCGCTCACGTCTCATCACCTCCATGAGCCGCTGTTGTCGTCCCCGGCAAGCTGTGAGATCGACGGCGTACGGGTCCTGCATAATTGCGGCTCCTGTCCTGAAAAGCGGTGTCCGACGGGAAAAGTCCACGCGACGCCGAGGTTTTCCACTTCAGTGTGACTCGTCGGCGTGAATCGTACCAAGCGAGCCCGGGGCGCGAAACCCGCTCCCGGCGTGGGTCATTCATCGGTCGATCGGCGCGAAATTAGTTGCCGGCGCGCCGGCCCAGGGGTTAGGATCA
>JAGQPT010000568.1 GCA_020426575.1 Planctomycetales bacterium
GCGTTGCCCGCCGCACGGTGACCAAGTACCGCAAGGCGCTCGGCATCCCCAGCTCGCGGCAGCGCCGTGACTGGACGCTCAACGGCAAGAAACCTGCGGACGACGATCCCGACGAATAGTGCGCGATTCGTTCGCTCGGCCGCTGCGATTCGTTTCGCAGGCGCCGGGCGCTCAGGGGGACGGGCGCCCATTGGGCGTTCGGCACGTCGAACGGTGCTCTCCGCAGAGAACGTCGCCCTCTCAGACCGATTCGATGTATAGCCCGCGGCGCATCCGTTCTTCCCGACGGGCATTGTCGAGTCGGGCCGCCACCTCGCGCACGTCATCGATCCCCACCAACCGCAACACGGGGTCCGATACGTCCGACGAACGGATCGTAACGGTTCCCACGCCGAGCATCCGATCGACGATGCCTTGCGTGTAGGAAATATCGTCCATGTCGATCAGTTCGACGCGGTCGGTCGTGCGTCGCAGGATCCCCGACTCGTGGTAGAGAATTATGTTCGTCGCGCGATAGTGCACGCTGAGCCGGCGATAGGCGAGTTCACCGGCCAGGAAGAGCCACACGACGGCGATCACGACCAGCGCGATCCACCAGCCGACGTTTTCGCCCACGGCAATCGCGACGCCGATCGCCACGACACTCAGCACGGCGGCGAGAACCGCCTTGCCCACCATTGCTTTGGGTGAGTATCCCCCTTGCCAGAGTTCCCGTTCTTGCAGGTCGACGTTCACTGCCGCCTGTTGGCCGCGGGCCCGTAGCGCGGCACCAGGGGCCCGTTCGTCCGCAGCCGCGTTGTCGGCCGGACGAGCGGCAGATGACTTGCCCGCCGTCTTTCCTGCCGTGCGGTCGTCGCCCGCGCTCGTGGGAGCGCGCAGATCGGCGCCGCACGAATGACAGAACACGGCGTCAGGCACCAGCTCGATACCACACCTCGGGCAGTTCATCGAAATCGCGCTCCTGACTCCAGGTTCCCGGTGATTGGTGATCCCGACGCTTAGCGGTGGTCCCGGCGAGGCGTCGCACTCACCGTCGCGTCGGCTCCGTACGAATCTAGCCGATACATGCGGTGATGGCCATGCACACCGGCAGTGTTCATATGATTACTGCATGCGCCCTACGCTGGCTACGCGCGCCCGCGGGCGGTGTCCCGCACGTGCGGTTTGCGGTCGCACACGGGGCCGGTGCCGGGTAATATAAAATGCGTGGCGATACGGTTCATGTGATCGTGCGGCGTGGCGACGATGTGGTCCGTGGGAGTGATTCGCCGCTCGGCCGCGTTTATTGGCCCGATACGTCGTCGCGACGCCACCACGGCGCACCGCGACTCACGCCGCGCAACTGCATTTTCAGCCCGCAACGCCGAACGTCTGGTTCGTCGACATTGAAAGCACCGCGACCATGAAATGTCCTTTTTGTCGCGAAGATAACGACCGGGTGATCGACTCACGCGCCTGCGAGGACGGTTACGCCATTCGCCGGCGGCGCGAATGCGCCGATTGCGGCCGCCGCTTCACGACCTACGAGCGACTGGAAGAATCAGTCATCAAGGTCATCAAAAAGGACGGCTCACGCACGCCCTTTGACCGCGAGAAGATCCGTCTGGGGCTGGAAAAGGCCTGTTGGAAACGGCCGATCAGCGCGGCCCAGATCGAAGCCGTCGTCACGACCGTCGAACACCAGATCTTCACGACTTTCGACACCGAGGTCCCCAGCCGTGAAATCGGCGAACTGGTGATGCGTCACCTCGGCGGACTCGACAAAGTGGCGTTTGTCCGCTTTGCCAGCGTTTACCGCGACTTTGAAGACGTGCACGACTTTGTCGACGAACTGGGGCCGATGCTCGGCAGCACCAAGCCGCTCGACTGAAACGCTGGTCGACTGAGACGCCGGGGCGTCCGCGAAGGTTCGCCAGCGACGTGCCCGACTACGCCGGCCGATGCACGACGAAGTACGTGATCTGTTCGAGCACCGTGCGGGCGTCGCTCTCGGGAACGCACCGCAGTAGTTCGCGGGCCTGTTCGGCATAGCGCTCGGCCGTCTCGCGCGTGTACGCGATGGCGTCCGACCTGGCCAGCAAGTCGGCGATCGCGTCGTGACGTTGCTCGACCGGCCGTGAAAAAGCCGACAGCAGTTGCGGACGTTCCGCGGCTGAAATCGTGTCACGCAGCCGAATCAACGGCAACGTGAGCTTCTGCTGCGCCAGATCGGTTCCCAGCGACTTGCCGGTCTGCCGCTCGTCACCGAGCACGTCCAGCAGGTCGTCCGCGATCTGAAACGCGATGCCGAGCGCCAGCCCGTAGCCGGCCAGTGCTTCAACCTGTTCCTCGCTGCCACCGGCATGCCGCGCCCCGAGCCGGCAACAGCAGTCGCACAGTTCGGCGGTTTTCGCCTCGATGATGCTGAGGTATTGCTCCTCGGTGAGGTCGAAGTTGCCGCTGCTGTCGATCTGCCGCAACTCGCCTTCGCAGACGCGATTGGTCGAACGCCCGATGCTGCGGCATGCCTCGGTCGAACCCAGTGTGCTGGCCAAGTAGAACGCGTGGGTGAAGAGGTAATCGCCGAACAGCACGCTCGACTGATTGCCCCAACGGGCGTTGTGCGTGGGCAGATGCCGCCGCGTGTCGGCCCCGTCAAGTACGTCGTCGTGAACAAGCGTCGCCGTGTGGATCATTTCCAGCACGGTCGCCAGGGTGATGTGCTCCCGCGTGAGCCGACCGACGGCCTGCGCCGTGAGCAGCAACAGCGCCGGTCGTAACCGCTTGCCGCCCAGCCGCCAGCCATGTTCGACCATCGCGTCGACGCAGCGATATTGACTGCGGAGCTCGCGGGCCAACGCCTTTTCGACGTCGGCCATCGCGCCGCGCACCGGGGCGTACATCGCCTCGAGCAACATTTGCGTCGCTGAAGCTTCGTCGTCGCTCGACCCGTTCGTTCCGGCGTTGCTCTCGACACCGGCGCTGGAGTACGGGACCGCGTCGTCATCGACCGTTGCGGCGTCAATGCCGCCAGTGTCTTCACCCTTCACGATACGGTCCATCTAGTTAATGATTCACGAATTGGCGGGGACGTTGGTGTTGATAACGTTCTGGTCAGCATCGACGCCGTGGACCGGCGGTGCGACCGGTCGGCGGCTGCTACGTCGCGGTGCACGGGTTATCGGCTGAGCTGCGAACGAA
>JAGQPT010000569.1 GCA_020426575.1 Planctomycetales bacterium
AGACCGCCGGCGCGAGCATCGTCCGGCGGGATAGCGTTCTGCAGGGCGACAGCGGAGAGGCCGCCGTCGGGCGGATTGTTGCCGAGAGATGAGGCGACCGACGGCGGGGCGTCGACTTCGATGCCCTCGGGGATTCCCTGTCCGGGCGGTGAGATGATCGGCTCGTCGTCGAGCGCGCCGGCATCGGCGCCGGGGGGGCCAATACTCGGGGGGCCGATGTTGGGAGGCAGTTCGGCGGGCGGGCCGTTGCCGACCGGTGGCAGACCGCTGGGTCCGTGGGCCGGCGGAGGCGACAGCGGTGGTGGACCGCCGGCGCCGGGGTTCCAGGAGTCTCCGCTGCCGCCGCGGGCTTCTTCCAACTGCTTACGGAGGGTTTCGTTCTCGCGGCGGGCCGACTCGAGGCGGCGCTTGTACTCCTCGACGTGGTCTTCGAGGTGATAGATACGGTCTTCCTTCCAGCGGATCTCGCGCTCGATCATGTCGAGGTTGCCACCGGACTGACAGCCGGGCGCGGCGATCAGCGCGGCGAGGGCGACGAGCACAAGCTTTGGTGCGTTGGGCCAGGACCTCATGTCCGCCTCACGTGGATGTGCTTGATTTGGTCTGCGAGTGCGCCGCTGCGGCCGCGCCGCAGGGGCGCGAACGTGGCAACGCGTTTGCTGGACGGGTCGGCGACGGAACGGTCACCGCAACAGGGGATGGGAACTACTCGACGTGGCTGACCGCTCCATCGGTCAATCGGTGTCGGATTGAACAGGGGGGATTGGGGTGGCGCTTGTGGCGCGCCGGCATCATCGGCTAGCGATCGTTGACGTGTTCGATCACGCGGTCAACCAGGCCGTATTCCATGGCCTCTTCAGCGGTCATGAAGCGGTCGCGGTCGGTGTCTTTCTCGATCTGTTCGAGCGAGCTATTCGTGTGCTTGATCAGGATCGTGTTGAGCCGCTGCTTGACCTTCTTGAATTCCTTGACGTGGATGAGGATGTCTTCGGCCGTGCCTTCCATGCCGGCGAGCGGTTGGTGGATCATGATGCGGGAATTGGGCAGCGCGAAGCGCTTGCCGGCGGCACCGGCGGTGAGCAACACGGCGCCCATCGAGGCGCATTGCCCGATGCAGTAGGTGGCGACGTCGCAGTTGACGAACTGCATGGTGTCATAAATGGCAAGTCCCGCGCTGACGCTGCCGCCGGGGCTGTTGAGATAGAGGTGGATGTCGGCTTTGGGGTCGTCGGACTGCAGAAAGAGCATCTGCGCGACGATCGAGTTGGCCAGGTCGTCGTTCACCTGCGAGCCGAGAAAGACGATGCGATCTTTCAGCAGGCGGCTGTAGATGTCCATGGCCCGCTCTTCGCGGCCACTTTTTTCGATCACAAACGGGATGAGTGTCATCCGAGGGTCTCGCTCCGTCGGTATGTTGTCAGGTCACGGCGACGCACCAGTGCGTTGGCGCGGGGGACGCGTCAGGTGCGACGCTTTTCGTCGTCGTCTTCGTCGTTTTCGCTGACCGGTGGCTTGGTCAAAACTTCGTCGACGAGGCCGTACTCTTTGGCCTCGCCGGCGGTGAGGTACTTGTCGCGATCGGTGTCCTTGGAGATGCGATCGATCGGCTGGCCGGTGTGGTCGGCGAGGATGCGGTTGAGCACCTCGCGGGTCTTGAGGATTTCGTCGGCCTGGATTTCGATGTCGGAGACCTGGCCGCCGACCGACCCGTATGGTTGGTGGATCATGATTTTTGCGTTGGGCAGTGCGAAGCGTTTGCCCTTGGCACCGCCGGCGAGCAGGACGGCACCGCCGCTGGCGGCGAGTCCGACGCAGTAGGTTGACACCGCGCAGGAGAGGATTTGCATGGTGTCGTAGATGGCCAGTGTGGCGCTGACGCTGCCGCCGGGGCTGTTGATGTAGAAGTGGATGTCCTTGCGGCGGTTTTCGCTCTGCAAGTACAGCAGCTTCATCACCAGCTCGTTGGCGTTGCCGTCGTGGATCGGGCCCTGCAGGAAGATGATGCGATTCTCCAGCAGCAGGTCGCCCAACGTGAGGGGGCGTTGGCTCTGGTAGTCGCGGTAAGCGGCCTGGGGGACGATCGGCATCGGCGCCGAATGACTATCCATCAGCAACGTCCTTCCGTCAGAAACGTCCATGTGGCGTGTTCGAAGTGCTCTGTGTCCGTGGCGGCCGGTCTGGCTGCCGTGTTTCGCCGTCTCATCAGCCGGCGACTCGCCGGGTCGACACGATGTGGCGACGTCGGCCTCGATAAACCCAGCTTGCCCGGGGGAACTACGTTCACTCCGAGGAACTAGGCCTCGGCGGTTTCGGTCGTTTCGGCCTCGGCGGCGGGAATCTCGTCCTCGGCGTCGCCGCCGGCGGACTGGTCGACCGCTTCGGCTTCGATGTCTTCCAGCTCGTAGGCGACGTCCTTGAACTTCGCCTTGGACATGATCAGGTCGAGCGCTTTGCGTTCGATGATCTGGTTACGCAACGAGTCCATCATGTCGCGCTTTTCCAACTGGGCGCGAACGCGACGCGGGGTCTCGCCACTCTGTTCGGCAATCAGGGCGATTTCCACGTCGTAATCGCTCGGCTCGTCCTCGATGCCCTGGTCCTCGGCAAGCCGTTCGAGCACGAAGTGTTCCTTGAGCGCCTGGGCCGTGCTTGCCCGACTGTTCTGGAGCAGCTCGTTCTGATGCGCGCGGATTTCTTCTTCGCTGAAGCCGCTGCGCCGCAGTTCCAACACGCTGCGTTGCAGTTCGCGGAGCGACTGGCGCTTGAGCAACTCGGGGGGGAGATCCCAGTCGGTGGCCGCCGTGAGCGCCCGGAGGATTTGTTCGCGGGCGCGGCGTTGCTGGGCGTACTGCAGTTTGCGCTCGAGGCTTCTGCGGACCGCCTCGCGGAGTTCATCGGCCGAGTCGAACCCGCCCAAGTCTTCGAGCAACTGGGCGCTCAGCTGGGGCAGTTCGAGCCGTTTGACGTCGAGGATTTCGAAAATCGCCTTGACCTTCTTGCCCCGCAGCGCCTCGTTGGGCGCGTCGTCGGTGAGTTTGGTCTCGACCTCTTTGACGTCGCCCGGCTTGGCGTTTTTCATCAGCTTGTCGAACTTCTCGATTTTGGTATCGCGGAAGCTCAACACCGGGCGGATGCGAATCACTTCTTCGTCGCTGCTGGACAGGACCGTGTCGCCGTCCTTGAACGTGAGCTTGGTGGTGACGTAGTCGCCGGGGGTGGCCGGTGCGTCGGTGGGGACGAGTCGGCCGCGCGAGGCGAGCAGCGTTTCCAGGCGGCGGGTGACGTCCTCGTCGCTGAACTCGCGCATGGGGCGCTCGATCGCGAGGCCTTCCCACTTGGGCAGGTCGAACTCGGGGCGCACTTCCAGGTCGAACTCGAACGTGAGCGGACCGGTTTCGGGGAGCACGACGGCGGTGACGTCGAGATCGGGTTCGCTGATCGCAGCGAGGTTTTCCTCATCGGCGACCTGGCCCATGCTGTCCATCAGGAGCGAGCCCTTGACCTGGTCGGCGACGTCTTTGCGATAGCGGCTTTCGATGAGTTTTCGTGGTGCGCGTCCGAGGCGGAAGCCCGGCACGGCCGCCGTTTCCATCATGTCGCCGAAGGCCTTGTCGAAGTATCGCTCGATGTCTTCGCGGGGCACGGAGACGGTGACGTGTCGGGTGCAGGCACCGGTGCTGTCGACTTTGACGTCGAGCGACAGTTTTTCGGGGGCGTCGTCGCCTGATTCGGCCGAGCCGATTGCGTCCGCGTTATCCGCGTCCAATGCGCCGGCGGTCGTGTCGTTCTCTGAAGTCGCCATGGAGGTGCTACCACCACTCGGGGTCTAGGTGATGACTGGGTCTGCTGATGACGCGGTGTGCCAGGTGGCGCTCGTCGTGGATGAGTCGAGTCGAGCGACCGCTGGTGGCCGGGGCAGCGGGCGGGATGGCCCGGTCGCCACCCGCTCCGCCCATAGAGCCCTGCCGTGGGCCACTATGGACGCGGTTGATCTTTGAGAGCGGGTGATGGGATTCGAACCCACGACAACGACGTTGGCAACGTCGTGCTCTAGCCAACTGAGCTACACCCGCATCTGCTATCGGCCATGGGTGGACCGACACGGGGCCGCCGCAAGCCGTTGCGGCGGTCCACCGACGCATACTCGGCTCGGAACGTGTCCCGAACCACGAATTATAGAAGCGTTCGACCCACCTGCAAGGGCAGTTGCCTGCGCCGGCAAGATGCAATCGGGAGTTGGATTGCCCGGGTACCAGGTGCTGGTGAAAGGGCACACCGCCGTCGGGTCCGACGCCCCGCGGTTCACCGTGACGACGTCATCCCGGGAGTTGCTTCCCCGCGACTCACGTCGCCGGGAGCGTTCGCTCACTCCGAGACCAAGTTTAGCACGCCGGATACCGCAGGGGCAGCCCTTGACGGACAAGTTCGTGAGAAACCGGCAGGTTGGCGAGAAAACGGCTCCGCGCGATGCCGTTGGGACAGGTGACAGCACTGTTTTCCGGCCGTCTTGTCTGGGAAATTGTTGCTCCGCCGCATCATTCATTTATTATAGCAGTTGCAACGGAATGCACGGACGCCCGAGGCGTCTGACGGCTCCTTGCCTCGGCCGGTTCATCCGGTTCGGGTGCCCGCGCATTTCGTTGGCGAAGTACAGCTATCATGCTTGCAAAACTCCTGCTGGTCAGCGGTCGAGCAAATCGACGTGAACTGGCCGTCAAGACTCCCTCGTTGTTGGGACGCAGTGACGACGCCAATCTGGTGCTGCGTCATCCGACGATCAGCCGCCGGCAATGTGAATTCATCGAGCGTGATGGCAAGCTGGTGCTGCGGGATCTGGGCTCGCGCAACGGCACGCTGTTGAACGACCGACCGACCGACGAAGCGACGGTCGAGCCCGGTGATCGCATCACGATCGGCCCGCTCGTCTTCGAGGTGCAGTACGAAGCGGCCCACAACCAGGTTGCAAACAACGGCGCGGCACCGCAGCCGCACGAGTCGCCCCTGGCGGCCGCGACAGCGGCGGTCGTGCCGACGGCGCCCGAGGCGGGCAGCGACGACGACCTGGGCTTGGCCGACCTGAATGTCGGCAGCCTTGACGTCGGTGACCTCAAGGCCAGCAACCTTGATTCCAGCGACCTTGATGCCGTTGACCTTGATGCCGGCGGTCTCGACGATCTCGATCTCGCGGTGGCTGAGCTGGACGTCGCTGTACCGACGGCCGACGACGACGTGGTGATCGATGATGTGGCGCTCGAGAGCGACGCGGCCCCGAGCGAGTCGGCCGACATAGATCTGCCGGAACTCGATGATCTCGCTGACCTCGCCTTGGCCGACGACGTGGCGGCGGAGATTTCCGCGGCTGATCCGGCCGATACAATGGCGGCCGATGCGGAGCCGAGCGGTGAGTCCGACATCGAACTGGCCAGCGATGAAATGGCCGACGATGAACTGGGGGATGATGAACTCGGCGATGAGTCGGTCGCCGACGAGGAGGTGGCTGCAAGCAACGCGGCAATCGGTCGAGATGAAGCAATCGACCTGGACGACGAATTCGCCGACTTGCTCGACGAATCAGTGGACGCCGCGACGGATTCGGTCGATCCGCTGGCCGAGACAATGGCGTTGGAACGCGTCGTCGCTGAACCGGACGCCGCCGTGGACTCAGCCGACTTATCGCCGGTCGACGTCTCGCAGCGCGACGGAACTTCGCCAGACGAAGCGCTGGCGCCGGACGACGACTTGGCATTGGGCGACGACCTGTTGCGACCAGCCGAGGCCGCAGAATCAGCCGACCTAGATTTGGCCGACATCGAGTTGGCCGACATCGAGTTGGCCGACATGGACTTGGCTGACATGGATTTGGCAGAGATTGCGACGTCGGACGTCGAGATCGACGAAGCGCCGGCGGACCTCGCCGACTCACCACCCAGCGCAGCAGTGAACGCCCCCGACGACAGCGACGCGGCGGAAACGCTGGAGCTTGGTGACGCTGTGCAAGTCGAGGAACGGGAAGTTGTCGACGCGGGCGACTTCCTCGAAGCCGACGCCCTCGAAGCGGACGTCGACGAGGACGACCTGCTGGACCTGGTCGAGACGTCGGCCGACGGAGTGTTGGCGGACGGCGCGGCGGACGATGATGATTCGCCGGAAAACGACGCCCTGGTCGAATCGGCCGAGGCGCGTCGCGGCGTGGGCGACACGATCTGCGACCCGATCGATGCGGACGATCTGCTGGCCAATTCGCTCACACCGCCGCCCGAACTCGGCGACAACGCGTTAGCCGAGAATGCACTGGCCGACGACGTATTGGCCGAGGCAGACGACATCGCGGTCGATGAGCCCTCGGAGGACGCGGCCGACGTGCTCGGCTTCGGTGATGTCGACGATGGCGATGTTGACGATCGTGACGTGGACGATGACGCCGTGGACCTGGCAACGCTGGAGGACATCGACGAGCCCAGAGTTTACGAACCGGCAGATGAGGAGCCGCTGGCCCTGGGCGACGACCTGGCCGAGGTCGACGACGACGAGTTCGCCGACTTGTTGGCCGAGGCGGTCGCCGACGACGCAATCGCGGCTGCGGACCCTGCCGAGGTGGCCCGAGACGAACTTGCCGACGTCGAGGCCATTGATGCCGGGCCCGCCGCAGCTGAACCGATGGCCGTCGAGCTCGAGGACGCCGAGTTCGATGCGCTCGATTTCGACGAAGCGTCGAGCGACTCGCTCGACGAGATGATCACAAGCGGTGACCAGATGACGGTCGACGGCACCCTCGCCGAGTTTGCCGAACCGGACAGCAGTGCCGAGGACCTCAATTTCGAGGATCTCTCGGCAGCGCCCGAACTGGCCGGGGAGGACGACACCGACGATGGCAGCGGCGACTTCGAACTGCCCCTGCCTGCCGCTGGCGACGCGATTGGCGGCGCGGCGGTCAATGGCAGTGACGCGGCCGGCGCGAAGAAATCGAAGAAACAAAAGAAGGGGGGCCGCGGCTTCTGGCCATTCGGTCGTAAATCGACCCCACCCGCCGTGGCGGCCAGTGCCAGCGTCG
>JAGQPT010000570.1 GCA_020426575.1 Planctomycetales bacterium
CAACACATCGAAAACGCCTTCGAGGCCGCCGGCGTCGATGGCATGTTCAGTTGAATCGCCTGCCGCCCAGTCGCCGCCGGTTGCATCCCATCGCGCCCGTCCCAGGAGCCAACCAGCTGATGAAAGCCTCGCTGCTGAAAACGTTGCTGCCGCTGGAAGTATTGCTCGCGTCTGTCGTCCTTGCCGCGCTACTGGCGACCACCGCTGTTGCTGATGGTACAGACTCAGACGCCAGCGAGTGGATCCAGCTCTTCAACGGCAAGGACCTCGACGGTTGGACCGTGAAGATCCGCGGCCACGAGCCGGGCGACAACTTCGCCGACACCTTTCGCGTCACCGACGGCGTGCTCCGCGTCGACTACGACGGCTATGACCGCTTTGACGAACGCTTCGGCCACATCTTCTACAACCATCCGTACTCGAGCTATGACATCCGCGTCGAGTATCGCTTCCTCGGCCAACAGTGTCCTGGCGGCCCCGGCTGGGCTCGGCGCAACAGCGGCATCATGCTCCACGGTCAGACGCCTCAGAGCATGGCCCGCGACGCCGACTTTCCCGATTCGATCGAAGTGCAGTTGCTCGGCGGGCTTGGCGAAGGACCGCGCCACACCGCCAATCTTTGCACGCCCGGCACCCACGTCGTGATGGACGGCCGACTTGTCACCCGGCACTGCACCAGCAGCACAAGCAAAACGTACGACGGCGACCAATGGGTCACGGTCACCGTCCAGGTCCGCGGTAACCGCTCGATCAAGCACATCATCGACGGCCAGACGGTGCTCGAATACAGCCAGCCACAACTCGACGACGGCACCCCGCTCTCCAGTGGTACGATCTCCCTGCAATCGGAGCGCCACCCCGTCTAGTTCCGCAAGGTAGAACTACGCGTCGTCGAAGAATAGCCGACGTGCGGCACCGCTAGTCCACGACGTTGTCCTTCATCGTCAGGTTCTTCACGCTTGAATCGATCGAAAGGTTCTCGGCCCGGTTGTCGCGGATCACGCAGCCGACCACGGCGATGTCGTGTGCCGACGAGTGGAAGTTCAGCCCCCGCAGGTTGCTCACGAAACGGCACTTTTCCAGGCTCACCTGAGACGCCCGTTGATACACCTGGATGCCCGCGCCGCCGTTACCTCGGCTCGTGCAACCGCGGACCGTGACGTCGTGCGTCTTGAACTGAGTGCCGTTGGTGCCGCTGACGGCGAACCCGTCGTCGCGGTTGTCGCTGGCCGTGCAGTCGATCATGGCGACGTTATAAGAGTCGCGGCCGACGTGCTCTTCGAATCCCCCCAGGTCGATGCCGTCTTCACCGTTGCGCGCGGCGCTACAGGCGACCAGGCGAATGTCACGCGCGTTTTGGATCAGAATGCCGTCCGAGCCGTCGGTGCCGTCGTTTTCGTCGGCCGTGCACTGGCGGAGCAACCCGTCGTCGCTGTCGACCACGTAGATGCCGTTGGCGTAGTTGTGCGTTGCCGTCACGCGATACAGCGTAAACTTGTCGCACCGCTCCAGCGAGACGCCATGATCCCACTTGTGCCGGCGAATCCCGCAGTCCTTTACGGTAACGTCGATCAGCACGAGCCCGTCGACGTCGTACATCGCAATTCCTTCCCGGAACCAGCCACGAACCGTCAGTCCTTCCAGGTGGAGGTGCCGCTTCTCCTGGGCCGAAAAACCCTCGTTGCTGTTGTCGCGCGAACCGTCGAGAATCACGCCCGGCCCGCCTGCGACAAACGCGATCGGCGCTTCGGCCGTGCCGGAGTGTTTCACGTTGGCGGGCGTCGTGTAGACGCCGGGCCGAATCACCACGCGGTCGCCAGCATCGGCAAGTGACGCCGCTCGACGGATCGTCAGCCAGGGCGCCTGTTCGCTGCCGGGATTGCCGTCGCTGCCGTCGGTTGCCACGTACCAGGTGCGCTTCGCCACGCGGCGCCGCGACCACTCGGCGTAGTCGAGCCTGTCAACGGTTGCGTCGCCGTTGAAGTCACCGCCGGCCGGGCCAGCGCTCGTGGCCGTTCCCTGGTGGGAGGCCCACACCTGGTAGTCCGCCGTGTCGACCACACCGTCGCCATTGGCGTCGGCGGTTGGCCCGCCCGCCGCTGGGTCGGCCGGCTCAACAATCGGCCCGTCATTCGGATCGGGCTCATCGATCGGTGGCGGCTCGTCCACCGGCGGCGGGTCATCGACCGGCGGTGGTACATCGATCGGATCGGGTTCGTCAATCGGCGGTGGAACATCGATCGGATCAGGTTCATCGATCGGCGGTGGCTCGTCGATCGGCGGCGAATCACCAATCGGATCGGGATCGACCACCGGTGGTTCCTCGGGCGGCGTCACCGGGGGCGACGGATCACCTTCGGGGCGGCATCCAGCGATCGCCAACAATCCCACAACCACCCAACAGCGACAGTAACGGCGAATCACGCTCACGTCTCCTCAACGGGTTCTTGGCCACTTGGTCCGGTATCAAATGTGTCCGGTATCAACTTGGTTTGGTGTCAACGCGCGCATTCTGCGAAGTTTCCCGCCGCGCGCCAAACAAGAAACCGGGCCAGTTGCCCTGTCCGAACACGGCCCGAGGGCGAGTGCACCACCGTCATTAACGAGCTGTGGAGACGCCCCAAAGCCCGTGTGCCGACGGCCATCCCCTCGACCAGCACCAAGGGTGGCCCAACAGAAGGAGCCAGAAAGTAAGAACTGAGTGGGCGCACCAAGACTCGAACTTGGGACCTCGGCCTTATCAGGGCCGCGCTCTAACCAACTGAGCTATGCGCCCGAGCAAGCGGTGGACCACCGCCCGCTAGCACCGCGAATGGTGCGTGGGAGACCCGCCATTGTAGGTTCCAGGCCTGGTGTGTCAAAGGGGCGATTTTTCCACAGCGAACCCGGTTCCGTCGGTGGTTCGACGTTTGCCCTGGTGCCTCTCTTCGGGACGCGAGTGCGAGTGAACCGGTTCGCCCAAATCTGCTGACGCTCATGACGTCGCGCCGGCCGCGCGGCTGGAGAAACTGGCACGGCAACCGCCGACAGGGAATAATACACGATCGTCACAAAGCATCCCCACCAGGAGAACGCCGCCATGTTCCATGCTCGAATCGCTCGTCGATTCCTTCCGCTTGCCCTGATTCTGCTGATGAACGCTGGCGGCATCGTGCGGGCGGATGATGATCCCCTGGCGGGGCGTCCGGCGATTGAAATCTGGCCGAACGGCGCGCCCGACGCCTTGGGAGAGGAGCCCGCCGATCGCCCCACGCT
This sequence comes from Planctomycetales bacterium, assembly GCA_020426575.1. Lineage (GTDB taxonomy): Bacteria > Planctomycetota > Planctomycetia > Pirellulales > JAEUIK01 > JAGQPT01. Next base: position 3,256 of record JAGQPT010000570.1, read on the forward strand.
CACGTTGTTCCTCCCCGAAGCCGACAAGGCGAACGGTTCGGCCGTCGTCGTTTGTCCGGGTGGCGGATACGGTCACCTTGCCACGGGGCACGAAGGTCGCGCGATTGGCGATTGGTTAAATTCATTCGGCACTGCCGCGTTGGTGCTCAAATACCGCATCGCCCCGCGCTACCATCACCCGGCCCCCATGCAGGACGTGCAACGCGCCCTGCGGACGGCGCGAGGCCGGGCCGACGAGTGGCGGATCGATCCTCAGCGCGTCGGCGTGCTCGGCTTCTCGGCCGGAGGGCATCTGGCGTCGACGGCGGCGACGCACTTCGACGCCGGCGATCCCGACGCCGACGATCCGGTCGAGCGCGTGAGTTGTCGCCCGGACTTTGCCGTGCTGTGTTACCCGGTCGTAACGATGACCGATCCGTACACGCATAGGGGTTCACGGCAGAACCTGCTGGGCGAGGCACCAAGCGACGAACTGATCGAGTTTTATTCGAATGAACGCCGGGTGACGGCCGACACGCCGCCGACGTTTCTATTCCACACCGACGAAGACGCCGCCGTGCCGGCCGAGAACAGCGTGATGTTCTACCTCGCGCTGCGCAAAGCTGGCATTCCGGCGGAGATGCACGTGTATCGGCCCGGCCGGCACGGCGTCGGCCTGGCGCCCGGCGACCCGGTGCTCTCGACCTGGGCGGGCCACTGCGAGGACTGGCTGCAAGGGCACGGCTTTCTGGGCAAATAGCCGGTCGTTCACGTAACGCAAGGGTGGGAACGTCTCCCCGGCAGCGGCGGCCAATGCGGCCGCAGCAAGCGCACAACGCCGACCCCGCGACTTTATTCGACCGTGGGTTTGTTGTCCGACGTGCGCCGTGGGGATGAGCAATTTGTACAACGTCGAGTCGACAACTGGGCATTTGGCCGATGCGTTGCGACCGTTGCACGAGGCGTGATCCGTGCAGAGCAACTTTTCCCGCCGTCGGGTGGAATGCTTAAGTTTCGCCGCCGATATCGCTACAATGGCGACGTGACGTTTCCCGCGCCGATCGACCCCTCTTGCCCTGGAGACACCGCTCAATGGATTCCGTGCTGGCCGTTGTTTTGGCGGGGGGCAAAGGTTCCCGACTCGAACCGCTCACGCGCGATCGGGCTAAACCGGCGGTCCCCTTCGGTGGCGCTTACCGCATCATCGACTTCGCGCTGTCGAACTGCCTCAACAGCGGGCTGCGCAAGATGCTGGTGCTCACCCAGTACAAGGCGATGAGTCTCGATCGGCACATCAACTTGGGTTGGCGGCGTTTCCTCTGTCGCGAATTGGGCGAATTCATCGACGTTGTGCCGCCCCAGCAACGCATCGACGAGCAGTGGTATCAGGGAACGGCCGACGCCGTGTACCAAAACATCTACACGCTGGAAAAAGAACGCCCCGAGTACGTCGTGATCCTGGCCGGCGACCACATCTACAAAATGGATTACATGCGGCTCGTCGAGTCGCACCGCCAGAATCGCGCCGACCTCACGGTTGCCGCCTTGCCGGTCGGCATCGATCAAGCCCGGCACTTCGGCGTCATGGAGATTCAGCA
>JAGQPT010000052.1 GCA_020426575.1 Planctomycetales bacterium
GGCTGCCTGATCGCGATGGGCCGACTCAATCGCCCGTCGCTGATGGTCTACGGCGGCACGATTCGAGCCGGACACAGCCACGGTAAAAAGCTCGACATCGTCTCGGCGTTCCAGTGTTACGGCGAGTTCATCGCCGGTTCGATCGACGACACCGAGCGCGAAGACGTCGTCCGCCACGCCTGTCCCGGCGCCGGTGCCTGCGGCGGCATGTATACGGCCAACACGATGGCCTCGGCGATCGAAGCACTCGGCATGTCGCTCCCCTACAGCTCGTCGATCCCGGCCGAAGACCCCGACAAGCTCGACGAATGTTTCCGCGCCGGCCAGGCGATCCGCGTCTGCCTGGAGCGCGACATCAAGCCGCGCGACATCATGACCCGCCGGGCGTTTGAGAACGCCATGGTCGTCGTGATGGCTCTGGGCGGTTCGACCAACGCCGTGCTGCACCTGATCGCGATGGCTCGGGCCGTCGACGTGCCGCTCACGATCGACGACTTCCAAAAGGTGAGCAACCGCGTGCCGTTCATCGCCGACCTCAAGCCGAGCGGTCGCTACGTGCAGGAGGACCTGCACGCCGTCGGCGGCACGCCGGCCGTGATGAAGTACCTGCTGGCCGAGGGCCTGCTCGACGGCGACTGCCTGACGGTCACCGGCAAGACCATCGCCGAGAACATCGCCGATCTACCCGGTCTGGCAGAGGGGCAGGACGTGATCGCAACGCTCGACAAGCCGATCAAGTCCTCCGGCCACATCCAGATCTTGCGTGGCAATCTCGCCCCCGAAGGCGCCGTGGCCAAAATCACCGGCAAGGAGGGGCTCCGCTTCAGCGGACCGGCAAAGGTGTACGACTCCGAGGAGGATATGCTCGCCGCCCTGGAACGCAAAGAGATTGCCAAGGGTGACGTCGTCGTGATCCGCTACGAAGGCCCCAAGGGAGGCCCCGGCATGCCCGAGATGCTCACCCCCACGTCGGCGATCATGGGCGCGGGCCTCGGCGCCGACGTCGCCTTGATGACCGACGGCCGCTTCTCCGGTGGCTCGCACGGCTTCATCGTCGGCCACGTCTCGCCCGAGGCACAGGAAGGCGGCCCGATCGCACTGGTGCAAAACGGCGACGTGATCACGATCGACGCCAGCGACAATTCGATCTCGGTCGACCTCAGCGACGCAGAACTTCAATCCCGCCGAGAGTCCTGGACGGCTCCGCCGTACGAAGCCACCCGCGGTACGCTCTACAAGTACATCAAGAACGTGAAGTCCGCGTCCGAAGGCTGTGTCACGGACGAGTGACACGCACCGCAGCAAGAACGACGTGATTTTACCGCCGGGAGGTGCCCCATGCCCCCTGGAACAGTCGCCCCGGCGCTCGATGCGGTGGACTGATTGCCAGCGGGTCTGCCGCCGGAGATAATCTCGCGTCGCGACCATGTCGCTCGATCACGTTACCCTTTGTGCAACTGCGTCTCCTCCCGACTAGTAACCAGGTAACCTAATGTCGCAACTCTCCCGATTGACGCCGTTGCAATGGATCGTCTGTGTCATCGCTTCGATCGGGTTTGCCTTCGACATCTACGAACTGTTGATGCTGCCGTTGATCGTGCGGCCGGCGTTGCTCGACCTGGCGGGTGTCGCGCCAGGAACTCCTGACTTCGAACGTTGGGTGGGCCTGTTGTTCTTCGTACCCGCCCTGGCCGGCGGGCTGTTCGGTCTGTTGGGTGGTTATCTCACCGACCTTTGGGGACGCCGCCGCGTGCTCGTTGGCAGCATCCTGCTCTATGCCGGCAGCGCCTTTGCCGCGGGGTTCTCGACGTCGGTGGAAATGCTGCTGTTCTTCCGCACCACGACTTTCATCGGTGTCTGTGTCGAGTTCGTCGCCGCGGTGGCCTGGTTGGCCGAACTCTTCCCCGATTCCAAACAGCGCGAAGCGGCGCTTGGATACACCCAGGCGTTTTCCTCCTTCGGCGGGTTGATGGTGACCGGTATGAACCTGTTGGCGATCTATTTCGCCCAGTCGCTGCCGGCCATCCATGGCGGTCACGAGGCCTGGCGCTACACGCTGATCTCGGGCATCTTGCCCGCGCTACCATTGATCGTGATTCGGCCGTTCCTGCCCGAGTCCCCCGCCTGGGCGGCCAAAAAGGCCGCCGGCGAGCTCAAACGCCCCAGCATCGCGGCATTGTTTTCGCCGCAACTGCGCCGCACGACGATTGTCACCACGCTGATGTTCGCATGCAGCTATGGCGCCGCCTTTGGCGCCCTGCAACACACGCCGCGAATCGTGCCCAACCTGCCGCAAGTTCGCGAAATCACCGCCGACAAACCCGTTCCCGAGCAGAAACAGATCGAACAAAAGGCGGCCGCTCAGGTCAACGCCTTTCAGGAATTTGGTGGTCTGGCCGGACGATTTCTGCTGGCGGTGCTCGCCGTGCGGATTGTCAGCCGGCGTCTGCTGCTGCGGTTGTTTCTCGTGCCGGGGCTGGTCCTGATCCCACTTGTTTACTTCTACCCGGCTCGCTACGACCTGGACCTTCTGAAATTGGGAATCTTCTTCGCCGGCTTGTTCACCGTCGCGCAGTTCAGCTTCTGGGGCAACTACCTGCCGCGCGTGTATCCACTGCACCTGCGCGGCACGGGCGAAAGCTTCGCCGCCAACATCGGCGGCCGCATGATCGGCACGTCCATGGCACTGGTGACCACGACCCTGACGACGCTGATGCCGGGAAATTCGGTCGCGCTGGCGGCGTGTGTCGTCGTGCTGGGCGTGTACAGCGTCGGCCTCGTGCTGAGCTTTTTCCTCCCCGAGCCTCCCGAAGGCGCCCTGCCGGAGTGACGCTCTTCGCATCGCCCGGCTCGCTCGAATTACGCGTGGCTCGTTAGAACGCCCCGTCGCGGACGTTGAACTTCGTCGGCTTACCCAACAGCGGCATCCCGCGCCGCACCCAGTCGGCCGTCCAGGCGATGAGTTGCTCGACACCGACGGTCGGCGGTCCGTAGCGCCCGTGCATTCGCGCTGCGTCGCTCAGAAACGCATCGTCGGCTTCGGTGCCGACAAGCTTCGCCTGGTTGCCCATCGCCTCACCGAGTGCCTGGCAGACGTCGCGCACACGCAGCTTCTCCCGGCCCGTCACGTTCACGACGTCCGGCGGGCAAGCCGTGTCGGCCAACATCGCCAGCGCCACGGCGTTGGCGTCGCCTTGCCAGATCGCGTTGAAGTAGCCCATCGCCAGGTCGATCGGTTCTCCTGCTGCAACACGCGTCGCCAGATCGACCAGCACGCCATACTGCAGCGTGTGGGCATAGTTGAGCCGCAACAGACCGACCCGCGTGCCAAAAGTGTCGCTGACGTGTTCGAACATCCGTTCGCGGCCCAGACAGCTTTGGGCGTATTCGCCGCAGGGGCGCGGCTCGTCGCCTTCCTGCGAACCGGCACTCGACGTCGGCACCATGCCATAGACGTTGCCCGTCGAGAAAGCCACAACGCGGCTGTCGCGAAACCGCCGGGCCACCATCCCCGGCATCAGCACGTTCATCGCCCAGGTGCGCGAGGGATTGCCCGAGGCGCCGAATTTCATCCCCGCCATGTAGACGACGTTCGCCGCATCGGGCAGCGACGCGACGAAAGCGTCGTCCAGCAGATCGCCGGCCTGCGTGGTGACGCCCTCGGTCTCGAGCGTTTGCCGCGCCTTCGGGTCATTGAACCGACTCACGGCGATCACGCGCCCAGTACGACCGGCGGCGTCGATCGCCCGCTGCGCCATCACCGCCAGGCTGAGTCCCATCTTCCCACCGGCCCCCAACACGAGCAGGTCGCCATCGAGCCGTTGGCACGCCGCCTGCGCCAACGGCGTCGGCCGAAACAACAGTTCATCATGCTCCGCGACCGTGCGGATAACCTGCGGCAGTGACAAATCCGTCCCTCGTTTTTCAAGCATTCGCAGAAGTATAGGCGCGGTGCAGATCGGGGTCGGTCTCGGTGTGGGAGCCACGGTACACGAGCAGCAGCCCGCAGCGTGATTGAGCCGACTCGTTCGCCGCACTGTGATGAATGGTCTCGCAGTGGTGCACCAGGGCGTCGCCCGGCTCAAGTGTGCCGCAGAACTGTTCGGCCAGCGCGACGTCGGGCGCATCGACGATCCCCATCGAATTGCCCGCGACGCCCGACGACGCATGGGGGCGCAGCCCGCCACTGTGCGAACCCCGCACGTAATACACTGGCCCGTTCTCCAGTGTCGCCGCGTCGATGGCGATCCAGAGCGTGAGCATGTCCGGCGGCGTCTGGCAAAAGTAGGCGTTGTCCTGATGGTACGGCACCGGCGAACCGACACGCGCCGGCTTGCGGAACGTCTCGACCCCCTGCAACACCGCCGCGCCGCGCACCAACGGATCGAGAAATCGGGTGAAGCGAGGCTGGGTTCCCAGGTCGGCGAAGAACGAGTCGTGCTGCTGCATGCGCCAGGTGTTGCGCACCGTCTGGCCATCCGCTTCGAGCACGTAATCGCCGCGCGGCAACGTGGCAACGCGCGACGTGTACTGGTCGATCCGCCCGCGTAGTTCCTCGACCTCTTCTGCGGAAAACAACCGCCTTATCCGTACGACGCCGTCGCGCTCGTACTCCGTGCTCAATTGCTCGATGTCCAACCGATCGGCGAAGTGCTCGCTCATCACTGGTACCTCAAATCGTGTTTCCCGTTGCCACTTCGATCCAGCGCCGCGACCGCCACGACGCCAATGCCGCCAGGTTCACGCGCAGCGTCTGAGCGGCCGACTCGACGGAGCACATCTCGGCCGATTGTTTCTCACGAACATCGAGAAACCTCTGCGCTTGCCGCACAAACAGGTCATCGCGTTCGGGCGTTGCCTCGCACTGCACCTGCCAGGGCTCCTCGGGACCACGACACAGCGACCAACGGCTATGATGCCCCTCGAACCGCGCCGTGGCCAGGCTGCCCGCGATTGTTAGCGTGTTTTCGTTCGGTCCCTGATGCTGATTGAGCGCGTAGCTGGCCAGGCAACGACCGTGCCGGGCGATGATCTGCACCGTGTCTTCGACGTCCACACCGGGGAGTTTCTGATGCGCCGCGTCGGCGGCGAGCCGATCGATCGGCCCGACGAGCCACTCCGCCGCGTTGAGCGTGTGGGTCAGCGCATCCTGAATCGCACCGCCACCGGTGGCATGACTGCGATAGTAGGTCTCTCGATAGGCGGGCCGATAATAGGGAAAGTCCTGGCCGCCGACGGCAACCAATTGCAGCGGGTCGCCGATGCGCCCCGAGCGCACCGCCGCCTGCATGTCAGCCAGCACCGGATGGGACTGCAGCACGTAAGCCACCCGGGCCGTCACACCGGCCTCGTCGATGTCGCGCATCAGGGCGTCGACGCCGTCGAGCGACACGCTGAGCGGTTTTTCGATGAGCAGATCGACACCCGCGCGGGCCAACTGCGTTGCCATCGCGACGTGCAGATGCGCCGGCGTGCAGACAACCGCCACGTCGGGCCGACTCGCCACGGCCGCCTCGAAGTCGTCGAACGACTCGGCAATGCCGTACCGCTCGACGATTTCGCGACGCCGCTCGGTGTTCGGTTCGCAGATGCTCACCGTCGCTCGCCCCGTCGCCGCGAAGCAGCGAGCATGCCGCTCGCCGATGGAACCGGTTCCCACGATCAACACCCGATGCACGGTTGCCATTCACCCTCCTTCACGCATCCCAAGCGGTACATTCGCACGCACGTTCACACTTCGGCATAGCACTGTTTCAACTGTGCGAACTCTTCGCACAGGTCGGGCATGGCGCCTTCATGCCGCACAACAAGCCGGCCCACGTCGTTGGCAAAACGTCCGCTGCGTTCGAGCGGCCACCCCGCCAGTCGGGCCGACACGAGCGCCGCCGTGAAGGCGTCGCCCGCTCCCACGGCATCGACAACCTCGATTTCGTCACTGGGAACGTCGCAGGTCTCGCCGTCGCCGATCAACAGGCAGCCCTCACCGCCGCGCGTGACACAAACCACAGGGACCGCCAGTCGTTCGCCCAGCCCCGCCGCAACCTCGGCAACACCGTCGCCGTCGATCTCGAACAACGCGCCTAGCCGCAGGACTTCGTCGCCGTTCAGCTTCGCCAGGTCGGCGTGCGCCAGCGACCACTCGATCGACTCGCGGTCGTACCACTGCTCACGCATGTTGACGTCAAACACCCGCAGGCAGTCGTCGTCCACACAGTCGACGAACTGCCGGATCGTGTCGCGGGTGACGTGTGACCTCTGTGCCAAGGTGCCGAAGCAGACGGCCCGCGCTTCGCGTGCCAATTGCGCAAGCGGCGCGTCGAACGCCAGATGGTCCCAGGCCACACCGGTGTGAATCGTGAAACGCGGCGCGTCGGCGTCGGTCGAATCGACGGTCACCGTGCCGGTCGGATGATGCGCATCGTGCTGGATGAACTCGGTGGCGAGGCCGTGCCCGGCGAGATGCGAAATCAGTTCTTCTCCCAAGGCGTCGTTGCCCACACGCGAACAGACCACGCCGCGTCCGCCCAACTGCTGCGCGTGAAACGCCACGTTGGCCGGTGCACCGCCGGGACGCCGCGAATTGCCGAAGCAGTCCCATAACACTTCGCCCAGTCCCACGATCGTCGGCGTTTCGCTTGTGGTCATGAGAATCCTCCACGTTGCTCGTGTATGTCCGGGCGGCAGGACGGCGGAGCCGACACCACCGCGCGGCCATCGGCACCGCTCGATTCGACATCGTCGCTGCCGTTGGGTATTCTAACGAACAATGGCGAGTTGTCCCGCCGTCGACACGACGTTTGCCGACGTTTTCTCACACGACTCCACGCGAACAAGCCGAGTTCCATGTCCCATCGAACGGACCGCCGCAGTTTCCTTGCCACGGCCGCCGGAGTGGCCGCCGCCACAACCGTCCCCTATTACTTCACGGCCGACGCCGAAGCCCGCGCCCGGGCCAAGTCGCCCAACGATCGCTTTCGCATCGGCGCGATCGGTTTGAAGTACCAAGGTTCGGTGATCACCCGCAAGGCGGTCGAACACGGCGACGTGGTGGCCATCTGCGACGTGGACCGCGACATCGCCGAGCAGGCGCGCGAAGAGTTCGGCGGCAAGGCCGACATCTACAACGATCATCGCCGGATGCTGGACCGCGACGACATCGACGTCGTCATGATCGGCACGCCGGACCATTGGCACACGGCGATGCTGGTCGACGCCTGCCGCTCCGGCCGCGATGTCTACTGCGAGAAACCGCTCACGCTGACGATCGACGAGGGTAAGTTGATTCGGCAGGTCGTCGGCGAGACGGGCCGCGTCGTGCAGGTCGGCACCTGGCAGCGCAGCGACAGCCGTTTCCGCCTGGCGTGTGAACTTGTGCGCCAGGGCCGCATCGGTCGGCTCGAGAGTGTCGACGTCGTGCTGGGCAAAAACAAAACGGGGGGACCGTTTGCGGTGCAGGACGTGCCGGCCAACCTCGATTGGGAGCGCTGGCAGGGGCAAACCCCCGCCGTCCCCTACATTCCCGAGCGCTGCCACTACACGTTCCGCTGGTGGTATGAATACTCCGGTGGGCAGATGACCGACTGGGGTGCCCACCACATCGACATCGCCCAGTGGGGCATTGCCGCCGACCCGGTCGCCCCCATCGAGGTCCACACCACGGCCGACTTCCCCAACGTCGCCGACGGGTACAACGTCGCGATCAATTATTCAGCCGAGTACAAATACCCGGGCGACGTCACCGTGTCGGTGAAAGACCACGGCCGCACCGGCGTGATGTTCAACGGCAGCGAGGGGCGGCTGTTCGTCAATCGCGGCACGGTCTCCGGCAAGCCGGTCGAAGACCTCGCGCAGGATCCCCTCGAGCGCGACCATTACACGCTCTACGCCCACGACAACTTGGACCGCCCACCGCGGGCCGGCAAGCTCGACGCGATCATCAACCACATGGGCAATTTCTTCGATTGCGTGCGCAATCGCGAAACACCGATCTCGGACGTCGAGAGCCAACACCGCAGCGTGAGCACCTGCCACATGGGCAACATCTCGATGCGACTGGGCCGATCGCTACGTTGGGACCCCGAGGCCGAACAGTTCATCGGCGACGACGAAGCCAACCGCTGGCTCAGCCGTCCCCAACGCGCCGGCTACGAGATCAGTTGAGCCACTCGGAAAACGAACGTGACGTCGGAGGCGGAAAAGGAGGAAACAGAGGCAACGGAGAATAGATAAACAGAGAACGGACGACCACGGGGTTGTCGACTTCGGCTACCCGCATCTCCGTCCGCTCCGTGATCTCCTGTTCCAAACTATCTCCGCCATCTCGTGTTTCTTCGCCCGGCCACGTTACTAGCTTTCTCCCAGGATGGCCGCTTCGTCGAAGACGGCTCGCATCACCACCGTGCGGCCATCGGTCGTGTAGATGACATGGATCTTGCCGTCGTCGGCCTGCAGGGCCATGGGATAGGCGTAGGGTCCCTCGCCACTGAGGATGTTGCGGCGGTGGGGAAACGTCTTGCCGCCGTCGGTCGAAATCGCCACGGTCAGCGGCGTACGGTCGTTCATGTTGTCGTTGTACACCAACATGATGTTGCCGCTGTCGAGTTTGAGCAGGTCGACCGCCGCATTGGCGTTCTTGATGTCGGTCTCCTCGCCCGGCGACCAGGTGCGGCCACCGTCGGTCGATTCGCTCCGCACCATCCAGCCGTCTTCGATCGGTTCGTAACCTCCGCCGCGTCGACAAACACAGATCAGATGCCCCGGTGAGACCTCGACCGGGGCCGGCTGCAGGTTGCCCAATCGGGAATAGATCCGCGTCGACTCGCTCCACTCTTTCTTCTCGGGATCGTAACGGAGAAAGAACGAGCAGGTGTCGGTGCCAACGATCTCGGTGTCGTGCCCCGTTTCGTGATAGATCGGCACGAGGTAGTCACCGTCGGAGAGCAAGATCGGGCGGTTGCGCACCATCGTGCCTTTTTCCATCGTCAGCAGGTAAGGATCGCTCCAGGTCTGGGCGCCGTCGTGCGAAACCTTGTACTTGATGCGTGAATCGGACCAGGTGTCGCCGTAGCGGCAGATGTAAAACAACCAGACGTCGCCGTCGGGCGCCTGGAAGACGACGCCGTTGCCCTCGGCGCGCTCCGGCGTGTCGGCGATCACCCGAGGCGTCGACCACTCGGTTTCGCCCCGCTTCAATCGCGAGCCAAACACCTTGGTGTCGCCGTCGTATTCACCTTCGCCGCCGTAGTAGACGACGTAGAAGTCGCCGTTGGCGAGTTGTTCGATCGCCGCGGGGTGTTTGTAGATACCGCCGGGGATCTCGGGGCCGAATAGCCGCTCGATCACGATGTCGTTGGCAACAACGTCTTCGGCCGCGCTTGCCGCCACGATCCACGAACACATCGACATCGCCAGGCACGCCGCCGCCAAGCAGAAACGCCGAGCCTGGACGCTACCGTAGCGTGTCACCGAATGATCCATGAGGCGCACCGCGACGCTCCTCTGAGTTGACTACGAAATGCCCGCCAAGGAAGCCACCCGCCGTCGAGAGGCGGGGCGCTCGATTATAGGTCGCCAACGGGCCGCGCTCCAACCGACACGGCGGGGGCGACCCCACCTTCGCTGGGCCACGCATCTGACCATTGCCAGGTGGCTAAAGCCCGAGGTCGCTGCCAAGGACGAGAATCTGCTCGGCGTCGAGCACGTGGTCGTTGGACTCGAAGAGCCTGCGGATGGCCGCTTTGTGGATATGCATTTTCACGCCGCCCACGCCGAGTGCGCCGTAGCAAATCTTGCCGTCGCGATACTCGGCATCATCGCTGACGTCGACGCCCTCGATTCCCAGCGGTGGCACGGCGTTCAGGTCGATTGCTACCTGCAACTGATCGGCCGCCGACCACGTAGCGCGGTCAATCAACTCCACGCCGGCCGCCCCTGCCGCCACCAGCACGTTCGCTCCGCGCAGACACTCCGCCAGCGCGTCGCGATCCTCGACGCCGTGCGCCGTAAGCGCCGCCCGAGGAAACCTGTCGCCCAGCGACTCGACGACGGCGGCGGCCCGTTCGGCGCTGCGCGAAACGGCTCGCACCCGGGCACCCGCGCCGGCCAGGAGCCGCACCACGCGGCGTCCGACCGGTCCCGTCGCCCCCAGCACCACAGCGTCCGCCGTCGCAATGCCGACGTGTCGTGCCGCGACCAGCACGGCCGCGGCGGCCGTCGTGTTGGCACCGTTGGCGTCGAGCATCACAGAAACGCGCAACGGCCCAAAGAAACTCGACGTGACCGCGGCAAGCAACTGCTCGCCGGCTGCTACGTCGCTGCCGCCAATGAAGATAGCCGTACGCTTCATGTCACCGGCGCCGCGCGTGAACATGGCACCGTGCACCAGCGAGCGAACCTCGTCCGGCGTCACACCGCCGTGACGAAACAACTGCGCGACGCCGGCATCGACGGCCACTACACCGTCGAATGTGCTCGGCTGCGGGTCGGCATCGAGTTGAATCAAAACGGTTGGCTTAGCCATCGTCCACCGAATGCCTTTCTCAAGCGCGTGACTTCTTTAGACGCGCGGGCGCGCCCGCGCACGAAACACAGGCGCGCCGCGAGATTCGCTCGGTCGAAAACCCTAGAAGCCGCGGAACGGATGGGCAGCGCTTTCCGCACCGGCGAGCATCTCATCCGCCGAGGGGCTGTTCTTCATCGCGTTGGCGATCGCCATCTTCGTGGCTTCGTGGTTGTAGTCATAGATCTTCTTGTCGTCATCCGCCTCCGGGTGAATGAACACGCCGCAGACAATCACCAGGTCTTCGGCCTGGTCCTTGGGGATCACGCCGTCAGCGACCGAATCAGAAACCGCCTTGGCGACGGCCGCCTGAGCCGGACCAAACATCTGCACGGCCTGCTTCATCCCCTTGATCGTTACCTTGGTCACCATCACCGTTGCCGGCTTCACGGCAAGGTTCGGTGTGAGCACGGCCAGCAGGTTCGTGTGCCCTTCACTTTGCCGCGCCAGCGCGTTGGCAAAGGCGTTTCCCACCGGACCGTCTTTGCTTCCGATCAGAAGATCGATGTGGGCAATTTCGTTTCCGTCCCCAGCCAGGGCCTCGCCAATGAACATCGACATGCTGTGATCTCCGTAAGTTGTTCCCCGTCGGAACCTTAGCTACAGCCAGTCCGCAGCCGGCACCGGGAAATTGTGTTCTGGTCCCCGTCGGCCCACCCATCGACGCTTGCGGGCCGATCGGCAGTGGCAATGACCTTATCACACCGGCCGGCAAATGCAACCGCCACACCGACTTGCCGACGTTCCGCGCCACCTCGGCCGCCCCCGGGAAAGGCCGCTCAGCCACGGCCTGGTTTCCGCTCTGTCGCACCATCGGCCAACGTTCGCTGCCGCGACCCGGTTGCACGCGGCCGGTCAACCGGTATCCTGACGCCGACACTTTGGTCGGCAAACTTAACCCCAGTCACCCGGTTTGAACACAATGGGGGCGGCCGATCGACAGCGTGGTGCAACGTTGCAGCACTCAGCACGCACACTTGCTTCAACAACACGCCCCTAACTTCTGCAATCTGCCACAGGAGACCGCGATGTCCCCGCTCGTGAACCTGGCGATCGTCGCCTCGGCTATGTCGTCCCCTAACCTGCCCGACGCCAATTCGGTCGATCTCCGCGAGGTCGCCCTCAACGTGGTCGAGGCCTCGGTGATCGAAAAAATCAACGATCAGCGCGAGCACTTCGGCCGCGCTCCCCTGGAAGTCGATCTTTCCCTGATGCAGTCGTCCCGGCGCCATTGTTCCTGGATGACGCGCGCCAATCGCCTCCAGCACACTTCGGCGCCGGTCGGCGAAAATATCGCCATGGGTCAGCGCAACGCCAGCGAGGCGGTCCGCGATTGGATGAACTCGCCCGGCCATCGCGCCAACATACTCAACGGTCGCTACTCGCGTGTGGGGACGGCCGCCTACGTCACCGGACGCGGCACGATCTATTGGTGCATGCAGTTTGAATGACGACGACCTCGACCGTGGCAATGACCACGACGTCGCCGCCGGCCCGCTGCGTTCGTTCGCAAATACCAGCGATGCCGACATGGTCATCGTGGGGGCGAGCGTCCGCGCCGCCGCCGCGTCGGCGCGCCGCGCCGGACTGGCCCCCCTTGCCATCGACCGCTTCGGCGACGTCGATCTCTGCGACGCGTCCCCCACTTACATCGCCAGCCGCTATCCCGAAGAGCTGGCCGAACTGCTGGCCTGCGTCGTTACCAGCGCAAATCACGCACTGCCCTGGATGTACACCGGGGCGCTCGAATGCCATCCGGACCTGATCGAACGTCTGGCCGAGTTGGCTCCCCTGTGGGGCAACGCCGCCGACGTCGTCCGCCGGGTTCGCGATCCCTGGATGCTTCAGCAAACTTTTTCCCGGGCCGGCGTCGCATCACCGGCGGTGCGCGCGCTGGATAGTTCGCCCTCGATCAACGGGCCCTGGCTACTTAAATCACCGCATAGCAGCGGGGGCAGTGGCGTCCACCGCTGGCCGTTGGCCGATCGGCACACCCCACCGCCCGGGGCGTATCTACAGCAATACGTTGCGGGCATACCGTGCAGCGCCATCTTCGTCGCCGCGGCAGGGCAATGTCGGATGCTGGGTGCCTCCCGTCAGTTGATCGGCGCGGCGTGGGCCGGCTCGAGCGGCTTTCGCTACGTGGGATCGCTCGCCACTCGGCCGCAGGCAGACACTACCGCGGCACAGTTTCAGGTGATCGGAGACACGCTCGTCTCACAGTTCGACCTCGTCGGACTGTTCGGTGTCGACGCCATCGTCACAGCGAACGACACGACTGACACCAAAATCGTCTGGCCGATCGAGGTCAACCCGCGCTACACTGCGTCGGTCGAAACGATTGAACGTCTCACGGGACTGCGGGCCATCGACGCCCACATCCGAGCCTGCCGCGACGGCAAGCTGTCGGACTCGATCGACGTACCAAAAAAGACGCCGAAAACTACAAAGACGTCGCCCGAATCAGTCGCGTGCGTCGGCAAAGCGATCATGTTCGCCCCCGGCGACGTGGTAACGACCCGCGCGCTTTCAGCACGCATTGAACGGCTCAACGCGATCTCGGCCGACACCGCAGCAGGGTGGCCGGCGGTTGCCGACATTCCCCACGTGGGTACGCCGATTCCTCGAGGAGCGCCAGTGCTCACGGTGCTGGCCCACGCTGGCGACGTGACATCGGTCGAGAAACAACTGCGAGCGATGACCGCCGAGTTGGCGTCGCTGCTGGCCGTCGACGCGTCGGCCACTGACACATCGGCCACTGACACGTCGGCATCTGACACATCGGCCACTGAGGCAATGTCAAAGAACGCACCGGCACCGGACGCGTGACTGCCTGGAGTCGTCCCGCAAATCCCACGCCAAAATCGACGGTTCCCTCCTCCCACGACCGGACGAGGGAACCGGTTTGTCCGCCACTCAGTCGAGTTCTTTGATCTCGACGTCCTTGAACCAGATCCGCATCTTGGGGCCGACGTGCAACTGCAGCGCGATGATGCCGTCCTTGGCCCCCTCGTCACTGGTTTCGGTGTAGTCGACCGTGGTGTAGCCGTTGAGTTGCTCAGTGATGTGACCGCCGTCGGCCGTAATCACGTACTCGTTCCACTCATCGGGTTTGAAGTGCGGGGCAACCTGCTCGGGATCGACATCGGCGAGGATACCGCGGCCCCCCTCTTCGTAGAGGATGCCCATGTAGCGCTCATCGGCGATGTCAGCCTGGTAACCCTTGACGACGTGATCGTCGTACAACTTGCTACGAAACTGCACGCCCGAGTTGTGGTTGCGCAACTTGAATTTCAACCGCAACACGAAGTTGTCGAACGTGTCGGTCGTGTTCAAGAACGAATTGTGGTCGAGTTTTTTCTCGTCGGTCGTGCCGACGATCGTGCCGTCTTCGACGCTCCAAAGTTCGGCGTCACCGTCCCAGCCGTCGAGCGTTTTACCGTCGAACAACGGGCGAAAACCGTCGTCGGCCCGGCCAGCCGCGACAACGCACAACAATCCCAACACGCAAATCGTCGACGAAACAAGCGTTCGCATCACCGTAGGGCTCCTCGGGGGCAAAGATGAATTCACTGCGGGCAGCCCGCATTGTACGCAGCCGTGAACCTCCCCGCCATCGTCCGAGCGCGTTCAGCCCTCTCGCCCTTCTACCCCGTTGCTTTCAACCAGGGATTCCAACGTCGACCGGCGATTTTCGGCACGTAGCCGGTCTGACCGGAAAGCCTGGCGATCTCCGTGAGCACGATCTTGGTGACTTCGACGAGCGCTTCTCGGTCCCCTTCGCGACCATAAAATGCCGAGAGGTCGATCGGTTCGCCAATCACCACGGTCGTGTGGGCCGCCATGAGAAAGCAACCCAGTGGTGTGCCGTCGTAAGGGGCGTCGAACACGAAGCAAGGGATCACTGGCACGCGTGCCCGCAACGCGATCATCGCCACGCCGGGACGCCCCGGCAGCAGCAGGTCATCCGTCACGTTGATCCTGCCCTCGGGAAACAGCCCCACCTTTTCTCCTTGTTGCGCGAGCCGCAGCGCCCGCTTGGTCGCCGCCGCGTCGACGCCGCCACGGTTAACCGTGATCGAACCAAGGATGTCGAAAATCCACTTCAGCATCGGATCCTGGCTGTATTCCCGCGCCACCATCCAGCGAACAACCCGGTTGGTCGTGAGCTGGATAAACAGCGGGTCGATCGAACTGACGTGGTTCGAGACGATGATAGCACCCTCGTTCTCTGGCACGTGGAAGCCGCCGATCACCCTCGCCCGCCAGACGATTCGGGTGTAGAACAGATACACGACCCAAATGGGAAACTGTGGGAGCGTGTAGCGCGTCTTGCCGTATTCCCACGCCAGGGCCGCGATGATACTCAACACCCAAAGCAACGGCACGCCGACGGCCAGCCATTCGAGTAGATTGTCCGACAACATAGGCGGAACCGATTCGTCGTTTCGCAGGACCAGTTGGGGAATTAGGCCAGTCGTGTGTTAAACCAGTCTACTCGCGGGGCCAAACGTAGCGAGGGTAGACCGCGCTATATTTAACCGCCACCCGCGCGGTGACACAACGCAAGATCCCCCCTGTGCGGCCGCCCCGGAACGCCTCATGGCGTCACGCACACGCGTCCCGAGTGCCACTGCGTCCCACGCGCTTTACGTCCCCATAACCATCGGCCGAGGCCCCGACCGTCATGATCATCGGCGTCGTCAGTGACACCCACGGCAACATGAGCACCACGCGCGCGGCGGTCAACCTGCTGCGGTCGTTCGATCCGGAATTGGTGATCCATTGCGGCGACGTCGGTTCGGCTGACGTCGTGGCCTGTTTTACCGACTGGCCGACGCACTTTGTTTTTGGCAACGTCGACGATGGCGCCTCGTTGGCCGACGCCATCACGAAGGCGGGCAAGACGTGCCACGGTGGGTTCGGCTCGCTGGTGCTCGAACAACAACCCGTTGCATTCCTGCACGGCGATGACCTGAATCGCCTCGACGAGGAGATCATGTCGGGGAAGTGGAAGATGGTCTGTCACGGCCACACGCACGTGGCTCGCGAACTGATGATCGCCGACACGGTGGTGCTCAACCCCGGCGCGCTGCACCGCGCCCGTACCAAATCGATCGCTATCGTTGACCTGCCGTCGCGCAAGTGCGAGATCATTGCCGTCGACGCATAGCGCGCGCTGCCGTATCACCGCTCGCAGCGCAAATAAGCGCCCGGCGCGTATCCCAGTCAAACACGTAACCGAGAGACCAAACCAGCCGACCCGACGAACCACCCCCAGCCCAATTAATCGTCAGCCGGACCAACCCTCTCCAACGCCTCGGGCCGGGTTGCTTCGCTGACGAACGCGCATGGT
>JAGQPT010000053.1 GCA_020426575.1 Planctomycetales bacterium
AGATAATCCCAGCAGTTGGCGGCTTCCTCGGGCGTAGGGTTGCGGTTCCCCGGCGGACGACACTTCAGCACGTTCAGGATATAGACGTCTTCACGCTTGAGCGTGCAGGCCTCGATGATGCGGTTGAGCAGTTGACCGGCACGACCGACGAACGGCTCGCCCTGGCTGTCTTCGTCCGCACCGGGGGCTTCGCCGAGGAAGCAGAGCCGGGCGTGTGGATTACCCACGCCGAAAACGGTCTGCGTCCGCGTCGACGCCAACTCACGGCAGCGGGTGCACTGGGCGACCTCCTGGCGGATCACGTCCAGCGCAGCCAGTTTGTTCGCGCGATTCATTCGGGCCATATCGTTCGTTCCTTCAGCGGTCGTCGCCTGGACAGGTGTTGCGACCGACGGGCGGTCGAGTCGCGCCGCCGGAGCCGCCTCCATCGGCGGTGGCCCAGCGATGTCAACCGGTGCTCCTCCCGCGCTTCTCGCGGCAACACTTGTCACGTCGTCGGCTGCTGGATTGCTGGTCGCCGGACGGGTGGGTGCTGGACGGGCCGTCGCCTGCGCCGACTCTTGGGAGGCCGCCGCCGAGGTGGACGTGGCGATCGCGGCAACCCGCGGCAAATGGGTGACGCCGGCTTCGGCGAGCGACTCGAGCCGCTGTCGCAGCACCACGTCGAGCCGGTGACGGCTGTCTGACATCTCGCTGGACTCCCCGAAAATCGAACTTGGGGTGGTACTTACCTCACTTGCGGCTCGCACGAGCAGCGTGTCGAGCACGCAATATCCTGCACACCTCGCCTGACTTTTGCTGCAAACGTATTCTCCGCGCCTGGCCCGTGGCGCCAAGTCACCCGTTGCAGCGTCCGGACCTTCGCTTGCATTTGCCGCTGATCGCGCCGCAGCCGCCGGCTGTGCTGGTGTCGTGGGCCGAGGCGAACTATGATGAGGAGCGGTAATCACACCTGCCAGCTCGCCAACCGGTGAGCCGAAGTCGTCGGTCCGTGCCAAGCGCCGTTGGACCGCCGCGAGGTTGTTTCGCTTAGTCGCCCCCAATCACAATGTCCGTTCCTCAAGTCGTTATCGTCGGCCGACCCAACGTCGGCAAGTCGAGCCTCTTCAATTGGCTCGCACAGAAGCGCATCGCCATCACCGACGGTACGGCCGGCGTCACTCGCGATCGCGTCTCCTACCTGATGTGTCACGAAGGGCGCTACTTCGAGTTGATTGATACGGGGGGGATGGGGTTCGAGGACCCCGACAACCTCACTTCGCGCATCGAGGAGCAGATCGAAACGGCCGTCGACTCGGCCTCGCTGATCCTCTTCGTCGTCGACACGATCGATGGACTCACCACGTTCGATCAAGACGTCTCTCGCCGCCTCAGCTACGTGCGGGTGCCGGTGCTCTGCGTGGCCAACAAGTCCGACGGCAGCTCGCAGGACAACAACGCCAACGAGTTCTATCGACTCGGCCGCGGCACGATCGTGCCGGTGAGCACCAAAGCCAACCGCAATCGCGACGAACTGTTGCGCGAGATACTGCATCGCTTGCCTCCCCCCGAAGAGCAGCAGGAGCAATCGTTCGTCGAGCCGGTGATGAAGGTGGCGATCGTCGGCCGTCGCAACACCGGCAAGAGCACTTTCGTCAACACCCTGGCCCGCGCCGAACGGATGATCGTCAGCGAAGTGCCGGGCACGACCCGCGACAGCGTCGACGTGCGTTTCGAACTCGATGGCAAGCGCTTCACGGCGATCGACACGCCGGGCCTCACCCGCACGCGGGCGATCAACTCGGACGTGGCCTTTTACAGCACGCATCGCGCGGAGCGGAGCATTCGCCGCGCCGACGTCGTGTTGTTCTTCTTCGACGCCTCGCAACGAATCAGCAAGGTCGAGAAAAAGCTCTGCACGTACATTTCGCAGCAGTACAAACCCTGCATATTCGTCGTCAACAAGTGGGACCTGATGGCGGGTGAAATGCCGACTGAACGTTGGGCCAGTTACATCCGCGACACGTTCCGCACGATGTGGTTCGCTCCGATCGCCTTCATCACCGGTCAACAGGGGAAGAACGTCAAGGCGCTGCTCAATCACGCGCAGATGCTCTTCAAACAGTCGCTGGAGCGGGCCAGCACGCCCGATCTCAACAAACTGGTGCAGGCAGCCGTCGAACACACGCCGCCCCCGATCCGCCAGGGACGCCGTCCCAAGATTTACTACGCGACGCAGGTGAGCACACAGCCGCCCACGATCGTGATGTTCTGTTCGCATCCCACGTCGTTCGGCCACGACTATCAGCGCTATCTACTGGGTGTCTTCCGCGATCACCTGCCGTTCTCGGAAGTGCCGATCAAGCTCTACCTCCGCAAGCGCACCAGTGCCGACCTGGTCGACGGCCGCCGCCCCAGCGTGGCTGGCACAAGCGACGAAGCAGGAGCGGACGTCGTGTCGGCCGATGCATCGTCAGATGCCTCACACCGCGACGGCGCATGAGCGTCGATTCCTCCGTTGCTGGCAATTGCGCGGCGGAGTGGCCAGTCTTTCGTATTGCACCAATGGGGGCACTCTGTTGAAATGCCCGCTGCCACGCGCCGCCTGTCGCGACGTGGAAGCGTGTCGAGAGGTGCCGCACCACGGAGCCGCAGCCGATGATTGTTGGCGTTCCCACCGAGGTCAAAGACGACGAGTACCGCGTGGCCATCTTGCCCGTCGGTGTCGAGGAACTCGTGCGGGCCGGGCACCGTGTGTTGGTCCAGCGCGGTGCCGGCCTCGGTTCGGGTATCCCGGATGAAGAATACACGCTCAACGGCGCCGAGCTCTGCGACGACGCCACGGAAGTCTTCGCCACCGCCGAACTGATCCTCAAGGTCAAAGAACCCCTGCCCAGGGAATGGCCGCTGCTGCGCCCCGGACAGGTCGTGTTCACGTACTTTCACTTCGCCGCCGATCGGGCATTGACCGAAGCGGTGATCGCCAGCGGTGTGACGGCGGTCGCCTATGAGACGCTGCGCGACGAGCGCGGCCGACTCCCGCTGCTCACACCGATGAGCGAAGTCGCCGGTCGCATGAGCATTCAGGAAGGCGCCAAGTACCTGGAACGGCCGCAGCTTGGCCGCGGGATCTTGCTCGGCGGTGTGCCGGGTGTCGCGCCCGCGCGGATACTGATACTCGGCGGCGGTGTCGTCGGTTCAAACGCCGCCAAGGTAGCCGCCGGTTTCGGCGCTCACGTTAGTCTGCTCGATGTGAACATGGACCGTCTTCGCTACCTCGACGACGTGATGCCGCAGAACGTCGACACGCTGTACAGCGATCGACACACGATCCGTGAAGAGCTGCGGCTGGCCGACCTGGTGATCGGCTCGGTGTTGATCCCGGGTGCGCGGGCGCCGCAGTTGATCGAGCCCAACGACCTGCCGACGATGAAGCCCGGTGCCGTGATGGTCGACGTGGCGATCGACCAGGGTGGATGTTTCGCCACGAGTCGACCGACGACGCACAGCGAGCCGACCTTCGTCGTCGATTCGATCGTGCACTACTGCGTCACGAACATGCCCGGTGCCGTGGGACGTACGAGCACCTACGCGCTCTGCAACGTCACTTTGCCGTGGGCCCTGGAGATCGCCAACCGCGGAATTGCCGCCGCGGCAAGAGACCTGCCGCCGATCGCTCGGGCGGTGAACGTGCACGCCGGTGCGGTGACGAACCGCGCCGTTGCCGACACGTTTGACCTGCCGTTTGACGATCGCTTTGCGGCGTGAAAAAACACGCTTGATATGTAACGGACGACCTACTCAAGACGGAGCCAGGTGAGATGACGATGACCGCGACCGGACCGACGACGACCGACTTCTCGACGCTCCGCTGGGAGGGGGACATCGACGGGCGGCTCTGGTTGATCGATCAGACGCTGCTGCCGACCGAGTATCGTGAGATCAACTGTCGTGATCTCGACGCGGTGTGCGAGGCGATCCGCATGTTGCGCGTGCGTGGCGCTCCGGCGATCGGTGTGGCGGCGGCCTACGGCGTTTGCGTCGGGCTGCAAAACGGCGCGGGCGACGATCGCACTGCGCTTGATGCGCGGCTCGAGGCGGTCATCGACGCCCTGGCTGCCACCCGTCCGACGGCCGTCAATCTGTTTTGGGCGCTGCAGCGAATGCGCGAAGTTGCCGTGTCGCTACCGGCCGACACGTCCGTCGAGGAAGTGCGCCAGCGACTGCTCGACGAGGCACGCGCGATCGACGCCGAGGACCGCCAGATGTGTCGGGCGATCGGGCGACACGGCGCGGCGCTATTGGCCGACGGACAAGGCGTGCTCACGCACTGCAATGCCGGCGGTCTGGCGACGGCCGACTACGGCACGGCGCTGGCGGTGTTTTACGCCGCGCAGGAAGCGGGCAAGACGTTGCATATTTACGCCGACGAAACCCGGCCGTTGTTGCAGGGTGCCCGGCTGACGTCGTGGGAACTGCAGCGGCGCGGCATCGACGTCACCGTGATTTGCGACTCGGCCGCCGCCCAGGTGATGCGGGAAGGCCGAGTGCAGGCGGTCGTCACCGGCGCTGATCGCATCGCGGCCAACGGCGACGCGGCGAACAAGATCGGCACGTACTCGGTGGCGCTGGCCGCCGCAGCGCACGACGTGCCGTTCTACGTGGCGGCGCCGACGTCGACGTTCGACCTGTCGTTGGCCAGCGGTGACGAGATACCGATCGAACAACGCGCCGCCGAGGAAATCACGCGCGGCTTCGGCCGCCAGACGGCGCCGGAAGGCGTGGCGGTTTACAACCCGGCCTTCGACGTCACGCCGGCTCGGCTCATTCGCGCGCTGATCTGCGAACGCGGCATCATCGAACCGGTGACGACCGCACGGATCAAGGAAGTGGTCGCGTAGTCGATGCGGCACGCCGGATGTTTCACGTGAAACACTTGGCGCGCCCAGCGATGGACCAATGGTTTCTGGCGGACCAATTGTTTCACGTGAAACGATGCGCTGCCTGCCGTCCGGCGCCCCGCTGGCCTGAGAACAAGTGTTGACGCGGCGTCATCCGAGGGGGGCGGCGGCAGGTGAGGGCGCCTGCCGGGAGTGCCGGAGTCGACGATTGTGTGATAGAATTCAAGCGTGTTGCCTGTTGACGTGCGAAGCCCGTCGAACGTAGACGAGACCGGGGAAGCCGCCCATGACCAAGCTGGACCAGCGTAACATTGAAGCGGATCCGTCGCGCTGCGGTGGGCAGCCCGTCGTTGTGGGCACGCGCATCCGCGTTGCCACGATTCTCGGTTGCTATCGGCAGGGTATGACGGTCGAAGAGATCGTGCAGCAGTATGCGCCCCTCAAGCCCGCCGACGTGCACGACGCGCTGGCCTTCGCCTACGACCACCTCGAAGAAATCGAATCCGCCATTGCGGCTGACGATGAAGAGGATGTCAAGCGACAACACACGAAGCAGCAAAGCAGCCGTGACGGATCAAGCTGATGGGCAACGTCCGGTTCTTTACGGACGAAGACAATTACGGTTCGACAGCGCTGGCGCTTCGCGCCGAAGGGATCGACGCGTTATCGACACCCGAATCGGGACGACTCGGCGCGTCGGATGAGTCTCAACTCGAGTGGGCGGCCAACCAGGAACGCACCCTGGTCTCATTCAACGCCGCGGATTTCGCAAAACTTCGCGCACGTTGGCTCACGTTGGGTCGGCATCACGCCGGGGTGGTGGTTTCAACACAGCGCAAACCGGGCGATTTATTGCGGCGTCTGGTGCGTCTGGCCGAATCGCTCGACGCCGAGGCGATGAACGACCGTCTCGAGTTTCTCAGCGATTGGTAACGCGCAGCCGGCGCTGACGTGCTTATTCCTCAGAATCGATTCATCTGGTACGTCACGTGTTCGCTGATCGCTACTGCTGATACCGAGCACGGTGCGTTTCCATCGGTTGAAACAATGGTGCGTGATGTCGGCATTCTCAGGGCAAGGTAATCGCCTCCGGCGGATTTTGTGTCGCTGGGGTTTGGCGCTACGATGAGTCGATGATACCTGATGCCACCGGATCGGTACGTTGGGCAAGGACGCGCCCAAGGGTTGGTCGCCGCTGCGCTTGATTTGCGTGTCGGCTGCACCCCAGGATTCGTCTTGCTCACATATGTTTGAAGACCGCACTCTCAAGGTCGATCTGATCGCGCTGGGCCTGCTGGTGGTCACGCTGTTTCTCGGCGTGTCGCTGCTGACGTACGCGCCGGAAGATCCGCCCGCTGCGCTCGTCTATCCGCAACCCGATCGGCCGCACAACGCCTGTGGGCCGGCGGGCGCCCTGGCGGCACACGGCATGTTCCAACTGTTCGGGCTGGGCGCCTACTACCTGCTCGTCTCGCTGGTCATCGTCGATGCTTCGATCTTTCGGCACGGCGCGATCACGGACGTGCCGCTACGGGCCACCGGTTGGATGCTCTCGCTCGTGGGTGTGTCGACACTCGCCGCGATGGCGGCCGGCGGCTGGTCGCCGGGGCCGGTGATCGGCGCGGGAGGATATCTCGGCGCGCTCGGTTGGGGGGTGTTACACCATCACGTCGCCACGACAGGCGCCACGATTCTCATCATCAGCCTGATCGCCAGTGGTTTGCTGCTGGCGACCGATTACACGCTCGTCAAACTCGTTGCCTGGCTAGTCTCCTCGCTGGGCGGTGTGGTGGCGAGCATTTTCACACGCTCGCGCAAGGCGTCGGCTGCCCAGCCGGCGCCGGCGAGCGACGGTCCGACGATCCGCATCGCTGGCCGCCGCGTAGACGCGACCGCCGACGATGAGTGGGACGAGGACGAAGAGGAAGAGGACGAAGACGAAGAGTACGACTACGAGGAAGAAGACGAGGAGGACGAGGAGGACGAGGAAGAAGACGACGAAGCGGCCGAGGCTCCCAGCGAGGTGGCGGAGGAACCCGTCGCCGCCGAGAAGCCGCCGACCGTCGCGGCGCGGCTCGCCTCGGCACTGCGGATCAAGGCGCCCAAGCGCAACGAAGAGACCGAGGCGGTGATCGAGGAACTCGAAGCGGCCAGCCGCGAGGAAGACCCCGGCGACTACGAAGTGCCCAGCACCGAAATGTTGTTGCCGGCCGAGTCGGTCAGCCTCGAAGCGCAGGAGCGCGACATCCGCCGCAAGGCGAAGATTCTCGAACGGACGTTCTCCGACTTCGGCTTCAATGTGAAAGTGGTCGAGATCGAGACCGGCCCGGTGATCGCCCAGTTCGAGGTCGAGCTGGAGGCGGGGCTGCGGCTCAGCAAGATCACGGGACTTGCCGACGATTTGGCGATCGCGCTGCGCGTGCCCAGCGTGCGGATCGTGGCGCCGATTCCCGGCAAGAACACCGTTGGTGTCGAGGTGCCCAATGCCGAGCGTCACCTGGTCCGCCTGCGCGAGGTGATCGAAAAGACGAACGGCAAGGCGAAGCGGATGCGGCTGCCACTGTTCTTCGGCAAGGACGTGGCCGGCAATCCGATGGTCGCCGACCTGGCGTCGCTACCCCACTTGTTGATCGCCGGACGCACCGGCACGGGCAAAAGCGTTTGCCTGAACACGATCATCATGAGCCTGTTGATGACGCGTCGGCCTGACGAAGTGAAGATGCTGTTGATCGACCCGAAGATGGTCGAGCTGAGTCCATACATGCGGCTGCCGCACCTGATGCATCCGGTCGTGACGGACATGAAGAAGGCCGAGGCGATCCTGGGCTGGGCCGTCGAGAAGATGGACGAACGTTACGCGTTGCTGGCGCGGGCGGGAGTGCGCAACCTGGCGGGTTACAATCAACTCGGCGAGGAAGAGTTGATGAAGCGGCTGCAGCCGGAGACCGAAGAGGAAGCCGCCTCGATCCCGTTGCAACTGCCGTCGATCGTGATCGTCGCGGACGAGATGGCCGACTTGATGATGACGGCGGCCAAGGAGGTCGAGACGCACATCATCCGGCTGGCGCAGAAGAGTCGGGCCGTCGGTATCCACCTCGTGTTGGCCACGCAAAAGCCGACGGTCGACGTGATCACGGGGTTGATCAAGTCGA
Organism: Planctomycetales bacterium; assembly: GCA_020426575.1. Classification (GTDB taxonomy): domain Bacteria; phylum Planctomycetota; class Planctomycetia; order Pirellulales; family JAEUIK01; genus JAGQPT01. The sequence continues at coordinate 8,033 of JAGQPT010000053.1, forward strand.
ACCTGCCGGCGCGGATTTCCTTCCAGGTCGCCAGCCGCACGGACAGCCGCGTGGTGTTGGACGAGATGGGAGCCGACAAGCTGCTGGGCAACGGCGACATGTTGTTCCTCTGGCCGGGGACGAGCACGTTGTTGCGTGGCCAGGGGGCGTACGTCACCGACGACGAGATCAACGCCGTGGTGGCAGCGGTCGGCACGACCGAACCACAATTTGCCAAGGAACTGGTGCAGTTGCCCGCCGCCGGTGCGCAGGGCGACGGCGCCGCCACGGCACGGCGCAACGACGAGCTGTACGATTCGGCCGTCGAGGTGGTGATCGGCGAAGGCCGCGGCAGTGTCTCGCTGCTGCAGCGGGCGTTGGGCATCGGCTACGGCCGAGCGGCACGGCTGATCGATTACATGGCCGAAGACGGCGTGGTGGGTGAGTACGCCGGCTCGCAGGCCCGCGAGGTCATGGTGACGGCCGAACAGTGGGCGGCGATGCGGTCGGGCGAAGAAGTCCCGGCGGCGACTCCGGCGCTGACCGTTTCCAGCAGTCCGCCGCCGCGCAGCGCGAAACCCGCTGTGCCGAGTCCCTCCCGCGCCTCCCGCGGCAAACCTCCCTGGAAGGAGGAAGCGGACGAAGCGGAAGATGAAACCGACTCGGACGACGCGTCCTTGGACGACGACGCATATACCGACGAGGAATATGCCGACGAGGAAGAAGACCTCTGGGAAGACGAGGGCGACGACGAGTCGGACGAACTGGACGACACGGCCGACGATGACGTGGCGGACGACGAGTACGAAGAGGACGGCGAGGAGGAAGAGGAGTACGAAGAGGACGAATACGAGGACGAAGAGTACGAGGAAGAGGACTACGAAGAAGACGAGTACGACGACGAAGAAGGCGCCGGGGATGACACGTCGGACGAAGACGAGACAGATGAAGAGGGCGAATACGAAGACGACGAGTACGACGAGGAAGAAGAGGCAGCCGAAGAAGACGAGTACGAAGACGACTATGAGGAAGAGGCGGCCGAGGACGACGCGCCGAAGCCGAGACCGCGTCGCCGTTCGGCGTGATCACGCCCCCGTTTGATGACTTCCCAGGACCGGGTCGCGTGGCACGGCCTGAGTCCGCGAAGGGCGTTGGTGTCGGTGTCCTTGCTGCGAACACCGACCGAGTGAACGACATCGGCGCCAACCAAGCGCGAGGAACCTGGAAGAATTGCCCTGCTTGTCGAGCAGCGCGTTACTGGAAAGGCCAGTCGCGGCCGAGCGCTTCGCGCTGGATGGCGACTAGTTCGGCGATCCCGCCGCGAGCCAGCTTGAGCATGGCGCTGAGTTGGCGGTCCGTGAAGGTGGCTTCTTCGCCGGTGCCCTGGACTTCGACGAAGCGTCCCTCGCCGGTCATTACGACGTTCATGTCCACCGCGGCCGCCACGTCTTGCTCGTAGTCGAGGTCGAGCACTGGTTGGCCGTCGACGATGCCGACGCTCACGGCCGCCACGGTGTCGACCAGTGGCGGCGCATCGAGATCGGGAATTGTGCCCAGCGCGTCGACCAGCGCGATCAAGGCACCGGTGATGCTGGCCGTGCGCGTGCCGCCGTCTGCCTCGAGCACGTCGCAGTCGACCGTGACGGTGCGCGGCCCCAAGGCCGCGAGATCGGCGACGGCCCGCAGACTGCGGCCGACGAGCCGCTGGATCTCGCTGGTACGGCCGTCGACCTTGCCGCTGCGGTCGCGGCGCTTGCGGGGGTTCGTGCTGCCGGGGAGCATGTTGTATTCGGCCGTGACCCAGCCGCGCTCAGCGTTGCGGTTCATCCAGGGGGGCACCGAATCGTCCACACTGGCCGTACACAATACCGTCGTGCGGCCGCACTGATAGAGCACGCTGCCGGGGCAGGAGCGCGTGTAGCGACGGGTGATCTTCACCGGCCGCAGCGCGTCAGCGGAGCGGTCTTTGGGCGTCTTGCGGGGCATGAATGCGACCGCCGGGCGGTCCTCCAGAAACTCAGGCGTGGGTACCCAACATGCAGGTGAGAATGCCTTTTTGCACGTGCATGCGATTGCCGGCCTGGGCGACGACGACGCTGTTGGGCGCGTCGATCACTTCGCTGGTGACCTCGTCGCCGCGATGCGCCGGCAGGCAGTGCATGAACACCGCGTCGTCCGGAGCGGCCGACATCAACTTCGCGTTGACCTGGTAGTCAGCAAAATCGCGGCGACGCTTCTCGGTCTCGGCTTCCTGTCCCATGCTCGCCCAAACGTCAGTGTAGACGGCCATCGCGTCGGCGACCGCAGTCGCCGGGTCGTCGGTCATGGAAACGTCACGGCCCGGCACCTGCTTGGCGAGTCGACCCAGGAACGCATCGTCGAACTGATAGGCCGGGGGAGCCGCCAGCACGAAGCGAACGCCCAGCATCGCACAGCCGGTCGCAAGGCTGCGGGCCACGTTGTTGCCGTCGCCGACGTAGGCGAGCGTTCGGCCTTTCAGGTCGCCGAACGTTTCGCGGAGCGTGTAAAGGTCGGCGAGCGCCTGACAAGGGTGCGCCAGATCAGTGAGGCCGTTGATGACCGCGCAGCTGCAATGTTCGGCAAGCTGCACGACGGTGTCGTGCGCGTGTGTTCGCATCACCACGACGTCGACGAATTCGCTAAGCACGCGCGAGAAGTCCTCTACCGACTCGCGCGAGCCGAAACCGACGTCGGCACCCAGGAACAGGCTGCTGCCGCCGAGGTGGGCCATCGCGGCCTCGAAGCTCACGCGGGTCCGCAGCGACGGCTTTTCGAACAGCAGTGCCATCACCCGACCTGGCAGGATCGGCTCGCGCAGTCCCACGGCGTGTTTGGACTTGAGATCTTTGGTGACGGCGAATATGCGTTCGACGTCGGCTGTCGACAAATCGGCGAGCGTGACCAGTCGTTGCATGATGGACTCTCTCGGGGACCCCAGGGTGAACTCTCGTCAGTTGTCCCGCCGCGGTGGCTCTGATGCGGCGTCGCTGATGCGGCGCCGTCGCGCGAGCCTGACGCCGCGATCGTTTCGCGGTCAGGCGGACAGTTGTTTCAGTACGTCGGCGAGGATGGCGCACCCTTCGTCGACTTCGGCGGCCGTGATGTTCATCGCCGGCAGCAGCCGGATCACGTTGCCCTGCGTGCAGTTGATGAGCAGGTTGCGCTGCATGCACTGGCTGACGACGTCGGTGCCGTCGATCGACAGTTCAATGCCGATCATCATGCCGAGGATGCGGACGTCCTCGATCAGGTCGCACTCCTGCTGCAGCGTCGTCAGGTGCTGGGCGAATCGATCGCTCATCTGCGTGGCATGGCTGAGCAGATCTTCTTCGTCGATCGTGGCGATCGATGCCAGGCCGGCGCGGGCGGCCAGCGGATTGCCGCCGAATGTCGCCGCGTGCATGCCCGGGCGCAGGCTCGGCGCGATCTCGGCGGTCGTCAGCATCGCCGCACCGGCGACGCCGCCGCACACGGCCTTGGCCAGCGTCATCACGTCGGGCTGCACGCCGTAGTGTTGATAGGCAAACCACTTGCCAGTGCGGCCGAAACCGGACTGTACTTCATCGAAGATCAGCAGCAGGTCGTGCTCGTCGGCGAGTTTGCGGAGACCCTGAAGGAATCCCTCGGGCGGGATGCGGATGCCGCCCTCGCCCTGAATCGGTTCGACCATGATGGCGGCGGTCTCATCGTCGATCAGCCGCTCGACCGCTGCGAGATCACCAAACGGGGCGTAGACAAATCCGGCGACCAGCGGGCCGAGCCCTTCGTGGTACTTGGGCTGGGCCGTGGCGGCGGTGGAGCCGAGCGTGCGGCCGTGGAAGCCGCCTTCGAAGGTGATGATCTTATAGCGACTGGGCGGCGTGTGGAGTCGGGCCAGTTTGATGGCCGCTTCGTTGGCCTCGGTGCCGGAGTTGCAGAAGAAGGCCTGGCCGCCGAAGCTGCGTTCGCTGAGCGCTTGGGCCCAGGCACCTTGCGACTCGATGTACCAGGTGTTGGGAACGTGGATGAGCGTGGCCACCTGCTCCTGAATCGCGGCGACGACCTTGGGGGGACAGTGGCCGAGCAGATTGCAGCCCCAGCCGGGAAAGAGGTCGAGGTACCGAGTGCCCTCGGCGTCCCACACCCAGGAGCCTTCGCCACGAACCAGGCAGACCGGGTAGCGGCGATAGTTGGGGACGACGTATTTTTCGAACGTGGCAATGGTGTCGGCCGACGATTGCACTTGTTGTGTGGCCATTGCTGGCACCTCCGTTGAAATGTGGGCTCGATACGACCGGCGCCGGCGTTGAGAACGCGTTCTGGCGGCGGTTGATCGTCAGGAGCCGCGTCGGAACTGATCGTCGCCCCGCGCGGCGGCAGGACGACAACAGTTCGACGGGGATGATCGTCCCTGGGTTCAGTCGTCTGATCGGCGGCGCCTCCGGCGCCGGTTCACAGGCGGCTCAGTCGCGCCGGATGATTTCGGTTCCCACCCCTTGGCTGGTGTACACTTCCAGCAGCAGCGAGTGGCGGATCCGGCCATCGATGATGTGCACCTTGCGGACGCCGCGATCGAGCGTTTCCAGGCAGGCCTCGACTTTGGGGATCATGCCGGCGCCGATCACCCCCTCGGCGATCAGGCGGCGCCCCTCTTCTCGGTCCAGCGAATGAATCAACGAACCGGGATCGTCTTTGTCAGTGCGCACGCCGTTGACGTCGCTCAAAAAAACGAGCTTCTCGGCGCCGACGGCCTGGGCAACCGCCGTGGCGGCCGTGTCGGCGTTGACGTTCAGTCGCTGTTGCTTGTCCTCGGTCCAGCACATCGACGGGATCACCGGCACGATGCCCGCGTAGCAAAGGTTGTCGAGCGTGGTACGGTCGACGCGGGTGACGTGGCCGACGTAGCCGAGATCGATCGGCAGACCGTCGTCGTCATTGAGCTGGAGTTTTTCACCGTAGAGCACCGGTGTGGTGCGGAACGTGAGCGGCGCGGCGCGGCCGCCGAGTTCTTCGATCTTGCGGACGATGTCGTCATTGACCTGGCCGGCCAGCACGTCGGCAACGATGTCGAGCGTGGCGGCGTCAGTGTAGCGGCGGCCGTGGATGAAGCGCGGCTCGATGCCGGCGTCGGCCATCGCCCGACTGATCGCGGCGCCGGCGCCGTGCACGACGATCGGTCTCATGCCGACCGTCTCCATGAAGACGATGTCCACCAACAGGTGCCGCAGCGCGTTGGGATCTTCCATCACGCTGCCGCCGAGTTTGATCACCGTCACTTTGTCGCGGAACTGGCGGATCCAGCGCAAAGCTTCGATGAGAACGTCGGCTTTCTGGATCGCTTCTTCCACGGGGCGTTCCCCTGCCGCGACGGCGCTCAAGCGTGTTTCGACCAGCGTGCTACTCAACGTCGCTGTTCTCCCACGGGCTTTTAGGGAAACCGCTCATTGTAGGCCGCCCCCCGGTACTGTCAACGACGCCATCGAGCCGGAAATGCTGGCCCTGTCGCGGCTTTTTTCTCGCAATTCAGCGTTACAGGACGATGCGTGACTGTGATACTTTAGGGCCGACGGGACGGTGTGCCGCGGCATCGCCGCCCGGTCCGTGGCCACTGGTGTCGCCGCGCGTTTCCTGGCAGGATGGCGCGCTTGCGGGCAGTTGGCAGTGCCATCACCTCCAGTACGCCGTCCATGAACCGGCTAACGTGGTACGGCCTCTGACGTTGGGGTGGACCTGAATGTTGGTGGGGCTCGTTTCGATTTCCCTGCGCTGCACGAGGATGAATTGATCATGGCCGAACGGGTGGCTGTCGTGATGGCGGCCGGCAAGGGCACGCGGATGAAGTCCGATTTGCCGAAAGTGCTGGTGCCGGTGGTTGGTCGGCCGATGATACATTACGTGCTCGACGCGCTCACAGCGGCCGGAGTGAGCCGCATGGTGGTCGTCGTAGGGTATCGCGCCGAACTGGTGCGTGACGAACTTGCCGGTCGCGCGGGGGTCGAATTCGCCGACCAGACCGAGCAACTCGGTACGGGTCACGCCGTGATGATGTGCCGCGAGGCGTTGGTCGGGCACGATGGACCGGTTTGCGTTGTGGCGGGGGACTCGCCGATGATGCGGGCCGACTCGCTCGCCGCCCTGCTGGACGAGTTCGACCGATCAACACCTGCTTGTCTGTTGGGCACGGCCGACAAAGACGATCCAACGGGCCTGGGCCGGGTGGTCCGTGACGCGGCTGGCAACTTCGCCGCGATCGTCGAGGAAAAGGACGCCAGTGACGAACAGCGCCGCATCACCGAAGTCAACTTGAGCTGCTACGTGTTCAACAACCGCGACCTGTTTTTCGCGCTCGATCGGCTCACGACCGACAATGTACAACGGGAGTATTACATCACGGACTGTCCGGCGATCCTGCTGGAGAGCGGGCGCAGCGTGCAGGCACTGAAGGTACTAAAGCCGACCGAGGCCCTGAGCATCAACACGATGGAGGAGTTGGCCATCGTGGAACAAGCGATGCGCGGCAAGGCCGGTTGAACGTGCGTGTCGGCTGAACAATAATCAAGGTTTCTCACTGTTTCTCCGCTGGGCTTGCCGCG
>JAGQPT010000571.1 GCA_020426575.1 Planctomycetales bacterium
ACGGCGAGGTTCTTGCCGTTCGGGCCGCGGTGTCGTGAAGCTGGGCTGAGGGACGTCGAGAGGCGTTTGGTGACCGACGGTTTGCCGGTGGACGTTCTCAGTGCGAAGCCAGAAACTCCAGGATCCCTTTCCCTGAAGCCGGGGCCGTGACATCAGGACGGGCGTTTGCCGTATCGCAGTGACCGCCCTGGGCTTCGCATACGTCGCTTCATGGTCGGGTTTACGTGTCGGTTTGGCTTACTTCTCGGCGGCGTAACGTTCAAACTCGGCGGCGATGTCGGCCGTCGTGGTGTCGCCGAGGTGAAAGATGAGTCGATGCCGCATTGTGAGCGTCTCGCCCTGAGCGAGTTCGAAGGAGCCGTCGGCCGTCTCATCGTCGAGAAAATCGTGGAGCCCGAAGGGATTCGCGGCGAAGAGTCCGTAGGTTCGCACGTGCCAGTAGGTGGGATAGCGGAAGCTCGACGGGTGGTTGAGCATGGCAACGCCGACGGTTTGACCGTCGATATCGCCGTAGTAGTCGACCCACGAGGCGCGTTTGCCCCAGGCGGCGCGGTCTTCGAGGCCTTCGCTGGTGCGAATGTGGCCGCCGCCATTTTCATTGTCGACGTCGATGGCCGTGGGCACGCGGATCCCCATGGCGCCTTCTTTGGTGTCGCCAAACTTGACCGGCCCTTCGCTGGCCGTGATGGTGACGTCGTAGTCGATCGAGCGCCAGTTGTCGCCCGCGGCGAACTTCACCGTGCGAACGTCTTCGCAGATCTTCTTGCCGTCGGCGTCGTACCAATCGTTGATGGTCTTGATCGTGTGATCGTCGTCGTCGTTGACGTCGACGTATTCGCGATGCTTGATTTTGCCGCTGCGGTCGCTCTCGCTCCAGAAGTCGACGCCACCGACGTCACCATGCGTGAACCAGATCGAGCGATGGTGCGGATGATCCTGACGCTCGCCTTCAACCTGGCGCATCGGGTACGCCCGGGTCATTTCCTGACCGCCGGGGCCGACGACCGGAAACAGAATCGGTTTGGGGCCGTTGTCGATGTCGTAACGTGTGAAGGGTTTGCCGTCGACCTCGACGACGACGTCGTCACCGTCACGCTGCATCGTGATCTCGGCCGCCGTGGCGGTCCGTGAGAAGAGCGCAGCCCAGGTGAGCAGCACCGCAAGGCACGCGCACCGTCGGCCGAATCGGGGGGTGGGCGTGGTCGGGGTTTCGATCATCTTGGTGTTATTCATCGCGAATGAGGTCTCCTCGGCGCTGCGGCACAGGGGCGATCCGCAGGGCGTCGCATCGGGGCGACGACGCTGCGGGTCGGTCGTGCATAAGGATGTCGTGCATTAAGACTACGGAGTGCCCGGGAAATAAGATTTCCGGGTGAGGCTGACGCGGCGCGGCCCAGTGGGCTGCGATGTGCGACTGAGACAATCGTAGTCGCGCCGACGTGGGCTCGCTACCGGCTCGGCAGCGGTAGTGCCGAAAAACTGCTTGGGTGCGGAGCGGCGGCGGTGAAAGCAAGCGTGGGGGCGCGCCATGGGGCCCGCCGGCGTGTCAGCGGCGGCGATCGGCGTTGCTGAGGCGTTCGACGATGCGCCGCTCGTATTCGGCGGGTTCGACGGCCGGTAACGCCGCAAGCTGTCGGCGGGCCTCGTCGATGCGCCGCTGGTCGGCCGCCGTCAGCGACCAGGCGTATTCGTGGGTGCTGCGGACACGAATCGCCGGTCCCCGCGCCGGCACCAGCCGTTTGCGGACCTCACGGGGGACGACGCCGACCTGCACGAGTGATTCGTCGAGCCGCAGGCGGGCAAACGGGGGTCGTTCACCGGCGGTCCGCACGCCTGCGAGTTGGGCGAACCAGTCGGATGCGTCGGCGTAGCGCGCGGCGGTCGATTTTTCGTCCGGCCGCAGCGTGTCGACCTCGTAAACTAGCAGGTCGCTACTGAGGCGGATCGACTTGCCGGCGCGGCCGCGAGTTTCAGAAAACTCGGGGGCGGCAAAAAACGATAGCTGGGGATCGGACTGAGACTCGGCCCACTTCTGGAACTGGTGGTTGTACTCGGCCAACTGGGACGTCTGCCATTGAGTGCGAAGCTGGTCGCGCGGCGCCATCACGACGAGCCGCCCCGAGGCTGGCTCGTAGATCGTGGTTTCGCCGGTCTCGGTGAGAAAGTCGTAGACGCCGTCCACTGCAAACAGCGTGGTGCTGGTGCTGATCGGATCGGTGTCGTCGGCGACGTAGACGCGGTTCTCGACGCGGAACTCGATCGCGTCGGCAGCGTCGCTGGCCACGGCGCCGGTGGCAGTTGTCTGGCTGCCGGCCGTATCGGCGTCGGGTTCCGCTGCGGCGGCAACGCGGCCATCGGCGGCAAGGACGCACAGTGCTAGCAAAAGCGCGGACACAAACGCGAACGTGGTGCCCCGTTGCCGTACGCCCAGATGCCGTGAGCCCGGTTGCCGTGCTGAAACGCCCATGACCCGTCCTTGGTGAAGTGTGGCGCGGTGAAGTGACACCGAGAGATGCTGCGCTGGATCGACGCACACAGTAGCGCGCGGTTGACATCGCGGCTCGTGGCATCGCGGCGCGTGACATCCGTGTCGCGGCTGTGGACAAGCTAACCGAATCAGCCGGCCGAGGTAAACGCCAGTCGCGCCGGATCGGCCGATCTGGCGCGGCCGCCCCGGGGCCATGGTATCGATGAAACGTCGCTCAGGCCCCGCTGAGCGCGGCGGCCCGATAGTATTCGATCGAGCGTTCCAACCCCTCTTCGAACCCGATCTGGGGCTCGTAGCCGAGGGCAAGTCGGGCCTGAGTGATGTCGGCCATGCTTTCACGGACGTCGCCCACTCGGGCCGGCTCGTGGATCGGCGCGATGTCGGCCTCCAACAGCCGGTTGAGCGTTGCCAGCAGTTCCAGCAGGTTGGTGCTGCGGCCGTTGGCGACGTTGAAGACCCGACCGGAGACGCCTTCGGCATCGGCAGCTAGCAGATTGCCGTGGACGACGTTCTCGACGTAGGTGAAATCGCGCGACTGCAGCCCATCGCCGTAAATCGTGGGGCGCTGGCCGGCGAGCATCGCCGTGACGAACAACGGGATCACGGCTGAGTAAGGACTGCCGGGATCCTGGCGCGGACCGAAGACGTTGAAATAGCGGATCACGACGGTTTCGATGTCGTAGGTGGCGGCGAAGGCCTGCACGTACACCTCGGCCGCCAACTTGGCGGCACCGTAGGGCGAGATCGGTGAGGGCAGGTCGGTTTCGCGCTTCGCACTGGTGGGCTGGTCGCCGTAGGCGCTACTGGAACCGGCGTAGACAAGGCGCCGGACACCGGCACTGCGGGCGGCGTCGAGCAGGTTAACCGTGCCGGTGACGCAATGCGCGTGGGTGTCGAGCGGCCGTTCGACGCTCAGGGGCACTGAGGCGAGCGCGGCCTGGTGGAAGATGACGTCGACGCCGGCGACGGCCTCGTCGACCGCGTCGCGGTCGGTGAGGTCGCCCTCGATGAACGTGATGCCGCGCTGGGCGTCAGGCAGGTTTTCCAGCCGGCCCGTCGAGAGATTGTCCAGTACCCTTACGTCGTCTCCTCGCTGGATGAGCGCGTCGACGAGATGGGAACCAATGAATCCAGCCCCTCCGGTGACCAAAACGTTGCGCATCTTCGGAGGTTCTCAAGTGCGGTAACAGAAATGAACAACAGGCAGAGACGACACGGGGCCGGCCGCGCCGAAGTGCGGGGCCATCAGGTATCATGTGCCGACAAGCTAGATCGATCTATCCGTCGCGCCGATCGATGAGTCCAAATATAGCCCATTGCCCACCGTCGGGCCACGCCGTCTGATCGCGCAGTTCACCCAGTTTTCACACAATGTTTACATTCGTCACAACCCCAACGACCAACCCGCAGAATTGGGCCCTCACATTCGACCGACAAGCGTCGGCTTGAAGTACGTCGGCGCGGCGGCTAGTGTTCAGGCGGAGCGTGGCCATGCCCAGCGGCCGCTGGCAACACGGCGGCCTGAAACAAATTGGTCGGCGGACATGACCAGCCCATCGACGCGAAATCCTGACGTGCTTTGAGCGGGATCTTCTTCCGCGGGGCTTCACGTCAGCCGGGCGTTGTCCGAACGGCAGGTGGCGACCGGTGCGCGACCTTCGGCCGAATCGCCCGATGCGGGACGGCCTCTGATGCGGGATGACCATGTAAAGCAACACACGGGCACGCCGCTGCCGTCAGATCCGGTGCCGAAGACTCCCATGAAGCAGATCACTCCCATGACGCGGTTGATGCCGGGGGTCGTGCGCGTGCTCACGATGCGGATCGCTGGCGACGACCGCAGCGACGAGGCGGAACTCTCGGCCGACGAACGCCGTCGCGCCGCCGCGCTGGCCACGCGGCTAGATCGCCATCGCTTTGTGATTCGCCGCGTGGCGCTGCGCCGTCTCGTCGGGCACTGTTGCGGCATGCCCGCCGCCGATGTCCGTTTCCAGTATTCGCCCGCGGGAAAACCGGCGTTGACGGGCGGTCCAGCGGGGTTTGCCTTCAGTGTGTCGCATTCTCACGGCGTGCTGCTGATGGCGGTGGCCATCGCTGGCGAACGAAAAAAAACGCTGCGTCTGGGCGTCGACGTCGAACGCTTGGAGCCCGGCATCGACGCGCCGGGATTGGCTGAGGCGGTGTTCGCGGATGAAGAGTGCGCGGCACTGCAGTGCTGCGACGGCGAGGACCAAGTCGCGTTGTTCTACCGCATCTGGACCTGTCGTGAGGCCGTTGCCAAGGCGCTGGGAGCGGGACTGCGGATCGAGCCGAATTGCCTGTGTATCAACGCGACGTGTGGCGGGCGGGCCGAGGTGTTACGCGACGGCGATCGACGGCCAGGGGACTGGGCGCTACGTGACATCGCAATTCCGCAAGACGCTTTGGGCGGCAGCGGTGCCCCCGGCGGTGAAGCGCCGAAGTTTCGGGCCGTGCTGGCCGTCGATGATTCGAGTGCGGGGGTTGAGCAATACTCTTGCGTGGGCCTGGCGGGCCTAGCCGAGTTGCTGGCCGGGTAACGGCTCGGACCATTCGGCAAGTTGGGCGCGGTCGCCACAGGCCCGATCATCTAAACCGCCCAGCGCCACCTGGCGGGCAAACGAGAGCGGCCAGGAAGGCGAGATCATGTCGCGCAACAGCAACGTGGGGGTGGAACCAGATGCGTTGATCCCGCGCACACCAAAGTAGATCCGCTGGCCGCGCTGGTGGAGCAGTTCTAGCGCCGCGGCCGTCACGTGTTCGGTACCGCCGAATCCAATGGCAAAGTCGCGGCACGGTGTGCCAACTAGTTCGCTCACCTCGTCGATCGATCGGCCGATTTCATAGGCGAGGTCGTCGCCGCCATCGAGCCGCCCGAGGTCGCGATGGGCGTAATTGTGGGCGGCGATGCGATGGCCGAGGTCGCGAAGTTCCCTTACGTGGTCGCGGGTCATGCCGCGACAGGGCTGATGCGGCGCGCGATGTCCCATTGGGAAGGCGTCGACCGACTGGCCGCGATGGAACTCGAGGAACTCGGCGGTTGTGCGGCCCAGGTACGAAGGGATGACGAAGAACGTGGCGTGGATGCCACGGCGGGCTAACCAGCAGCCCACGTCAAAGTTGTTCGCGAAGCCGTCGTCGAACGTAACGAGCAGCTTGTCACGCTTGCCGACCGTGAACGTGCCGTCGTGCAGCGCGTCGACATCATGCGGCCCGGCCATGTCAAACGTCGCCTGACACCATTCGATCAACTGCTCGAAGTGGCGCCGGTATTCGGGAAACACCTGGTGAAAGACGAGCATGCGCAGGCCGCGCTGCCCGGCGAAGAACCGGCGACGGTTGCGTTCGGGGCGGCGTGTGAGGCGCATGGCCTCAGCCGCGGCAAGGCGTTTGAGGGTGTTGAACGTGGTGCGCGGTCGCATGGCGAGGGGCCGCTCTCAAGGTGAT
>JAGQPT010000572.1 GCA_020426575.1 Planctomycetales bacterium
CGTCTTCATCGAACACCGTGCGTGGCGGTCATTCGGCGGCCTGCGGCAAGCGGCGGCGTCGCTCGGCGCCTTTACCACGGGATGGCTGCTCGTGCTGTTGCCGGTGTTCGCCCTTGCCGAGGTGCGCACACCGCATGACGTCGCCGACCGATTGCTGGGGCATCCCACACGAGAGCTTTCCGCGCTGACGGCCGAACCAACCGCTCAGCACGCCGCGTTGCCGCCGAGCGCCACGGTTGACGCTGACGCGGCGCCACTGGTATTCGACGCCCGCGAGCCGGCCCCGTCGAGCCGCCAACGTGGCGCGGTCGCCGGCCTGCTGACGCTCGTCGACGAGTTGTTGGCCACGTTCCACTTTGCCGTCGGTGCGCTGGTTGCGGTCGGAATCGTCGCCGCGCTGCGCGGACGACCGTCGACGGAACGCACCTGGTTGCGGTTCATCGTCATTCTGGCGGTACTATATTTGACCGCCACGTGGTGGTTGGCCGCCCGCGAGGGCTACCTTTCGTCGCGGCACCTTGCCGCGCTGGTGCCGGCAACGGTGGGTTGGGCTTGGCTCGGTGCCGAGGTAATCGCCGCCTGGATCACGGCGAATTGGCCGACGCGCCGTTCTTGCCATCAAGTTGCCGCAATGTGTGTGGTCGCGGCGCTGGCGATTTGCCTGCCCCGCACGGCGGCACCGCAACACGCCAGCCGCGCCCCCCACCGTCAGGCCGGGCGATGGCTCGCCGATACCCGTCACGGCGCGGGCGCCGTACTGGACAGCCGCGGTTGGACGGGCCTTTACAGCGACCGGGCAACGTACGCCTACAACGACGCCGCGTTCGCCTTTGCCGATCCGGGGCTTGCCTTTGTCGTCGTCGAACGACGCGAAATTGAGTCCGAAAGCCAGCGAGCCCGCACGCTGCGACGCCTGCTCGGCGTGGCGGCCGAGCCCGTGGCCAGCTTCACGACCGAGGACGTTCGACATCAGCGCGACGTGCTGCTTTATCGCTGGCACGGCGAACGACTCGACGCGGCGCTGGCCGCACACCTAACGCCCCCGACAACGCGATAACCCGAGGAAGCGTTCCATCATGCGTGACCACGTCCGTCACTTCGTCAGCCTGTTTGCCGAGCGTTTCCGTCCGCGAGGGCCCGTCTTCGAGTTCGGTTCCTACCAGGTTGACGGACAAGACCGCACGGCGAACCTCCGCTCGCTGTTTGCCGGGCGACGCTACGTCGGCTGCGACATGAGGGTGGGCCCGGGTGTCGACCGCGTCGAAGACGTCTCGCGGCTCACGCTGGCCGACGGTTCGGCCGCGACGGTGCTCTGCCTCGACACGCTCGAACACGTGCTCGACGTTCCCCGCGCCGCCGCCGAGATGATCCGTGTGCTTGCGCCCGGTGGCATGATCGTCGTCAGCGCGCCGATGGACTTTCGCATCCACGCCTTCCCGGACGACTACTGGCGGCTCACGCCGAGCTGCCTGGAGAGGCTGCTGGCGCCGCTGGGCGCGAGCGTCGTCGGCTCACAGGGCACCGAGACCCATCCCCACACGGTGCTGGCCATCGGCTGCAAATCGCCGGTGCCGGACAACTTCACCGAACGGGCGATGCTGTTGATCGGCGAGTTCGACGGTTGGTGCGCCGCCCAGGCGCACCAGGTTCCC
>JAGQPT010000573.1 GCA_020426575.1 Planctomycetales bacterium
ACAGCAGGTAGGCATCGCGGGCCAGCCGCTGTCGGTCGTGGGACATGCCCAACTGCCGTCGAAAGCCGTCGGGCAAAAAAGGGTCAGCCACGACCGAGGCGGGAACGACTCCTTCGTTCATCCCCGTGATGATGGCGGCGGGCGAGTCGTCCAGCGGCACGTCGAGCCAGCCGACCAGTTCGACCGCGTGTTCGTGCGGGGCCGGAGCGACCGTGACGCGGCTCAACTGATCAACCAGCACGCGGAGCGCTTCGGCGGCCGACACCGGCGGGGCCAACGACGCGTCGACCGACGCCAGTGTTTCCAGCGCTCGTTGAATCGCATCGAACGCTTCTGCCAGCGCGCGGTCGGCGGGACGGGAAACGTCGATCCGTCGCGCTGCATATACCCGCTCAAGTAACTCGCCAACGGTGGCGGCCCAGTCCGACAGCGCGCGTTTCGACTCGTCAAGTCCTCCGAGCAGTTGGCCGACGGCCGTTCGCAGCGGCGCAACCGCTGCCGCTGCACGATCCTCCGGCCAGCCCCGGAATTCGCCAAACGGCAGATGCTGCGCATAGTAGTTGTCCAACACCGTGAGGCAATTTGCCACGGTGTCGTTCGCCTCTTCCGCCTCCGTTTCCCCGCGTGCCTGGAAGCGCGCGGTCAACCATGACTCCACGTCCGGATGACGGACGAGTTGCGCGAGGTCGGGATATCGTTGCGAATCGAGGAAGCTCGCCACGGCTGCGAGCAACATGCCGGGGTTCGTGCGATCGACTGATTCTCCCACGGCATCGTGGGTGCGAACGCCGCGCTCGCCGAGCTGACGCCGCAGCCGGGGTACCACCTCGCGGTCGGGCACGCTGATCACAACTTCGTCGATGGCGAATTGCTCAGCGAGTTTTGCCAGGTGCTGTGTGGCGGCGGCCGCCTGTTCGTTAGGACCGCCGCAAAAGGCGACTTGCTCATTGGCAAGCGCAATCTCGACGTTGGCCCACGCTTCGGTGCGGACACAGCCCAGTTCGTCGAACGCGCCGCTGCGATCGGCCGGAGCATGAACAAGCGCCGTCAGACGCGTGGCGGAGTGTTTGAGCAGCGCGTGAATCGAGCGCGGCAGGTCCGCGATGCCGACGAGCACCACCTCCGCCGCTGCGACGAACGCTTGCGGCGCCGCGAGCGCGCGAAGCCGCAACTCGTTGGCGTCGACGTATCCGCGATCTGCAAGCGTAGCCAGGTAGCGCTCCGCAATCTGGCACATCACGGTCCAGCGACGCAGTTCGCGGCGGGGGCCGTCGCGGCGACAATGTTCCGCAACGTCGGCAAACGACAAGCCGTCGGCAGCCAGCTCGGCATGCAGCCGATCGAGCGTCGAGGCGATCGAAAGCCAGCGGCTCAACTGGTCTTCGGCCGGTGGCGGTCCGATCACACTCGCCACGTCGCTGGCCGGGAGCGCCGCGCAGGCCCGGCTCCAGGCCAGTTCACGCACCAGGCGGGGAGCCGACGCGGCCGGCGGGCGAATCAATACGTCGTCCAGACGGGCCGGTGTGACGATGCGCGGCGGGCAAGGTCGCCGTCCACGCAGCTCACCCTCTTCGACCAGCAATTCCAGCAGCCGCCGTCCGGCACGCCGCCCCGGAACCACGACCACCAGCTCGACCATGCCGTCAAACCCCGCGGTGCCGTATTGGTCGATCAGCCATGCAGCGGCGGCCGGCAGCAGCGGTTCGTGCCAGTCGACGAACACGCGCTCGATCTTCTCGGTTCGTTCGTCGATGGCGAGGGCCATGGTGTCTCCCTGCGTTGGCTCAGTCAGGGGCTCGTTCAAATCCGGTCGACGCGTTGACGATGCTGCAGTGGCGCGGCGTCGCGATTCGACATTCGTCCAGCTCATCCCACAGTGGCGCGGCTGGCCTCGATGGCCGCTTCCAGGTCCCACGTCACACAACCGCCGAGCCCAGCATACCGCTCCGGGTGGCAGGTGAGAATCAACACCTGCAGGCGATCAGCGGCCTCTTCCAGGATCGCCTGGATCCGCATGAGCCGGCCCGCGTCGGTCGCCGTGAGCACGTCGTCGAGCACCACGAGCTGACGCTCCCGCTCGGCCACGCGTTCGGCCAGCGACAGCCGCGTGGCGAAATAAATCTGTTCCTGCTCTCCGCCCGACAGGGTTTCGACGGAGACGTCCGTCTCACTGATCCGGGGCACGACCCCGCGCGGCGCCAGGCCGTTGTCCAGACAGACGCGGCCCAATCGCCCGCCGGCGATCCGTTCGAGCATCCGCGTCGCGGCGACCTCGATCGGCCGTGCCACTCTGGCGAAGACTTCCTGACGCACGTCGTGGATCGTGTCACGCAGCAACTTGATCGCCTCGCCGCGCTGCCGCTCCGACTCGATCCGCGCCGAGAGCACGGCGATCTGTTCTTCGACGTGGCCCAGTGCGCTGTACGGCGACTCGCGCTGGATCGCGTCGAGTCGTCCTTGGGCCTGATGCTGCCGGGCGGCCAGGTCGCACTGTTGGGTCCGCGTGGCTTCGAGTTGGCTTTCCAGCCGCGCCAGATCGTCGTCCGGCTGTTGAGCGAACGCGTCGAGCTTGCGTCCGACCGCTTCGACCGCTTCTTTCGCCCCCAACCAGGCGAGTGAAAGCTCGCTGCGCCGACGCTCTCGCGCCGCGTCGTCGCGGCCGTCCGCCACAAGCACGTCGATCTGCGCTCGAACGTCGTCGCCGTGCCGCTTCGTTGCCGAAAGGGTCGCCTTGGCCGCCGCGAGACGTTCCTTGGCGGCCGTGGCCGTCCGGACGACCTCCTCTTGCCGCAATTCGAGTCGGTCGATTTCCCGTTGAAACGCATCTTTGGTCTGCTTGGCCGCCGCGAGCAATTCGTCGGCGTCGGGGGGCGAGTTGCCCCAACCCGAGTGCTCGCGCAACAGCTTTTCACGGCTGGCCGAGACCGCCGCAAGTTCGCTAGCGAACTTGCGGTCGTCGCGGCCATCAAGCAGCACTTCCCGTCGGGCGTTCAGCTCGCCGATGTGACCGCGCAGGGCCGATCCTTCCGTATGCCGCCGCTCGAGCTCGGCGATGTCGTCGCAGGCAAAGGGCCGGCAGAGCTGTTCGAGCCGGGCTGCCGCTGCGTCGCGCGTGCTGCGGAGTTCGGCGGCAGAATGGTGGGGACCACTGGCGCGGATCTGACCGACGCCCTGCCAATCGATCGCCAATTCGGGGGACCCGTTGATCGTGATCGGCACACCCGCACGGACGTCGCGCCCGCCGGTCTCTTCACCGGCCAGCACTTCGAGCCAACCGTCGACGGCCGGGATCAATTCGATTCGCAGCAGCACGGCGTCCAGTCGGGTGTGAGCGTCGGCGTATGCCCGCTGTGCCGCCTGAATCGCGCGCAATTGGCCGTCGTCTGGGGCGAGCAACTCAGACAGTCGGCGCTCGGCTTCGACAATCTGCTTTTGCAACTGGCCCGACTGCTCGCTCAGCCGGCTGAGCTGCTGTTGCCCTCTGGTGAGTTCGTGGAAACGCCGCGCCGCTTCCGCCTCGTTGAAGCGCCGCTCGACGTCGTCCCGACGTGCGCGTTGGGTGAGCAGCTCGGCGTGGGCCCGCGATTGCTGCCGCGTGTGATGTTCGTCGTCGCGCTCAAGCGCCGCCACCTCGCTCTCCAGACGCTGGCGCTCCCGTTCGCCGTCGCGGGCCTCGCCACGCAGTTTGGCGAGCCGATCAATAGACGAGGCACACGACTCGAATTCGCGCTGCGCCTCACTGGCTTCGAGCTGACGCTGGCCGCGCACTTTGACGAGTTCAGCGTGTCGGGCGGCCTCCTTGCGGCATTCGGCGATCTGCCGTACAAGCTCCTCGCAACGGGCGTCGTACTGGGCCAACCGCACTCGGCAGTCTTCGACCTGTCGGCTTGCTTCGTCGAAGGCTTCGAGCCGCCCCGTCAGATCCAGCCGCTGCCGTTCGAGGTCGCTCAATTGCCCAGCCAGCGCGACGTGTGCCGGGGCGTCGCGACCGCCGCGGAGTTTGCCGGCCGCCGTGAAGTATTTGAGGTACTCCTGTTCGACACGCTGTTCGAGCGCCCCGCCTTCGAGTCCTGATATCTGGGCACCGAGCATTTCGCTGATCGTCTTGGTGAGCCCGCCGGAAAGTTCGTCGAAAGCCAGGTCGCCCTGCGGCACCCAGAGCACCTGTGCAATTCCCCACTGTGCCGGTTTGGTCAGCCCTCGGCCCGCCGCGTCTCCCAGCAGCATCTCCCGCACTCGATTGTCGGCCTCGCGGCCTTCGGAAAGTCGGTTGAACGCACCGTTCTCGCGGCGCAGCAGTTCCGACGACGCGCCGTTGAGAAAACGCTTTTCGACGCGGTATTCGTCCCCCTCGTGTTCGAATTCGACGGCGACGCTCGGCGCCAGCTCGCGTCCCCACGGCTGCAACAGCCGCACCGATTCGCCCTGCACGCGGTGGCTGTCCAACAGCCCCCGCTGCAACGCCTCGAACAGCGTCGACTTGCCGACTCCGTTGGGAGCATGGATGACGTTGATGCCGTCGGCAAACGGCCCCAAGGTCACGGCGGCGGCGTAACACCGCCAGCCACTCACGGTGATCGTGCGGAGAATCATGCCCCCACCTCCGTCCGCAGGGCGTAAAGTTCACGCAGGGCCTGGGTAGAAACGGCGGCGGTTTGGGCGTCGCCCTGTTCACGCGCCGACGCATGGGCCGACGCGGCAAGTCGGGCCGCCGCTTCGCGGATCGGGCCACTTGGCAGTTCCGCCAACCAGCTCTCATCGCTAGGCTCAGGCACCAGCCGGCTCGCGTCCAAACTCCCCCAGAGAAACCGTGACTGCAGGATTTCGTCGATCCGCTCGAGCGTCGGACTGTCCGAAGCTGAGATCACGCCCGAGAGCCGCACGGCCAGTAGCGTCGCCCCCGGGTCGGCAATCTTGTCGACGGCCTGCGCGACGTCGAGCAGGTCCCGGGGTTGCGTCACGATTCGCTCAATCACTTGCCAGCTGAGACCGCCGGTTCGGCAGACTTCGATCGTCGGCGCCGCTCCGGGAGTATCGATGCTGACGACAAGCGCATTGCCGCTGTCGCGCTCGCCGAATTTCGTTGTTTCCGGCGAGCCGGCATACACGACTCGGCCGTCGGCAAAAGTCGCTGTCGAGTGCCAGTGCCCCAGCGCGAGATAGTCGAGCCCCCGCGCCTGACAGACGCCGGGTGAAATCGGATAGTCGACTGCATCGTCGGCGATTCCTTCGACTGTGCCGTGCGACAGGCCGATGCGGATCGTCGAGCGACTTGTGTCCGGCTCAATCGATCGAGTCGGGTCGTGCGGCGAATGTTTCTCGCGCAACGGGCAGGCGAACAGTCGCCCGTCGGGCAACTCGATGACGTCGGGTACGCGAAACACGCGCAGTTGCGGGTGTTCATCCCACGCGCCATGATCCCACACCGAGCCGGCAACCGGTGGGTCGTGATTGCCGGGGATGATGTAGACCGGTCCCGGAAACCGCCCGAGAATCTCGGCGACGCGGCGAACGGCGACGCGGTCAACGGCGTTGTCTTCAAACGTGTCGCCAGCCACGAGCAGGAAGTCGACCGCCCGCTCGATGGCCAGTTCGACGACGCGTGCTCCGGCGGCAAAACGCTCCTCGCGTACGCGCTCGGCAGCCGCGCCGACCTGGGCGGCCTTCATGCCGATCTGCCAATCGGCCGTGTGTACGAACTTCAACGTGGCTACTCCGTTGCCGCAGGGTCGTTGCATCAACCGCGCCCCCTTCCCTGCACGATTCACGCCGGCACATCCCGCTGTGGGCATACCGCCGTGGCAGGCAGACAAGGGGCCGCGAGCGTCACATCCATTACAGCGATTGAGTATAGAGGCGCAGCGGCGAAGGGTCCAAACCCCTGGCAGCAACGGAGGGCGAAGAAGTCGCTGAGTGTCGATGTAACCCGCGCGGGTAAACCAAGGCGCACATGCGTGTGCGGTCCAGGTGCCGCTACGCCCTGCCCTAATCCGCCCGAACGTCGCGGCAGCGCCGTCCTCCTGGGGACCATGCCAGCCCCAGGGACCATGCCAGCCCAAGGGACCATGCCAGCCCAAGGGACCATGCCAGCCCAAGAGCAACGCGTCGCTGTTACTTCTTCTTCTCCACGTGCACGGTGTGCTTACGGAGCCGCGGTGAATACTTCTTTAGTTTGAGCTTTTCGCCGCCGGTCTTGCGGCGGATCGTGTAGTTGTAGTCACCCGTTTCTTCACAGACGAGGTGCACGACTTCGATCTTTTTTTTCGATTTGGCCATGATGGTCCTCAAACGGTGGCCAGGACGTAACCTCGGCGTCCGGCGACTGGTGTATGTTGAAAACGTCGGCAGGGGCTCCTGCCGACGATGCCTGCTATTTGCACGGACCGGGCAATATATCACGAACCCGAGCGGCGCGGCTAGGGATTTGCCCGGCGGATTCACCCGCTCGGCGGCGGCTCCACCCCGGATCGCGGCGCCGGTTGGGCGGGATTCAGGTCGATAGGATAAACTAGGAGATACGTTGTTCGTCGGCGTGATTCGGAACCAGACGTCGCCCTCCCGTTTTTGGACAGACTACCCGTCAGGGGCTTTCCATCGCATGGTCCGTCGCATGAGCCAGCCCAGCCAGCCGGTCCCGGCCGACGATGCATCGCGACCGACGCTGGTCTCGGCTGTGCCCCGGCCCACGGACGTGGACCCCGACAGGCCCGGGCCGACGGGTGCAGGCCCGACGGCAGGCGCGTGGCGTGGGCCCCTCCGTCGCGACGCCACCGGCTGGGCGACGAGCCTGTTTCTGCACTTGGGCGTGCTGGGGTTCCTCGCACTGCTGACAGTCTCGCGGCCGATTGACCGCACGGATGTCCCGCTGCTGGCGATGACGGCCGAGGCCCCTGCGGAGATGTCCACCCCTGGCGACCCGATCGCCCGTCCCGATGTTGACCTCGACCTGACGTCGACCGATGCCCCCCAGATCGACGCTAGCGACATCGCGGAATTGGAAGACGTGTCGACATTCGATGAACCGTCCTCGCTCACCACGCATCCTCCGCTCGAAGAACTCACCCGTGACGATTGGCTCGCGGCTAGCCTGGCCGAGTCGTCGCGGCTCAACGTGGGGCGTGAGTACCTCGGCCGCGGCGAGACGGCTCGGCGGCTGCTCGCGGCCGAGTATGGCGGCACCGCTTCGAGTGAGGCGGCCGTGAATCTTGGGCTCGACTGGTTGGCCCGCCATCAACGCACCGACGGCAGTTGGAACTTCGATCATCAGGTTGGCCCCTGTCAGAGTCGATGCGGCAACCCTGGCACCTTCGACCGTTGCACGACCGGTGCCACCGGGCTGGCCGTGCTCTGCTTCCTCGGGGCTGGCCACACGACGCGCGAGGGCGAATACCGCCGCAACGTCTATTCAGGGCTCACGTACCTGATCGAACGCATGAAGGTCACCGCCGAGGGTGGCAGCCTCACCGAGGGTGGCGGCCGCATGTACGACCACGGCATCTGCACGATCGCCCTCTGTGAAGCCTTCGCCATGAGTGGCGACAAACGTTTGTACCAGCCCGCCCGCTTGGCCACCCGGTTCACGATCAACGCGCAGGATTCCTCAGGAGGCGGCTGGCGTTATTCCCCCGGCATGCCCGGCGACACGTCGGCAGTTGGCTGGCAGTTGATGGCACTCAAGAGCGCGCGGAACGCCGGGATCGACGTCCCCAGCGTTGTCTGGGCACGTGCCGAGCGGTTCCTCGAATCCGTCGCGGACAACGACGGGGCCACGTACGGTTACCAGGCGCCCGGTCAAAGCGCCGGCACGACGGCCGTCGGACTGCTCTGCCGGATCTACCTCGGTTGGCCGCGCGATCACGCGCCGCTGCAGTCCGGCGCTGACAGCCTCGCCGACTTCGCGCCCTCGGCGGACAACATGTACTTCAATTACTATTCCACCCAGGTGCTGCATCAACTGGGCGGTTCGCGCTGGAACGCCTGGAACCGCAAGATGCGCGACCAGTTGGTCGAAACTCAGCAGCAGGAGGGCCATGAACGGGGAAGCTGGTTCGTGGCCGGCGGTGACGACGAAGGCGCCACCACGGGCGGCCGCCTCTACATCACCACCATGAACATCATGACGCTCGAAGTCTATTACCGTTATCTACCGATCTATCGCGACGACTTTGGCGATGGCCTTAGCGACGGTGCCGCGGACGACGGCGAGGCGGGGGCTGCTACAGGCAGCCACGAGTGACGGCTCGCGGCGTCGGCCCGCGACTTCTTTGGGCCAAGACCCCGCCGGGGGCCGGGCGTGTGGAGAATTTCCGCGGAAGCGGTCGAGTTGTCCTGGCGGCCGGGCCGAGAACACCGAAATGGCCCGCTGCCGCGACGTCGCGGCGACCTTGCCGGTTAGGCAACTGCACCGGATTGCGTCATTATGTCCGGTGGGCCCACCGTTTTTGCTACGTCGCGTTCCTGGCTGTCCACTCCCATGCCGCAGCGACCGACATCCGCCGTCGACGACCAGCATCGCCAGCCGGCGCTCGATCATCGGGGCGACCTGGGCGGACGTCTGCGCGCCGAAAACCCGGCGACCTCCGATGAGGTGTTGTCCCCGCCCGTGGCGCCGCGGGGTAAACGATCTTGGTGGCGGCGCACGCTGCTCGACGATGGCGAGCGCACGTCGAGCTGGCTCAGCAGCCTGTTGTTTCATACGACCGTGCTCTTGTTGCTGGCCCTGATAGTGCGGCCGTACGCACCCGACCGTCCGGGGCCGCAGCTCACGTCGCTGCTCAGCGAAGACGCACCGGCGCTTGAAGAGTCACCGTCGGTGACCGGGGAGCTCGAAGCACCGGCGCCAGAGATCACGACCGAATCCACCGTGCTCGAGGTCCCCGACGCCGAGCTTTCGCTCGAGTCGTTCGAACAATCGCAGGCCGCCCCGCCCAGCGAGGATGTGCCGATCGAGACGGCCGACGTCGACGCCACTGGTGATGCCAGCGGCGTCGACGTCTCGTTCCTGCTGTCAGGACGTAACGCCGATGCCCGTGCGGCACTGGTCAGTCGCCGCGGGGGCACCCCCGGAAGTGAAGCCGCCGTCGATCGCGGCCTCGCCTGGTTGGCTGCGCATCAACTTGCCACCGGCGGATGGGATTTCAACCACAACTTGAGCCGTTGCGGGGGCCAGTGTCGCAATCCCGGCAACGTGAAGACGACCACCGGTGCGACGGCGATTGCATTGCTGGCGTTCCTGGGAGCGGGCCACACGCACCTCGAAGGCGAATACGCCGACGTCGTCCGCCGCGGCCTTTACTACCTCTCGCGTCACGCCAAGCATGACCCGCACGGCGTCGATTTGCAGGAGGGGACGATGTACGCCCAGGGGCTGGCGACGATCACCCTGTGTGAAGCGAGCGTGATGACGTCGGACGTCTCGCTCGCCAAGATGGCCCAGGAGGCGATCGACTTCATCGCCTATGCCCAGGACGACAGCGGCGGTGGCTGGCGCTACTTCCCCAACAGCATCGGCGACACCTCGGTGACCGGCTGGCAGTTGATGGCCCTCAAGAGCGGGCAGATCGCCCGGCTCGACGTGCCCCGCAGTTGTTTCTACGGTGCCACGCATTTTCTCGACACCGTGGCCGCCCAGAACGGCACGCGCTACGGCTACCAGGTCGGCGACGCCGCGACCGATTCGATGACTAGTGTGGGCCTGCTCTGCCGCATGTACCTGGGCTGGAAACACGACGATGCCCGGCTCGCCGCCGGCGTTGCTTACCTGGGCGAACTGGGGCCCTCGGAAACGGACATGTACTTCAACTACTACGCCACTCAGGTGCTTTCGCACTACGGCGGCGCCAACTGGGAAGCCTGGAATCCCGTGATGCGCGACTTCCTCGTCCAGACGCAGGCCACCCAGGGGCATGAATCCGGAAGTTGGTTTTTCGTCGACCAACACGCCACCGGCGCCGGTCGACTGTACAATACCGCCATCGCCGTGATGATCCTCGAAGTCTATTACCGCTACATGCCGCTGTACACCGAAGCCGCCGTCGACAAGGCGGGCTGATGGCGCACGCGGCCGCACCGACTGGCAGGTCCAGCGTCGGTTCGCTACGCTGCCTCCCCATGCGCATCATTCCCGTGATTGATCTCAAGGGTGGGCTCGTCGTGCGCGGCATCGGCGGACGCCGCGACGAATACCAGCCGGTGCGCAGCATCCTCACCGACGGCGCGTCGCCGTCGTCGGTTGCCCGCGCCTTTGCTCATCGGTTGAGAAGTCGGTTGGTGTACGTCGCCGATCTCGACGCGATCGCCGGCGGGCCCTGTGATTGGCAGAGCTACGACGCCATCCGCCAGGCGGGACTCAACCTCTGGCTCGACGCCGGCGTCGGCAGCGCGGAGCGGGCCCGCCAACTCGCAGCCGATCGCCGCTGCGGCGAAACGATCGAACACGTTATCGTCGGTCTGGAGTCGCTCGAGCACCGCGCGGCGCTACCCGAAATCGTCTCGATCCTCGGACCGGGTGGGACCGTGTTCAGTCTCGACCTCAAGCGCGGTGTGCCGATCACGCGCTGCCCCGAGTGGCAGGTCACGTCGGATCGCGGCGCTAACACGGTCCCCGGCGGCGAAGTTGTGCGCAGCGGCGACACCTTGCACGGTGCCGACGTCGCGATTGACGAAATCATCGCTGCGGTGTTGGGCGCCGGTGTCCGTCGCCTGATCGTGCTCGACCTGGCCGGGGTTGGAGTAGGGGCCGGCGTGCAGGCGCTCGATGTCTGCCGACGTGCCGCACAGGCGGCCGCGGCTGCCGATGTACGGCTCGAGCTTGTCTCCGGCGGCGGCGTGCGCAACGTCGACGATCTTGCGGCAATGGCCCACGCGGGATGCTCGGCGGCATTGGTGGCCAGCGCCCTGCACGACGGTCGCATCCGCGCGGACGACCTCGCCGCCCTGGGCGAATAGACCAACGTGCTATCGCCAGCGTGGCGGCCGTTTTTCCAGAAAAGCGCGCAAACCCTCGCGCGCCGCCTCCGTCGTACGGGCCGTTGCGCTCATGGCCGCACCGGCGCTCAGCAACGTGCCCAGGTGTTCGCCGATCGTTTCGTTGAGCATTCGTTTGGTGAGCTGGATCGCCTCGGGCGCACAGCCGGCACACTCCTCTGCGAGTTCGCTGGCTCGTGGCCAGAGCTTGTCGGCGGCCGTGATTTCGTGAAACAAACCGACGCGGTGCGCCTCGGCTGAGTCGATCGATTGGGCCGTGGTCAGCAGATAGGCCGCATGACCGCCGCCGGCGCGAAAAGCCAGCAACGGGGCGACGATCCCAGCCACCAGTCCCCGTAGCGGTTCGGGCAGGCCGAAACGGGCTTCGTCACTGGCGATCACGACGTCGCTACCGAGCACCAGCCCGGCGCCGCCTGCCAGCGCCGGTCCGTTGACCGCCGCGATGATTGTCTTCGGATAGTGCAACATCTGCACGAGCAGATCGTGGTAGATCTGGGCGTCTTCGGCCCAACGTTCGTAAGCGTCGTCGTGCTGCGACGAGTCGAGCATCTCGGCCAGGTCCATGCCGGCGCAAAAGGCGGACCCTGCCCCCGTGATGACAATGGCGCGAACCGACCGCTCCAAACGCAGGTCTTCGAGCCCTTGCGCGAGTTCGGCAATCATCGCCCGGCTCAGTGCGTTGCGCTTATCGGGGCGGTTGAGGATCAGCGTGCCCGCCGCTTGATGAACGTGCACGCGTACGAGCGGGTCTGCCATGGCTTGTCGAAACACCTGCGCGACTCGGTAACGGTTTGCGACGGCGGAGACCACCAGGCAGACACTCACCCAGCGGCCCAACTGCCCAGCCTAACGCCACGACGCTATGGCGTACAGTGTCGCCCACCAGTCCATGCCGCGCACCATCACACGTCGCTTGCGCCATCG
>JAGQPT010000574.1 GCA_020426575.1 Planctomycetales bacterium
AACGGAACGGTCGACAGCGTCAGCGACGGCAACTGGGAGCATTCGTTCGACTGGAACTCGAAGTACAGCCCCCGCGTGGAAATCGGCTTTCAACCGGAATGTGGTTTGGGCATTCGTGCTCGGTATTGGTACTACGACAACGACGCAACGTTCAGTCAGCTCAACGACACACAACTGGTCGACGCCCAACATTCACTTAGCCTGGACGTGACCGACCTGGAAGTCACGGCGCGGAAGTGCGACTTGCTCCTTTCTGGCGGCATTCGTTACGCCCGGCTGGATCAGGATTACTCGGCGCAGGGATACGACGTCGACGTGCTACTCGACGAGGTGCGCACGACCCGCAACTTCGAAGGCGTGGGTCCGACGCTGGGCGTCGAGAGTTCGAGCTGCACGCGGTGGTGCGGTTTCGGCCTGTTCGCCAAGGCCCGCGGTTCATTGCTCTACGGCGAGTCGTCGAGCAGCTTTGCCACACAGGTGGGGAGCACCGTGTCGACCGGCGTTGTTTCGCACGAACGCGACGACCTGCTCGCGATTGCCGAATTACAGATCGGCGTGGACTGGCAGCGCAGCAGCCACTGGGGCACGCTGTACCTCTCGGCCGCGCTGGAGGCGCAATATTGGCACAACGCCGGCAGCGCCGCGGCGGGCTTTGTCGACAACGTCGTAACGTACTACGAGGGCGCCGGCTACTCGGCCGACATGGGTTTCCTCGGCGGTACGTTCGGCGCCGGGCTACTCTGGTAGCCATCGCGTGTTGACAATGACGAAACTCGCACAGGGCGTGCCTTCGGAACGGGGGCGCGCCCTGTATGCATTCTGTCAGGAGGCGCTGCTTTGCCGTTCCCACGCTTCCCACGTCTCGACGGCGAAGGACGCGACACGGCCTTCGAAGACTCAGGCCGTGCCACACGACTTGGTGGCGATGCTTTGCCAAAAATGGCTTTCGGCGCGGGAACCGGGCATTAGGAGCCGTTGCGTCGGGTGATCCGGCGGTGCAGGAACTGGTGCCGGGTGTTGAACAACCGTGAGTAGGCCAGCAGGGCGGCGGCCGTGGTGCCGAGTCCGATGGCCGCGGCGATCAGGAAGAAGATGGCGATCTGGTATTTGACGGCTTCGACGGGTTCGACGCCGCTGAGCAATTGGCCGGTCATCATGCCGGGCAGGCTGACGACGCCGGCGATGCTCATCGCGTTGATGATGGGAATCATGCCGGCGCGTACGGCAGTGGCAACGGTCTCCCGAGCGGCTTCCCAGCGCGTGGCGCCGAGGGACAGCAGCGTTTCGATGCGGTCGCGGTCGTTGAGCAGATCGCCGCCGAGCCGTTCCAGGCAGATCGTCACGCCGTTGAGGGAATTGCCCAGGATCATGCCTAGTATCGGGATCGCGACTTGCGGCCGGTACCAGGGATCGGGCTCGACTATGCCGCCCAAAGCCGCCGCCGCGATCAGCCAGGAGCTGGCCCAGACGGCGACGGTAAGGTCGAGCTGGACGCTGGGGTAGTGCCAGATGAGCCGCCGGGCACCGCTGGCCGCTGCGATCACGACCATCACGACTCCCATCGCCAGCACCCACGGCAACGTGGCCCGGTCGAAGATCCACTTGAGCACGAGCCCGATGAGCAGTAGCTGCGAGGTCATTCGCACGGCCGCCCACAGCAAGGCGCGGCGAATCCCCAGGCCGAGCGCCGTCGAGATCACGGCGTTGAGCACGAGCAGCGAGGCCGCCAGCGCCAATTGCGTGTAGGTGAGCGCGATGTAGCCGTTGTCGTTCATGCGTCATTTTTCACTCGTCGTTGTTCACGCGTTGTCTGCGTCGTTTGGTAGAAGTTCGCCGGTTGCGTCGGTCGTAAGTCGACCGTCCTGCATCTGCCACTGGGTCGTGGCGACACGCTCGGCCTGAGCGCGCCCGTGCGTGACCCAGATGTACGCCCGCGACGTGGCCGACTCGGCAAACCACTGCGCGATGAGCGACTCGGCCTGTGACGTCGTGGCGTCGTCGAGCGACGCGGTCGGCTCATCGAGCAGGAGCACCGTCGGCGCGAGTTGCAGCG
>JAGQPT010000575.1 GCA_020426575.1 Planctomycetales bacterium
ACGAAACGTTGTTTCCCAGTTGGTTGTTGTTGAAGAGAAAGCCTGGCACGCCCTGCTGGCTGACAATCTGCTGGGTCGTGGTCACGACACCGGTGCCGGGCGTCGAGTTGGTCACCTGGATCGTCTGAATGTCGTTGATCAGGCTACGGTTGAACAACACCGAGTCTTGGAAGCCGAGTTCAACGCCGAACTCGTCGGTGTTTTCCAGCAACACTTCGACGATCAACACCTGGATCACCACCTGGTCCGGTGCTTCGTCGAGCCGCTCGATCATGTGCAAGATGTCCTCGCGGTAGCGGGGCGTCGTACTGATCAACAGGCTGTTGCTGACCGGTTCGGCAACGACAATGATCTCCTGCTCGAGCAGTTCAACGTTGCTCACTAGCTCCGGATCGATCGTTGCCAGGTCGCGCTGTGACTCGAGGAATTCGTTGATCGACTCGGCCACAAGCTCGGCCGACGTGTTCTTGAGCTTCACGACCATGCTTTGGCGTTGCCGGACGTCGGTCTGGTCGAGCCGCAGGATCACTGCTTCGACGACCCGCAGTGCTTCGGCCCCACCAATGGCGATAATGCTGTTGGTGCGGACGTCGGTCGAGAAGCGGATCGGAATCAAGCCACTGCTGGCGTCCTCGGCACCGACGATCTGCACGCCGACCTGGTCCTCGTCTTCGTTCTGTGCAAACAGGGCCTGGAGCAGTTCGGCCGTCGACGTGGCGTCGCTGTTTTTGAGCGAAAAGACCTTGATTTCGGCAACATTACTCGACGGTGCGTCGAGTTTTGCGATCAGCGCCGTCATCAGCGGCATGCTCTGTTCGGGGGCCGTAACGATCAGACTGTTGACACGCACGTCGGCCGTCACGCGAATGTCCGACAGGATGCCCGATCGCACGGTTTCGCCGAGCGGGGCGCCGCCGTCACTGGTGAGCAGTTCCAGCACGACGGACTTGGCCGCCATGAGCTGTTGGCGATCTTCGCTCGAACCGCCCGCGGCTTGTCCACCGGTGAACTGACCGCCGCCGGCCTGACCGGTACTGCTCCCCGCCGGACTGAGGATGCTGGTCAACGCGCCGTTGATCACGTCGGCCAGGTCGTCGGCGACGGCGTTCTTCAACGGGAATACTTGCATCCGGCTCACCGACGACGACACGTCGCGGTCGATCCGGTGTATCAACAGGCCGATTTCGTCCAGTTCATCCGGCGCACCCTGCACGATGACCGTGTTGGTGCGAGCATCGGCCACGGCACGAACGCGCGGTCGCAGCCCGGAGTTCTCATCCTCGCCGGCTTCGTACATCGACTCGATCGTACGGACCACTTCGGCCGCGACGGCGCTGCTGAGCGGAAAGACCTGGAACTGGCTGCTGGGATCGGTCGGTTGATCGATCTCTTCGGCCAGGTCGAGGATGGCGTCGAGATCGGCGGCGCCGGCGATGATCAACACGGCGTTCGGTTTGACCACGGGAATGATCCGTGCCATGGCCTGTTGCGAAGCGCCGGCCGATCGCAGGGCAGTCAGTTCCTCATAAACGTTGTTCATCAGTTCAGCGAGGGACGAGGAGTTGACGTGTCGCAACATCAACAGTTGCACGTCGGCCTCGACGCCCGCCGACATCCGCTCCAATTCGCGAATGATTCGCACGACGGCGTCAACGTCATCCTGGTTGCCGGTCACGACCATGCCGACACCGGGGACGTCCTGAATCGTCACCGGGCCGCGCAACCCTTCAAGTTGCACGAGCGGTTGACCGCCCGCCGGTTGATCCGCCGCGTCAACCAACGCTTGGGCATCGGCGCTGCCGGCCGCTGGCTGGTTGGTCAGAACATGCACGCGGCCGGGGGCAGGTTCGGCATCGCTGACGTCGCCGCCACCAGTTTGTTGTGCCACCATCAGTCCCAGGGCGGGCCCCAACTGCCCCGCCACGCGCGCCGAGTCGACGGTCATGTCGATCAGCCGGGTCACTTGGCCGGCACTGTTGTGCGCCGAGTCGATGTACCGGATCAGATGCGCGATGCTGCGCTGCGTATCGAGGTCGCCGTCGACGACCAACTGTTCACGATTGCTGTCGATGCCGACGGCGAACTGAACAACCGCCTGCTCACCACTACGGCGCCGGACTGCCAGCGGTGCGTCGCTGGCTTGCTGCCGATTGTGGGCATAAACACGAAACGCCGGCAGGTTCGCCGGGCCCGTGTCCACTAGTTCGGCACGTTGACGCAGCGCCGAGTAGATCACGCGGGCCACCTCCTTGGCGCCGCGCTGGCGAGTGTCGACTACGAGCGGCTGAGCCGCTCGCTCGACGATGGGCGACAAGGGACGCAGCGGGCTGGCCGACGGTGATTTCATCACGGGCTCATTTGCCCCGGGTGCCTGGAACGCCGGTGAGCGCTGCGACGCGGCACCGTCTTGATGGGTTGCCGGTTGCACCGCGCCGTCGTCGACGCCGGCGGCGGTTTGCGCCAACGCAACGTCGGCCGTCGCCTCCGGCAGTCGTGCCGGGCTGTACTTGGCCCGTACTTCATCCATCGCGAGTACGACTAGGTGCCGCCCCTGCTCGATCACGCGAAAGCCCTCGGGCTCGATCTCCGCGTTGATGATCCGTACGGCCTCGGTGCGAGTGTATTTCTTCCTGTCGGCGCGGGTGAACCGTCCCGCCGGTGCGCGCTGCATCACCAACTCCGAACCGCTACGCTCGGCTAGAGTACGGAACACTTGAGGCCAGGTTGTATTGAAGAAGCTCAGGCGAAAAGTCGGTGCTTCGGGTCCTGCAGGCGTCCTGCCCGGCTCGGGAGCTGCGCCGGGTTCGACCGTCGGCGGCGGTGAGGCGGCACCGGTCGGCGCGGCGACAAGTGCGGCGGCCAAGAGCGTGGTTGTTCCCGCTGCTAGCACCAGCGCTCGCAGATGTCGGCACCAGTCCGCGCCGGTCGTGACTGTTGGTCGATTACCCATCGCTTCTGCCCTGTCCGTTTGAAATGGAAGGTGACCCGAGGAGGAACGACATCGCTGTGCAAGCGTAGGGAGTCCGTGCGATCGCTACATTCGTTCGCCCTTCACTTATCGGAAAAGTTTGACAGGACGTTCAATGAGACTCAGCGATTCACAGAAAAAGTGCTTCAATGAACCTGCAACGCAAAACGTTTGCGGAACCCACGATACGGCACGAAGCGTAGATCGGCCGTCGCATGAGTTGGCGGACTGCTGCTAGCAACGCCGTGCCGGCGTCATGAATTTGACGCCCCGCGGCGCAAGAAAGTCCCGCACCTGACCGGTACGAGCCCCCACGTGCACAAGTAAGATTTTCCGAAGGTGTGCCGGCGCGCCTCAAGAATCGACGCCAGGCGATGTGCCACTTTGCTGGGACGCCGGGTCGCTGGCGCCGTCGGTACTGGCAGCATCGGTGCTGGCAGCGTCGGTGCCGGCGCCGTTCGAACTGGCGGCATCGGCTTTGGTGGCGCTAGCTGCGTTGTTGCTGGCGTTGTTGTCATCAGCGTTCGTGCCGGCAGCGTTCGCGTCGCCAGGGTTATCCTCGCTAGCGTTCTCGTCGCCGGCGCCGGCTGACTCGATCTTTTGCATCGTGCTCAGGCTGTCGCCCATGGTCAGTCGCCAGTCGCTGTCGTCATGTCGAATCACCACGTAATCGCGCTGGATGTCGAGCACGACGGCGTGCAGTCCGCCGATGTCCAACTGCGACTGCTTGTGGATCTCGGTCGTTTCGTTGCTGGACCGCCGATGAAGCCAGGCGCTGGGTTGTCCGCCGCGACGGATCGAGGCCGCCAGGTAGGTGTCCTTGACCGCGTCGTCCTGTCGCACGACTTCCTCACGCGCCGCCGGCGGTGGCGCGACCGGAACGGGTTTGACAAATGGGCTGCCGCCGACAAGCCGGCGAAAGTCATCCAGCGTGAAGTCGGCGTAGGCGGGCCACACCGGCGCCAATTCCACCGAGTCCCCCTTGGCATGGCGCCCCGGCGACGTGGCGTCGCGGCCACCCTCGACCGTCCAGCGGTTGCCGTCGCGTTCGAGGACCGCAAGATACTCGTTCCCGATCCGAACCCGCAGCGGCGTGCCTGCGGGGAAGTCGGCTGCCGTGGCGACCTCGATCTCGGTCGGCGACGTGCCCGAAGAAAAGTCCCTCGTCAACGTCGTAGCGGGGAACAGGTATCCGCGCTGCGGGGCACCCTCGATCGCCAAGCCCTCGGCCGTCAACGACACGGTCAAGGTAGGGTCACCCTCGGCCGTCGGACACTCGACGTTCATAGCCGCAATGCGGTGCGCCAAATCCGTGCGATAGAAATGATAGAGAAACTCGCCCAGGCGGGACATCTTGGTCTTGCCCTCGAGTAATACCTGTACGCTGGTGTACGCCTTGCCTTGTGGCATCGTTCGGCCCGGCGTGATCTTGAGTTCCTCGAAGCCGACGAGTTGGGCCAGGTCGGTCAGCCAGGCTTGGTACTGTCGCTGCGCGTCCAGGGGATTGGGCGGCAACGAACGCCGCCGCCACTCTTTCATGTCCACCGCGGCACGCTTTACGTCGACCAGGCGCTTCGTCGTGGCGGCGAGCTGTTGGTTGACCGCATCGAGTTCCGATTGCTTTTCCTCGATCGGGGCAACAAACCAGGCGTGCAGCACCGGCAAACCGAGCCAGGCGAGCACGACGCAAGTGGCCGAGAGCGCAAGGATTTTTTCACGTCGATTCATCGTCCGCCCTCTTGTTTTTCTGCGCCGCCCGTGTCGGGAGTTGTCGCGGTCGGCTCGCTTGCCGATGGCTCGGCACCACGCGCTGCGGTGTCGGTCGCTGCCGTGGCATCCGTCGCGGCGTCGCCCACCACGGTATCGCTTGGTTCGGCGTGTGCCGCGGGCGTCTGCCAGTCGACGTGAGCGTTCGTTTCGGCCGTGATGCCAAGATCCAACACAAAGCCGACCGGGTAGTCTTTGTCGTCGTCCTCGACGGTCGTCTTCTCATGGGGTCGCACCCGGTACTCGTGGTTGCGCAAACGCTGTTCGAGCTGTTCAACGTCGCTACGGCTGCGGGCTCGGCCATCGGCCTGCAGTTGGGCGACGGCGTCGCCCGGCAGCGGATTGAAGCGGAGGTTTCGCAGGTAGAGCCGATCAGTGCCCGGCAACTGGCGATTGAGTTCCGTGAGTTGGTACAAACAGTCGACGCCGCGACCGT
Organism: Planctomycetales bacterium; assembly: GCA_020426575.1. Taxonomy (GTDB): domain Bacteria; phylum Planctomycetota; class Planctomycetia; order Pirellulales; family JAEUIK01; genus JAGQPT01. The sequence goes on from JAGQPT010000575.1 coordinate 5,172, forward strand.
CCCATTCATCGATCAGTTTGGCTGCCGCAAGTGTCGGTGCGGCTCGGTCGACGACTTCACTGGCCTGCGTGAGCCGCTCCTGGGTTTCTTCAATCTGTCCGGCGCGGGCGCGCGTCTGCACATAGGTGTATCCAAAGGCCAATGCGACGAGCCCGGCCGCAGCGGCAATGGCGAGCCCCGTCTTCAGACGCCGCCGATCGGGGCGCACGACCGGTCGCCGTGGCTTGAGCAAGTCGACGGTCTCGACGGTCGGCCCGGCCATTGCGAGCAACATGCCGACGGGCCCAGCAAGCTGCGCCTGGTGCGGTGGCTCGCCGGAGCCGTCCCAGGAAACGGCCGCAACCTTCAGCGGCGAGAGCACGGCAACCGGACAATCGAGTTGTTTCGACATGGCCTGGCAAAGCGAGGCCGTCTCCTCGGCCGCACCGATGACCCAGGCGCGCGAAACCCGCAGTTCAGCATCGAGCCGGCTCAGTGCACCGAGAGATCGCCGCACTTCGGCAAGCGTCGCTGCGTCCTGCGACGATGCGTCGGTGTCGGCAAGTTGTGACGAGTGCGTGAACAGCAAATGCTCGTCGCGCACCAACGCGATTTCGACACGGTGGGCCGTTCGGCTGACAAGCAACGCGGCGGCGGCGCGGTCCACGACGGTGTGTGTCTCGGCGCGGGCGACCAGTTCGGTCGTCGCCACGGCACTGATCCCGACCGACGCCAGTTCGAGCCCGGCGGCCGTCGTCAACTCGCGGAGTCGGCCCAGCCGGCTTTGGGCGATCGTGATCATCAACACCTGCCGACCAGCCGCCTGCGGGGAGCGCGGCAACGGCAAAAAGTCGAGCACCATGCCACCTAATGACGACGACGACTTCGTCTCGGCCTGCAAGCGCACCAGGTTGGGCAGGGCCTCGTCTGGCACGTCCGGCACGTCGAGTTGCCGGACGACAACGTCTTCGCGGGGCAGCGATACCAAGACCTCGCTGGCGGTCAGGCCCGCATCGCGGAGTTCGCCCGCCAGCCACTGCCCCGCCGCCACGGGGTCGGCCCAGGGATCAAGTTCCGCGGGCCACGTCCGCTCGATGACCGACTCGACGCGCACGCGCTGATTGCTCAACCGGGCGCGAGCGCCCGCGAGTTGGTGCGTGTCGAAATCAATGGCGAGATACTCTGACATAGCGCGGATTCCTTAATTTTCCATCATCGCTGTTTTCCATCATGGTTGGTCCGACCCGACACCTCAAGCACGCGGCGGCGGAATCAGGGCTCGCCGACCGCGGGGTTGCCGTGGAAGTGGCGTTCTTACCCCAATGCCAGCGAATGCGTTAGGGGTTTGCCGCTTATTGGTTCGTATTGGCGGCGGTCCCGTCGGTTGTCGAATATCCGGGCCCGAGGTTGCTGAGATCGCGGACCCAGACCACTTGGGGGGGCAGCGCCGTCGCGTCGATCAAGGCCTCGGTACGGACGACGGGGCCACCCGAGTTGAAGTGGCCCACCGCCTGCACACGATACACGTCGCCCCGCCCCGTGATGTAGCGATCGAGCGTGCGCATCTGCTCGGCATCGGCGTGCCCCTCTACGAGCAGCCAGGCCGTCGTGGCCCGCAAGGGGTCGCTGTCGTAAGCTCCTCCGCTGTTGGACTGGGCGGCCAATAGCACCGGGACAAGTTGCTCGTCAATTTCAGGAATGGCGAGTATCACTTCACGGGGCGCTTCGACGACGTTGATGCGGCCGTCGATCGTCTCATCGTCGGTCGTCGTGAGCGCGTCAAGCATTTGCGGCAAACGTTCGCCGAGTTCGGACGGTTCGTCTGGCCAGGGGCTCTCCAACGTCTGTTGGGCGCCGTTCAATTCGACCTGGACCGTCGCCCCCACCAAGTCGTAGAGCGAGCCGATCTGTTGCGAGCCGCCGCCACTGGGGATCGCCAGGCCGCCGCGTTGTTCGCTGCTCGTCGAGCCGCGGCCGGCCGAACCGGCGCCGCCACTCCCCTGCCCTGTGTTACCGCCGGACGATTGGCCGCCTTGTCCGCCGCTGCCGTTTGGCGATGAACCGTTCGCGGCGCCGCTGTTGCCCTGCGCCGAGGCACCGCCGCGTCCGCTTGACTGGCCGCCGCTGGACTGGCCACTGCTGGACTGGCCACCACTTGTTTGACCGCCGCTGGATTGGCCACCGGACTGGCCACCGCTCGACTGGCCGCCGGACTGGCCGGAAGAACCGCCCGCGCCACCGGCGGAATTATTCACAGGGCCACTCATGCGATACGCCACGACGAACTGCGCCGTTTCTTCGTCGAATTCGGTCAAGAGTTCATCGTACAACGCTGCCAGGTCGTCGCCGTTCACGTTGATGCGGGGCGTGCCGTCGACGCGCCGGTTCGCCTCGCGGCTGACCACCGTCAGGTACGGTGCCCAGCCGAGATCCAACACTCCGTCGGCGTTGTCCAACGGCAGGCTCGCGGCGCCGTCGTTCTCTTCCGGGTCGAGCAGCCCGTTGCGGTTGGCATCCTCGCCATACAAGAGTTGTCGCGTCACGCCCCGCACCCGCAGCAATTCGTCCAGTGAGTCGAGTGGTCCGTTGCGGGGCTCGACCGGCGGAACGAGGCTGCCGTAGTACTGCGCTTCGGCGCCCCCGTAGCGGGCCGTGTCGTCGCCGTCGATCCAGTCGAGGATGGCGTTGGCAACGTCGGCCGTCATGCCCGGCAAATGCATCAGCGAGTCGGTCTGGGCGTCTTCTTCGACTTCGTATTCCACGAGGGCGTTGAGATTCAGCTTGCTCGATTCGTCGACGAGGCCGTAACGGATGCCGCCGCCGACGTCGGGCGGCACCGGCGCGACCAGGCTGAAACGTCCGCGGCGGCGGGCCTGGTCAGCATCGCTGACGAGCACCTCCTGGAACAGCGCGGTGTTGTTGTAGACGTTCGTGCGCAAGGCGCCGTCGCTGGCTTCGCCGAGCACGGCCGCGGCCAGTTCGATCCCCGAATCGGCAAACGCCCGCGCCTGGCTCTCGCGCTCGTAGGAATCAGTGGCGGCGAGCTCGGCCGTCATCAACTGCGTGAAGCTGTACGCGCCGAGTGCCAACATCATGATCACGACCAGCACGACGACCAGCACGACGCCGCGCCGGGAGCGCCGACGGCGGACGCGGCGCCGCGTGGCGTGGCAGGTTGCTGATCGCTTGAACATGAGTCACCGTTGGTGTTTGTTGCTGAATGGGTGAAACCCGATCGTCGCTGCATCAAAAAGAGTAGGTGCCCGCGCTCGTGTCGGGTGGTTCGGCGGCCGAGAGCGACACGACAAGGCGAAAGACCTCGGCGTTGGCCTCGTCGCCGCCGGACGTCACGCGGATGGTGACTTCGACGGCCAGGGGAAGGCGCTCCTGAGCGACACTGTCCCAAGCGTCGTACCAGGTCGTGCCGTCGAAGTAGCGAAACGCCAGAGCGTCGACCTCCGGGGCCAACAGTTCGACACTAGCGAGCATGGCGGCAACGTTGGCCGAGGCATCGAGCGCCTCGAGCGAAAGTGGGTCGCCGGCCAGACGGGCCAACCCCAGCGAACCGTTGTCATTGGCAGGGGCATCGGCACCGGCCAGCAGATCGGCGGCCGCGCCGGCGAGCCCAGTCGCACCGGGCGTGGCCAGGAAGTAGGCCACCGAACGCAAATCGGACGTGGTCTCACCAATGGCGACGCCCCCAACCTGTCGAAAGGCGTCGATGGGCCGCGGCGCGCGACTCATGTGCACGAGCAACGTCGTCGAGTCGCCCATTACGCCAATGCTCTGGCCGTTTGAGCCAGCGGCCGCGTCTTCGGTCGTGACCGTTGTCGTGGTGTCGTCGCCGCCGGCGCTGCTGCCGGTTCCCGAGCTCGTGCCCGTGCCCGAGCTTGTACCCGCTCCGGAGCCGCCGCCAGTCCCAGCGCCTGTTCCACTTCCCGAACCGGTTGACGCCGTGTCGCTCGATGCGGCCCTCGATTCGGCGCTAAAGCGACATCCGCGAACGTCGTTTTCGATCTGCCGCAGGATGGCGCGGGCCAACTGGGCGCGGGCCACCTCGTCGCGGCCCACCGTCGATACCTCGCGGTAGAGCCGCACTGATGCGAGCAGCGCCGCCATCAACAACAGCGACATCGCCAACGCGAACACCACCTCAAGCAGGGTGAATGCCGGACGCGGCGGCCGGTATGACACTGCGCGGGCAACTCGCCAGGGTGTGGAAC
>JAGQPT010000576.1 GCA_020426575.1 Planctomycetales bacterium
CCAACCGGTGAGTTCCGTCCAGGCGTCGCCGGGGATCTCTTCCAGCAGGCTCGAAGTTTCGCCGCCGGGCCACGACTCACATTTGCGACCACACCGCGCGCAGGCGAGCGCACCGCTCGAAGTCGCTGCGATGGCCGGTACTTCCTGTCGACACTCGGAACACCACATTCGTATCCGTTGCCTTTGCTCGGGAGTGCGTCAGTGCGTAGAAAACCGGTGGTGCCGGGAAGGCCACCACGGATAGCATCGACCCGCAAACCCTGACGTCTACACCGATTCCGCGTCTCTTTACGCTTCCAGCGACAGGGAATCTGGAGGACGCCGTCGGTGACCGGCCGCAAAGTTTACGTAGCCGCTGTGACTGTCAGGGAGGAGGGGCAGCGGAGGGAAACCTCAGCCGCGGACAGCCGTCTCTGTTGCGGGCGGCGCGCGCCACGGCCCGGCCGCAAACATGGTCAAAACGAGCAGACAGTGGTCGACCGCGGCGACTCGGCTCAGGATTCTTCGCCCGAGGTATCCGTGGACTCGTCGTCGGCCTTGCTGCTGGAGTCGTCATCGGACTTCGCGGACTTGTCAGTCGGCTCGTCGCTCGACTCGTCGGCAGGCTTTTCGGCAGGTGACGCCGCAGTTTGGTCGTCAACCTCAATTGCAGTGGGTCGGTACCACTGGCCGCGGAGCCAATCGGCCAGCATGTCGAGTTCTTGCTGGTTCATCGGCGCCGTGGGGAGTTCGGGGTCGTAACCGGGCATGCGGTCGTTGTATTCGCCGTAGAAGCGGTCATGCTCGGGATTATTGAGGAAGCCGAGCAGCCACTGGCGCGAGCCGTAGCCCGTCAAGTCAGGCGCGACGCCGATGTCACCGTCGTCGTGGAATTTGTGGCAATCGGTGCAGCCCGCCTCACCGGCGATCAACTCACGCCCTGCCGCTGCCGCCTCGGCGTCGGCGTGATGTTGGGGCAGGTCGGCCTCGGCGACCAGGGCCGCGAGAACATCGTCGAGCGACGCAGCCTCGAGATCCATTTCGTCTTTGACGAACGACGCCATCTCCCCCTCGGCGTGTTCGGTGTTGCCGAAATACGCTGCCGAGACGATCCGCTCGGGGTCGAGAAAGCCCGCGATCCAGTTACGGGTGGCGAATCCTCCCAGATCGGGCGCCGACGGCTCGTCGCTTCCGGTGATCTCGAACTGGTCCGTCGTATAGGGGTGGCAGCTCACACAGTATTGCTTGTAGAGTTTCGGGCCTTGCGTCAGCGCGTCGTTTTGCAATAGCGCGGCAGCACCGGTCGGCGGAATCGCCTGTGCGTCGGCTAATTCGTCGGCGCGCAGGGCCAGTGCGTGGGCTGCGGACGCTTCGGCCTGCACGTGGGGGTCGTTGTGATCCCGCCACATCGAGAGCCCGGTCAGCCCCGACCAGGCAGCGAGGCCACCAAATACGACGGCATAACGCATCCAGCGACTGGCGGCTTCGGGCAGCATCGCGTCGAGGAACGGCAGGGCGAGCAGGAACAGCAGGATGGCCACGGGGATGATCACGGTGGCAATGAACTCGGTGTCGCCCGTGAAGTAGCCGCGCAGCTCGAAGAGAAACAGGAAGTACCACTCGGGCCGCGTCGCTTGGGGCAGCTCGGGATCGGCGGGTGCATCGA
>JAGQPT010000577.1 GCA_020426575.1 Planctomycetales bacterium
CCGTCGTGATCCACGTCGCTGAGGCAGCTCGCGTGCGACCACAACGACCCTGGGATGACCTGTTTGGGCAGACCACCCCCGGCGATCCGCGCGATCAGGCCGGCGGCGCCGCCGGACTCGAAGAACTCGACGCGCACCGCATGCAGACCCGCCTTGAGGCCGATCTGCCCCGCGGCCTCCTGCATCCCGTGCAGTCCGTCATTGTCGACCACCAGCGTGTCACCGATGTACAGGGCCGAGCCGTCGTCCGATTCCGTGTAGAACGTGTAGAGGTCGGTCGCGGGCACCGCCACATAGCCCTCGAAGACAGCGCCAAGGTTGCTCGCTCTGCCGGACGTGGCGAAATCACCATTTGTTGCGCCGTAGTTGAGTTCCGGCACGACGTCGGTGGCGTAGGGCGTGTAGAAGCTGAAATCCGGCAACGCCACGGGAACAGACAAGACGTAGTACGCTGCGTTCAAGCCGGCGGCGGTGCCGATCGGATTCTCAGGATCGCGGAAGCTGGAGGTGTCGAGTACCGGAACGGTCACCGTTGCCGTGCTCGTCTGCGTGACGATGTCGCTGATGGTGTAGCTGAAGGTGTCGTCACCCGAAAAGCCGATCGGCGCCGTGTAGACGAGTTCGTCGCGTCCGCCCGGACCCGTGTTGTTGGAGCGATGAATCGTGCCGCCGTGAGCGGAGACCGCGTCGAAGCTGGAGATATCGAACGCCAGCCCCGCCCCGTGATAATCGTTGGCCATGACATCGACGACGATTTGTTCCTCCGAAAGGAGCGTCGTCGTTTGGTCGTTGACGGCGACGGGGCCTGGAGGGGTGATTCGGAAGCTCGATATCCACGTGGCCCAGCCGCCGTTTGTTGAGTACTCGCCGATGACCCAGAAAGTCTCGTCGTCGACTGGGTCGACGGCGATGTCGTAGTAGTCGCCCCAGCGGCCGTTCGTATCGGCCGTCGAGAGCTTGACCTGGGTCAGCGCGCCCATCGTGCCGGGCGGATCGGCCGGTAGCCGTCCCGTGACATTCACCGAAACGCGTGTCGATGCTGAAGACGCGCCAACGACCATTCCCACCTCCCCGAATTGCGTGGAGTAGATGGCCGGGAAGAACGTGTGCACATCGGCGCCGGCGTCGACGTTTCCTGCCTCCAAGAATGTTGGCGATCCAGAATTTGGCCAGTTGCCCGTATCGATGTGGTACCAGCGGGCGAAATTGCGTCCGCCGCTGGAGATGTTGTGGCCGGCGTAAAGGTTCCCGCCGCGCCAGTGGGCGTTCATGATACGGGCGTCGATCAGGCTGACGGCGCCACCGCCTTGAACCGGGGCGCCGCCGGGGCCCGAATGCGGCGGCACGGTGACATCGGTGGACACGAGCGACGGAGATGTGATCGGGTTGCGGATGGCATGAATCCGAACGGCCGAAGAGCTCGCCATGGAGACGAAGTATGGCGCCGGATTGTCGCCGAAGTGCTGCGCTACCTGAACCGAGGCCGAGCCGCCGTCGCGCATCGTCGCATAAACGGTAGGCGCACCGGTCAGCAGCGGAGCCTTCTGGAACACGCGGAAGCCGACGCCGCCCCAGCCGCCCTGGTTCAACCCGAACAGGTTGCTCGTCACGTAATAGGCATCCTCGTCGTAGCCAAAACCGGGGTAGTCCCACCAGAAGGTTGTACCGCCGACCGTGATCACCGCATCGGTGCGGTACTTGTACCAGGTGCCATTGGGGTTCGCGTCGTCCGAGACGGCGAAGGTAATCCAGGCTTCGGTCTCGCCATAGACCTCGGGGGCGACGACCACGAAGCGCTGCGCGAGGTGGTCATAGAAGCACTTGGGATCGAACGTGAATCCACCGGCGCCGACTGTCTCGAAGAAGCCGGGGTTGCCGCCGTCGTTCAGCTCGTTCGCGTACTCGAGCGTGCCGCTCTTCGTGTACCACGCGATCCGCATGTTCACGGTGGTCAGAATGTGATTCGGGCCGACGGCGAGCGTCGGATCCGGCGGTACCCAGCCGGTCTGGCCAATGCCCGGGAATGTCGCCGTCGGAGTCGCGCGCGGACGGTCGAGCGTTCGCCCGACCGGGAGAGAGTTGGTCTCACCGACCGGTAGCACCTCGTCGAACTCATGTGCAGGGAGGATTTCGCGCACGCGCCGCGGCGACGAGTCCGATGCTTCGTCGATGAGCGGCGCGTGGGTCGTCGTGTCGATGATTTCGGCGGGTGTCGAGCCCCACACCACTGCGCCGGGTTGCGTAAGGTCGATGGCCGTCTGCGACGGGCGCGCCTGGTCGCTCGCTGGCGGAATGACTCCCCTGTCTGGACGCAGCGCCTGGGGCGGAACAGGGGCGGGGAGGCTCGGTTTTACCGATGGCTCGGAACAACCCGAAACCAATGCCACCCAGATGAAGATCACCGGAAGCGCGCGGCCACAGATCGGTGTCGTCACGGGATTCTCCGAACAAGCAGGCGACA
>JAGQPT010000578.1 GCA_020426575.1 Planctomycetales bacterium
ACGCCGTCCACATCTCGATCTCGTGCCGCTCACGCCAGTAAAAGCCGTTGGCGACGACACCATGCTCGCTGGGCAACACACCGGTCGTCATGTTCGCCTGCACGGGACAGGTCACCGCCGGAAAACTAGGCACGAGTCCCGCGCTGTCACCGGCGGCCGTCAGTTTCCCGAGCCGCGGCATCCGCGTCAGATCGCGCTCCCTCAGCCCGGGGACCGAAAGCAGCATGAGGTGTTTGTCCACGGTCGCACGCTCCGCTTTTTGTTTCAGGTCGAATAGATCCAGCGTCCCAAATACAGCGTTGGTATCAGCAACACGAGGATACCAACGGCGGCCCAGGGGCCACGCAGGGCATAGACGGCCGCCGCGTCGACAATCACGAGCGATTGGATGCAACTCTTCACGGCCATCTGCACAAAGTGCGGCGTGGGCCGCGCGATTGCCAGCGCACATCGTCCGGCGAGCACCGCCGCCAGGATACCCCAGAGCCCGAACCAGCGCAGCGGCTCGAAGTACGTGGCGGCGTAGAGCCCCGCCACGTCGCTGGGCCCCACGTCGCTGCCAATCAGAGTCGGATACGACGCGATCACGCCCAGTCCCACCAGCATCACGCCGGTGGCACCGGCCAGGTGCGAACGACTGCTCAAGCGTGCCTCGGTGCGGGCGAACCAGGTCACCCCCGCGATGTAGATCCCCAGTCCCCCCGCGACGGCCCAATGCAACGCGTGCCAGGGCAACACGGCTGCGCTCGCCCCCAACAACACGTTGAGCATCCGGCAGCCGCCCATCGCCAACGGGCCCCAGCACGTCGCCTTCAGCCGCGCGTCGTAGGCATACACGCAACCGGCAAGCAGCGTTGCCACCACTCCGCAGCACCAACTCCCGGAAGACCAGCCCGCCAACCAGCCGAGCGCCACACCGACAAGCAACATCTGCCGACCAAGCCAGCGTGCGGCGATCGGGCTGACACGCCCCGAGGGAATCGGTCGATGCGGCCTTTCCGCCGCGTCGATCTCGGCGTCGAAGGCGTCGTTGAGCACCATGCCCGCCGTGTAGAGAAAACACGACGCCATGACCAGAAGCGTAAACGTGACCAGCTGGCTCGTCGGTCCCGCCACTACTGACACGTGCGTGAGCAGAAAGCCGAGCGCCACGTCGGCAATCGCCGTGAACACGTTCGGCAGCCGGAACAACTCGAGATACGCCCGGACGGTCCCGTCGCGCTTCATGACTCGAACACCACTCCGGCCCGTTGGGCGATCTCGCCCAGGTAGCGGTGCGCTTCGCGCGCGGCCGAGTCGGGGTCTTCGATATATGGATACAACTCGACCGTGATCCAGCCGTCGTAACCCGTTTTCTCGATCGCCGAGAGCGTGGCGGCGAAATCGATCGCGCCGTGACCGGGAATCAAGTGCTTGTGCACCCGCGACGGGGCGATGTCCTCGAAGTGATAGTGCTGTGTGTGCGGCGCCATCCGCGCGACCCACTCCTGCGGGTCTTCCGCCACGCAATAGGCGTGACCGATGTCAAAATTCAGACCGATCCGCGGCGAGTCGATCCGCTCGATGAAACGTTCGTACTCGCCGAACCGTTCGATCATCAATCCCGGCTCGGGTTCGATAAGCAACGACACGTCGAGTTTCTCCGCCAGTTCGACGCACGGCATCAGTTCGTCGTAGAAGATGCCTGCCGCGTCGTCCCAGCTCTGCCCCTCGGCAAGCGGCCCGCCCGGCTCGGTGGTGATGTTCGGCGCGCCAATCTCGCGGGCCAGCTCCAGCGCCCGCTTCGTGTGTTCGCGACGGATCGCGCGGTAGTGCGGATCGGGCTCGATCCACGACGGGTGCCAATAGTGCTGTCGAGGATCCGCCACCGCGTTCATCATGAAGGCGTTGACGTTGGCGATCGCCAGGCCGCTGTCTGTGAGCGTGCGGCGGATCGACTCCTTCCGCTCTTCCAAGAGGAACGACGGCCAGGCGTGCGGCACGTCGGCGAGGATCTCGATGCCCGTGTATCCGAGCTCGGCGATCTTCTCGATCGTGTTCTCGATCGAAAAGTGCATGTAGGCGTTGGAGCTGAAAGCCAATTTCATCGTCTGCGGAATTCTCCTGGTGCGGCCTGCTCGGCGAAATCGCGTGCCCCGGTATCGGCGGCTTACGATGGACGGAACTCGCCCCGGCGGTGCCCCGAGCTGTCTGTCGTGGAGCCCTCTGCAGCAAAGCGTAGTTGCTTTGGCGTGTCGGTGCAAGTACAACGCGCCAGGGAACTTACGCGGTCGCCCTGCGCCACCTCCACGATGGACACCGGTTTTTCCGATGGGCGCAACACGTCGCCACGACGCGCCGGCACGACGGTGCCAATGCCACTGCCCTCAATACATTCCTGGGTTGTGTCGTTGGCTGAGCATCGTTCGGCTGATTCGCGCGCCGGTTGCTGTGCCGCCCGGCAGGCCAAGTTGAACCGACCGATCCATCGCACACGCTAGACGGACTCTGTGAACGCGAGCAGCGGCAGCGCCAATGCCGATACACCGCAGAGCACGACCATGCCGAACGGGTACCCCCCGGCGGCAATCAGCATCCCGATGAACAGCGTGGACCAGGCCTCGCAGCCGTTGGTCGCTCCCATGAACGCACTGAACTGGGTGGCGGCCACCTCCGGAATCGTGAAGTCCATGTACATCGCGTACGCTGCCACGGTGAACAAGCCGATGCCGAAGGCGATCAGTCCGATCGCTACCAACAGATGCGGGCCGCGCTTCTCCGCAAACGCCAGGTCCAGCAAGGCAAGCAGCGTGATCATCGCTATCACGAAGTAAAGCGAGGCCGAGACAAACGCCCTGCGACGGAAGTAGTCGGCCAGCACGCCGCCGATGACCGAACCCGCGACCATCGCGCCAATCATCACAACGGCGGTGAACTGGCCAATCTCTGATTCCGAGTACTCGCGGTCGATCAAGAATGGACCGACGACCACCTCGAACGATTTGAACGCAGCGGGAGCGACGAGGGCGAACAGCAGGCTGAGCTGCGTGTTGCGCTGTCGCAATGCCGTGCCGAGTTTCGCCCACGTCGCGGCGACGCGGCGGCGCAAACTGGGAGCCATGCTCAGGTCGGCCGAACCTTCGGGCAGCCGCGACATCAACAACAACGCACCGGAAAACGTCGTGACGGCAATCAACAGTACAACTACGGCCGTGTCGCCGATGTGCGACGACATGATCAGCGCGCCACCCCCCATCGCGGCTCGTCCCGCGAGCATGCCGGACTGCATCCACCCGTTGAGCCGCCCTCGCTCGGACTGCGCCGTCACCGATATGCAAAGGGCGTCGATGGCGACGTCTTGTGTCGCCGCTGCGAAGGCGTGCACGATCAGAAACGGCGTGACCAGGCTTAGTTGGTCGTGCAAATCGAACCAGAGCAACGGACACAGCGCCAATCCCATGACGATCTGCGCCCCTAGCACCCAGTGCTTGAGCGTCCAGCGCGACGACCGCAACACGTCCACCGTCGGCGCCCACACAAACTTGAACGTCCAGGGCACGACCAGTATCGAACCGAGCCTGGCGATCTGCTCGATCGGCGTGCCCGCCGCGCGCAGCCAGGTGGGCAACGCGAGCCAGAGAAAACCGATCGGCGCGCCCTCACTCAAATAGAGCGCAGTGAAAAGAATTCGACGCCGCAACGGCGTGGCAAGGAAGTCCATCGACGATGTTGGGGCTAGGCGTGAACAAGAAGCGATGCAATATTGTGCACGTTGCGCTGGCATTTTCAGGCGACTGTCAGCGAGCTGTGCGCGTCCGTGACGCGTGTCAATCGAACTTTTTAGCACAAAGGCGCCGCGAGATGACCGGTCAGATTGATCTAACGGAATATGAATGGAATCTTCAAGTCCGAAATCTGACCATCGCTGATTTTGACGACGTCGTCGCGATGCAGCTGCGCTGTTTCCCCGGCATGAAGCCGTGGAGCCGCGAGCAGATCGAGAGTCAACTCGCGCAGTTTCCCGAAGGACAATTGTGCATCGAGTGCGACGGCCAACTGGCCGCATCGGCATCGAGTCTGATCCTCGAATATGACCCCGCCCTGGAGTGGCACAACTGGCGAGCAGTCGCCGACAACGGTTTCATTCGCAACCACAATCCCCGCGGCGACACGCTCTACGGTATCGAGATCATGGTCGATCCCGAGTACCGCGGGATGAAACTCTCGAGGCGGCTCTACGACGCTCGCAAACAACTTTGCCGCGAACGCAACCTGGAGAGGATCGTCATCGCCGGACGTATCCCTGGATACGAAAAACAGTCCAAGGAGATGACCGCCCGTGAATACGTGGAATCGGTCAGCGAAAAATTCCTCCACGATCCGGTGCTGACGGCCCAGATCGCCAACGGCTTTACCGTACACGGATTGATATCCGATTACCTCCCGGCCGACACGGAGTCGTGTGGTTACGCCACGTTTCTGGAATGGCGCAACCTCGATTACCACCCCACGCCCAAGCGCCGTTTTATCCACCCGACCGAGCCGGTCCGCATTTGCGTCGTGCAATACCAGATGCGCAGGATCAACAGCTTCCAAGACTTCGCGCAACAGGTCGAGTTTTTTCTCGACACGGCGTCCGACTATCGCTCCGATTTCGTGCTGTTTCCCGAACTGTTCACCACACAGTTGCTCTCCTGCGTCGAAGCCGAGCGGCCCGGTCTGGCCGCCCGCCAGCTCTCCGAATTCACGCCACAATACCTGGAGTTGTTCACGGAACTAGCCGTCAAGTACAACTTGAACGTGATCGCGGGATCGCACTTCGTGGTCGAGAACGACACGCTCTACAACGTGGCGTATCTATTCCGTCGCGACGGATCGATCGGCAAGCAATACAAAATTCACATCACCCCGAGCGAACGTAAGTGGTGGGGCGTGAGCCCCGGCGACAAGGTTGAAGTGTTCGACACGGACTGCGGGCGCATCGCCATCCAGATCTGCTACGACATCGAATTCCCGGAGCTCACGCGCATCGCCACGGCAAAAGGCGCACGACTTGTCTTCGTGCCCTTTAACACCGATACCCGACACGGTTACTTGAGAATCCGGCACTGCGCCCTGGCTCGCTGCGTCGAGAACCACATCTACGTGGCGGTCTCCGGTTGCACGGGCAACTTGCCCTCGGTCGAGAATGCCGACATCCACTACGCACAATCCGGCATCTATACGCCGGCTGACGTTGAATTCGCCCGCGATGCCGTGGCCGCCGAGTGCAACGCCAACGTGGAAACCGTGATCATCCACGACCTCGACCTTGAACAGCTGCGCCGGCACCGCGACTCGGGCACGGTGCAGAACTGGAACGACCGACGGCGCGATCTATATAGAATCGTCTATCAAGAAGACGATATGACGCGCGAGGTCTAGACGGCACGGCACGGCTGCTCAACTACTCGCGCTGCGGTAACCCGCCAGCGCTGCGAGAAAAACCCGTCGCGAGACGAACAGACTCGCCGCCGTCGCCACGATCGCCACCGCGGCCAGGCCCCACTGTTGTTCGGCCAGCGGCCAGGCCATCAACCGCGCCGGCACGTTCACCACGAT
>JAGQPT010000579.1 GCA_020426575.1 Planctomycetales bacterium
CTGGCCTGCTTGGGACTGGACCACGAGCGGCTCCGCTACCGGCACCTCGGCCTCGACTTCCGCCTCACGGGCGTCGAGCCCCACGCCCCGATCGAGGCGATCATGTCTTAGGGTGTCGCGTATTCGCCCGACGACCGACGCACCGATTCGCCCAGACACCAGACATTAAGTTGCGAAGGAAAGAATCGAGCGATACGTGGCAGCGCGTAATGTTCCACTACCGGAACATTGGTTGTTTGAAGTCGTCCGCTCCCGGTTGCTACAATGCGATCGGTCCGCTGCGTTGTATCACGGGGGCGTGTGACGGAGTGTCCGCATGTCGATGTCTCGCACCACGTCCGCCAGCGTCTCAAAGCGCGGCCTCTCTCGGCGCGAGGTGCTGCGGTTCGGACTCGGTGGGATTGGCTCGCTGTCGCTGGCCGAATTGCTCCGCCGCCGCGCGTCGGCCGCCGACACGCCGTCCGCTGACCACGAACCGACCGCCGTGATCCTCGTCTGGTTGCACGGCGGGGCCAGTCACATCGAGACGTACGACCCCAAGCCGCTGGCCGCCTCGGACTATCGCGGGCCGTTTGCGCCGATTGCAACCAATGTGCCCGGCATCGACGTCTGCGAACTCCTGCCGCATCACGCCCGCGTAGCCGACCGTTTCGTGCTGTTGCGGTCGCTCGTGCACACCGGCTTCTGCCATCAGCAGGGCACTCAGCAGTTGCTCACCGGTCATCCGGAGCGTGTGCTCCGCAACAAGCCGTTGCACCCTGACGTCTTCTCGATCGCCCATGCGATGCGGCAAGGGACGTCGCCTGCCGCCGCCGGTGGCGAGCTTCCCAGCTACGTCGGCGTGCCGCCGGTCAGCTACGGCGGCGCGGCATACCTCGGCTCGTCGCACAACCCTTTCAGCGTGACCGGCGATCCCAATGACGCGAACTTCAGCGTGCCCAACGTCGGTGTCGCCGAACACGACAAGGCCGTACGGATGATCGAACGCGTCGGCCTGCGCAAACAGCTCGACGCGCTGCAGCGGCGCTTCGATCACGAAACCGAAATGAATGCCCTCGACGTGCACGAACAGCGTGCCATCGGCATCCTCACCGGCACGACTGCCACGCAGGCCTTCAACATTGCCGCCGAAGACGAGCGCACGCGCGACCGTTATGGCCGCAATCGTTGGGGGCAACAGTTGCTGCTCGCGCGGCGGCTGGTCGAGTCGGGTGTCGACCTGGTGACGACACAACTGAGTGGCGACCTCTGCGGAGGCGTGGGCAACTGGGACGATCACGCCGTGAATTCCAACGTCTTCGAGGCGATGCAGTACCGCACGCAGTTCTTCGATCAGGGCGTCGCCGCACTCATCGAAGACATTTACGACCGCGGACTCGACCGCCGCGTGATGGTCGTCGTCACGGGCGAGTTCGGCCGCACGCCCAAGATCAGCTACCAAAAGAGCACGGGCAAACGCATCGCCAGCGCGGCGGAAGGGACGATGCAGCCGGGTCGCGACCATTGGCCGCGGGCATGTTCGATGCTGTTTGCCGGCGGCGGCATGACGACGGGCACGGTGATCGGTTCGACCGACAGCCGTGGCGAAGACGCCCAGGACCGCATCGTGGGCCGGGGCGACTTCATCGCCACGATCTATCGCCACCTGGGCATCCGTTGGCAGAACCAGGCGTTCCCCGACTTCGCCGGCCGCCCCCAACCGATCCTGCTCAGCGACGGAGCGCCAATCCCGGAACTGACGGCACGGGGGTGAACGTTACGCCAGCCACTGCGAGCTACGCTTCGACCTCGCGAATGTTTGCCGCGATCCAATCGAGCAATTCCTGACGCGACACGTCTCCCGCGGCGAGTTTCACGATAACGTTTTCCGCGTCGTCGACACCGGCCGACAACTCCCAGCCGTTCAAGAAAAGAAACGTTTCCATTGCAGCGTGGCCAATCCGTTTGTTGCCGTCAACAAACGGATGATTTCTGACGAGCGAAAAACAAAGTGCCGTGGCCTTGGCGACGATGCTCGGATAGAGCTCTTTACCGCCGAACGACATCTGCGGCTGTGCCACGGAGGAAGTGACAGTTCCAAGGTCGCGCACTCCATGCGCCCCGCCCGACTGTTCGATCAGCCGATAATGAAGATCGAGCACCTCGGCCAGCGTCAGATACCGCATCAACTGAGCCGCCGGTAGAGCTCGCGGTTTTTTTCAAGCACCGCGCGGGCCGCCCGTTCAAATTCGTCGTCCGGACGCGCGAGCAGATCGTTGATGGCCGCCCTGGCAAGGTCGTGGGCATCGACACCGAGTTGACGAGCGCGCTGTTCGAGCCGAGACGACTGTTCGTCGTCGAGGTTGAGATTGACGGACATTTCCAAGCTCTCTCGTATTGTGAATCGATCTGTGGTTGCGACTGCGGCGACGCCAGGCTCAGTCTACCATCCGCGGGCCGTGCGACACTACGACGCCATGTGCCACACCGGCCCCTCAGCGGGACAACCTGCCGAAGTATAGCTCGGTCTCGTAGAGCACGCGCACTTGGCCGGCCTCGGCGTGACGGTCGAACAGGCGACGCAGCTCGGCGAGCATCGGTTCGCGGCCCGGATCGTCGGCCGCCGGGACGTAGGAACTCGATAGCAGGCGGCCCCGCAGACCGGCGAAGTCGAAACGTTGTTCGTTCGCAAACGTCCGCGACTGGTAGTCGCCGCCGAAGAAGGCGCGCAGTTGTTGAGGGCCCTGGTTGTCGTGGCGGACGGTTTGATAATCCGTACCGTACGCGCAGAGGAATTCTTCGTAGGCGCGGAGAAACGGCGTCGCGTCCGTTTGTCGCGTATTCCAAAAGAGCGCGATCTGGCCGCCGGGCTTAAGTATCCGCGCGAACTCTCGCCGCGCCCGCTTGGCGTCGAACCAGTGGAACGCCTGGCCGGCGGTGACGAGGTCGGCGCTGGCCGCTGGCAGGCCGGTCGCTTCGGCCGTACCGGCGCTTATGTGCAAGCGTGGCTCGTCGTCGAGCGATGCCAGCAGCGCCGCCCGCATCGCGTCGTTCGGCTCGACGGCGTACACCGTGCAGCCGAGATCGAGGAAGAGCCGCGTCGAGATACCGGTGCCGGCGCCGATGTCGGCGACGGTCGCATCGGCCGTCAGTCCCGCTTCGTCGACAAGTGTTTGAACGAGTGCGTCGGGATAGCCCGGCCGGTAACGCACGTAGTCCGACACACGATCGGAGAAGCGGCTGGTGGCATCGGGGCGGTAAGACATCGAGTCGCAAATACTATCCCGCTGGATACATCAATTCTGGATGTGGCATACAGGAAGTGCTTTTTTTAGCTCCGCTATCGTGTCGTCCGAAACTCGGGTTCCCGTTAGGAACAAGTGAGTAAGTCGAGGATTTGTCTTAACGAGCGAAATGCCGTCGTCCGTGATACTAGTGTGGCTCAAGTCGATGCAGACGAGTGAGTCGATCGACATTAATGTCGAAACGGACTTGTCCGTGACACTTGTCCATTGCAGCGATAAAGCGCGAAGGCTTGGCGACTCAGCTAATTTGTCGACACCGTCGTCCGTGACTCCGGAGCCTCCCAAGCTAAGCGAATTGAGGTCACGCAACTGTACGACCCATCGCAGATCGTCATCGCTGATGGATTCACCGGTAAGGTCGATCGAGCAAACGCGGCCAGCTTCATTCCACGCGATATTCTCCGCGAGGAGCTTCAGGTTCGCGACCGCCTCTCGTTCATCCGGGGACGCATTGTGTGGAACTGGTGAGACATCCGCAGTACATCCCGCCAAACTATTTAGGAGTACAGCGACCGCAATGCAGGACGAGGAAGAGCCCGCGAGTCCCATCAAACATATCCCCCCTATTGTCACTTTTGCCGCAGGACTTCGATGCCGCAGATTAGTGGGGCGGCGTCGGGGCCAGCGGTCGTGTTGCCAATCAACTTGATGTCGAGGTTGTCGCTGACCGGCACGTCGGTGAATGTGGCGACGTAGGCCATGTCTTTGCCGCCGGCCTCGCGGGCGATGTCGAAGTCCTCGGCGACGACCTCGCCTTGCAGGCTGATGTCGAACGTCCGTGCACCGGCCGCCTCGTGGACCGGCTCGCAGAACAGCAGCCGCACGGTGTACTTCGCGTCGTCGTGCTGCTCGTCGAGCAGTTTGAGCGAGTAATGCACCTCGCCGGTCACGCCCGAGGAAAGCACCCAAGGCAGATCGCTGTTGCCGATGGGCCGGGCGTCGAAAGCGCGGGCGAAGTAATCCAGGTCCGTGCCGTCACGCTCACCAAGCTTGAACTGCATGCCATAGCCGACGTCGAGACGTGGATAACAGAGCCAGACGTTGCCGGCGGCGTCCTTGCGGTCACCCGGCGCGCCGAGATTGATGAACCAGTGCTCGACCGGCGTGAGCGCACCGGGCGAAGCGAAGATCGACCAGGCGCGGTCGCGCTCCTTGGGCACCATGCACATTGTCGTGCGGACGGGGAACGAACAGGTGCAACCGGCGCTGGCCTCGGGAATCAAGGCCAGGCCGTTACAGGGAATCATGTTGATCCAGCAGCCGGCCCGCGTGGCGCCGACGGGCAACATGCCGCTGTCCTTTTCCATGTCGTAGTAGTTGATCGAATAGGAGCGGAAGAAGAACGTGTCGCCCGAGGCGGTGCAGACGCCGCAACTGTGGCCGCCGCGGAAGAACTCCCAGGGGACGACGTTGCCCGACGTGGGATGCACCCGGGTCTTGAACTCGCCGTTGGTGAGATCGACCGCGCGGGGCTCGACGACGAGCAGCGAGCCGATGATGAAGGGCCGCCGCAGATAGTTCAATTCCTTCGACCAACGGTCCGTGCCGTCGTCGGCACCAACGACCGTGACCCTGCGCCAGGAGAGATCGCCTTTGCTGAATGCCGAGCCATCGTGGTTGCTGAAGTTGCCGAAGATGAAGAGTTGCCCCTGGTAGTAAACGGTTCCCAACCGGTCGCCGCCGCTGCCTGTGACGTCGAGGTAGCGGTCCCAGACCGTTTCACCCGTCGCCGCGTCGAGCGCCACGATGTGCCGGACGTCGAACTGGTCCAACGAGTCCTTGTCGGGGTCTTCGTGGGTGAGCAGGCCGTACTTTTCACGGCGGGCCTCGACGGCGGCCAGGCGCTGGGCATCGTCGACGCGGTTGTCGGCCAGGTACAACACGCCGTCGCCAAAGCACATGGTCGTGGGACAGATCTGCCCGCGATAGACCCAGCGGGGCACGCCCGTTTCGACGTCGAGCGCGAACACGGCGTCGCTGGCGATCATCTCGTCGGTGACGGCCCCCTTCCAGGTGTCTTCGCGTCCCCAATTGGGCCATTTCATCATCGTCCGCCACATGCCGCCGGCGGCGTTGAACGTGTGGTAGGCGTTGCGATTGTCGACGGGATCGTCCGAGGGATTCTGCCACTTGGCGCCGTACTCGTGATCCAACGGCTGGGCCAACGTACCGTAGAGCAGGTCGCCCACGACGTAGAGAATCCCCCAGCGCCGGGTTGTGCCGTCGCTCGACGGAGGGCAGCGGTACTCGCGGATCGTCTCGCCCGTGGCCGGGTCGAGCCGCAGTGCCTTGTCGCGCGTGGCGACGAACAGACCCTGGGCCGTCACGGCCATGTTGCTGCCGTCGACATCGACGCGCACGCGGACGGCACCGGGAATCTCTCGCTCCCAGAGCGGGGCGCCGTTGTACGCGTCATAGGCCATCACGACGTTTTCGCCCTGCACGAAGAGTCGGCCGTCCACCGAAACCGGTGCGGCCGCGCGGGCGTGGCGTTCGACCATCCGTTCCGGACCCGGGCGGCCGTACCAAAGCACGCCGAGCGGCGTCGTCACCAGCTCGTCGGAAGAGTTCGACGTGTTGGCCGGGTTGCCGTACTGGTGCGTCCAACTGCCGGCACCTTCGAGACCGCCGCGAACCAGGCGGACCCAGGTGCCGTCGTCATTGCTGACCTCAGGCTCGGTGGCTACAGCCGTTCGCAACCAGCGGCGTACCCCGGCCGCGTCGATTCGTTGGCGGCCACTGTTTGTTTGGGTCTCGTCGGCTGTGGACACGTCGGTTGAACTGGCGATGCTAGTGTCGGCCAACTCCGGCTGTCCCATTAGTAGCACGCCGCCTTGTGGCTTGAGCACGCGGAAGACCTCTTCGGCCGACGCCTCGACCGCACCATCGACCAACAGATCGTCCGAGACGACGAGGTTGGCGAAGTAGGTCGGATAGGGCAGATTCACGAGCGAGCCTTCGTCGACGGCGACGCGCTTGCCGTAAACGCCCGCCCGATCGAGCAACGCGCGGGCCCGGGCAACGACCGCGGGATCGTCGTCGACGGCATAGATGTTCAAGTCGGTTCGTCGCGCCAGCTCCAGAGCCAGGCGGCCCTCGCCACATCCAACGACGAGACAGAATCCCTTGGTGACGCCGCTGCGCGAGACGATCTCGTCCGCGGCCCGGCGGTAGAACTCCGTGAGTTCGTCTTCCGGATACGGGTTGTGCACGACGTCGGGGGCAACGCGGCTGCCGACGTGCGCCGGGCTGCCAGGGGTGAAACAGTGGATGCGGCCCGAGTCGGTACTGACGTAAAGCTTGCCGTCGGCGACGGCGAGACCTGCCGCGCGGCCGTCGACGTCACCTGTCCAAAGCCACTCGCCGGACGAGGCACTGAGGGCGTCGACCTTATCGTCACCGCCCGTGAACACGACGTCACCGGCGAGCACCATGCTGTGCCGGTTTTCGTTGGGTCGCTTCCAGCGATACGACCCCGCTTCGATGTCGTGCAAGCGCGCCTGGATGTCTTTGAGCTGTTGCTCGGCCGCGTCGATCTTCTTGGTGAACTCGTCGTACTTCTTCTGGTAGTCGGCGACCTTATCGTCGAGGTAATAACGCTCGACGTACAGACTACGGATTCCCTGGCGGGTTTTTTCCAATTCGGCTTTCGCGCCGCTGCGTTTCTTGTCGAACTCGTCGTACCGCGAGCGGTCCAATGCCGCGACCTCGTGGTCGCCGAGTGAATACGAGATGTCGCCGGAGACTATCAGCCGGTGCGCCGGGGACCAGGCGTAGCGTCCTGCGGCGGTCTCGCCCGACTTGGCGTCGTAGACGCGCTGTTCATTGACGCCGGCAACGAGTTGGTCGTCAGCGGTCAAGAGGGCGTAGGCACCACCGACCTTGCCGCCGGGGTTCAAGTAGAACTTGAACTTGCCGTCCGCGCGGTCGAAACCGGCCGGCATCGAACGCCCCGAGGCAACGTAGAGCGTGTCGCGCGAGGCGAGCATCGGGCCCTGCGGCGAAATGCCGTCAAATTGTTGTTCCGGCCCAAACTCGCCGGTGGTGTCGTTGCGCCAGATGGGCTCACCGGTGACGGCGTCGACGGCGCGGATGTAGATGCCTTCGTTGGGAAACACGCCGGCGGCGAAGTAGGCCACGCCGTCGTCGACAATCACGCCGCTGCGGACGGGCCACAGCGAAATCACCCGTTGATGACCGATCACGCGGTCGTCGAAGTCGCCGGCGCGGACCTTCCAGATCAACGAGCCGTCGGCCGCGTTGACGCAATAGGCGTGCCCGTCGTCCGAACCGAAGTAGACTCGACCGTCGGCAACGGTCGGCGCCACGCGCACCGGGCCGTCGGTGAACACGTCCCAGATCACCCGGCCCGTGAGCGCGTCGAGCGCATAGACCTTGTTGTCACCCGAGGAGCCGAAGAAGACGCGGCCGTCGGCCACGACGACGTGGAATGCGTCGTCGAAACGAACGCGGGCCGCTTCCTTCGCCGGAGTCGTCCATGCCGGGTCCGGTGGAGCCGTCGGCACGAACGTCCAAAGCGGCACGAGCGGCGTCGCAATCGACTCGGTCGTGGCGCCGCTACGGGAATTGTCGTGCAGGTAGGTGGGCCAGTCGTCGGCACCGGCCGGCATCGTCAACGCCACCGCGACGGTCCACAGCGCGAGTGCCATCACCAGAACCCCGTTGTTCGTGCGTTTGACGCCGCCTGCCATCTGAAAACTCCTTGCAAGTCTTTCTGGTGAGTGTTTGCTATCGTCGCGGTCGTTCGTTGCAGACTTAAACCCCTCGCCGCGACCAGATGGCAACCGTGCCGACAACCATCGTGGCGACCGCAATACCGAATAAGGCAAAGGACAAACGCGAGTCCCAGCGCCGCGCGGTCCCCGGCAGTTCGGCCGGAGCAAGCGAGTCGACGGATTCATCGTCAACAACGTGGTCAACACCTGCGTCAGCCTCGACGTCGTCTACGGCGTCTCCATCGGACGGCGGATCGTTCGACGAAACCGCTTTCGATTCGACGCTGCCCGATTCGACGTTGTCCGATTCGTCGGCCATCGGTTTCGGCGCGGAAGCGGCGACGATCGTGGCGTCGGGCGTCGAGTCTGGTGTGGTCAACTCGCGGTAACCGCTGGTGAACTCTTGATAACCGAGGGCCTGATCCAGCCCGCTGACGACGTCGCGGATCGCCCCGGCTGCGGTGGGATCGTTGGGGTCGAAGTCCAACTCGGCCAACACCGCCTGTTGCGTCGCGTCGGTCCACTCCAACGGCAACACGGGGCCCCGCAGCCACACCGTGTTGGTCGTGCAGGAACAACTGCGGCCAAGCATCACCAGGGAATCGTAAATCTTCTCGCTGCTGATTTCGGCACCCGTGAGCACCGGCCCCCGCAATTCGCCGCGACCGACCAACGTGGCGACTCTCACCGGCGCCGGCTGAGTGGAACGTTCGGCCGACTCGCCCGCGCCACCGTCCGTCAGCCCCAGACTCCAGAGCACGAGCCGCTCGGCGTCGCTGTCGTGAGGAACGACGATCACCTCTGGGGCGTGCTCAACAAGTTTGTCCATCTCGGTGATCGTGCCGTGGATGCGGGCCGCCGCCTCATGGGCTGCCGCGACCGCCGATTTGTTTTCCCCATCGTCGTCGCCGCTGATCACCAGCAGTGCGCACCAGGCAGTCGGCCACAGTTCGGCCATCCGTCTGCGCAGCGGCGATTGAATCACCCGTAGCGTGACGTCCATCACTGCGTCGCGCATGGAACCATCGGGCCAATCGAGAGGCAGGGCCTCGCCGCGGGGCGAGATCAACACGGCCGCCGGCGTCAGCGCCGGATCGAGCAGTCGCCCGGGAATCGCCCCCTGCAATTCGTGCTTGACGTCGAGATCGACGTCGACGATTTCCACCAGCACGTTCGAGTCTACCAGCCAGGTCGCGCTGGCGGTGTCAGCCGCGTCGACAAGGTTGTCCCGATCCGGTGCGTCGGATCGCGTGAGCAGGCACATCCGAAACGTCGTCGGGTTGTCGTTGCTGATGAACGACGAATCGCGGATCGAGTAGGGACACGCCCATACGACCGAAAACAACGAGCACGACGCGGCGACGGTGAGCGCGGCAACGAGCAGCCAATGGTGGCCTGGTGATCGTGTCATGTCGTCGCACCAGCGGGATCTTTGACGGGGCCAAAAGACGCAGCAACCTGAACGAGTATAGGGGTGCAGAGAAACGCCCGTCAAACTTTCGCCTGGTCATACAGATGTGCGAGTTTAGCACGTGTGGCCGATTCATCACGCAATCTTCACAACGCCTCCGGCGACTCGGCTATTCGTCCGTCGGATCGACGAGCACAACGATGCGAAAGCCGTTGCATTGTTCGCGGTCGCCGGGCCGATAACCGTGACGAAACGCACTGCGGCAGCGGCGCGAATAGTCGTCCCAGGAGCCGCCGCGCAGCACGTGAGCCGTGCCCTCGGCCGGTCCCATCGGATCGACAAAGTCCCGATCGTGGCTAGGGTACGGGGCGTACCAGTCACTGCACCATTCACGCACGTTGCCGTGCATGTCGTAGAGCCCCCAGGGATTCGGTCCGTAGTGCCCGACCGGCGTGGTTCGTTCAAGAGGTTCGACGGGAATCGCGCCGCCCTGGCTGACGTCGAAGTTCGCAGCGTCCGGCCCGACGCCGTCGCCACTGGAGAATGCCGACGTCGTGCCGGCGCGGCAGGCGTACTCCCATTGTGCTTCGCTGGGCAGCCGCACCGCACGCCGCGTGATTTCACTAGCGCGGCAACAGAATTGCACCGCGGCCTCCCAGGAGACGCGCTCGACCGGCAGATTCGCCTCGCCAATGAAATAACTGGGATTGCTGTCCGTCACGGCCGTGTACTGCCGCTGCGTGACTTCGTGGACGCCGATCCAAAACGGACGACTGATGCGGACTCGGTGCGCGACTTCGTCGTTGCTGCGACCGGCTTCGTTCTCGAGCGAACCCATGCGAAACTCGCCGGCGGGAATTCGCACCAGTTCGATCGCGACGTCGTCGGAAAGTTGCAACCTGTCTTGCGGCAGGTCAGCGCCGAACGTCGTTGTCGCCGCCATCGTCAATGGCAGAATCAGCCAACCGGGGAAACAGCGACGACAGAACCCGTGCATGAGCGGCGCGCATCGACAACGAGGGAACGACGCCGAGACAAACGACGACGCCCGGCCGCCTGACATCGTAACACGCCCCCGCGTCACCGGCGCGGTGCTACGTTCGCATCTTATCGCCGCCGAGCGACGCCCGGTCCGCCGAACGGGCGGGGCGAACGTAAGGCGCGGCGTGGGCCTCGTCGAATCGGTGCGCGTCGGGCCCAGAAGCTTTGCGTTGGCGCGACGTCTCGCGGACGATGACATAGCCAACAAGCAGCCAGACGGCAACGAAGCCGACGATCATCATGGTGTGGAGGGTTTCGATCAGCATGGCTCGTGCCTGCCGAGAGTGGGTGACTCTTGGTGGCGGCGCCGTGACCCGGCATCCACCATCACACTGAATCGACCTCGCGCGGGACGACACTCTTGTCCCGTCCTTCGCGTCCACGCAACACGCAGCAACGGTGCAAACCAGACAACGCACAGACCTTACCCAGTGTCCCACCTGTGACCACCACACGTTCATGTGTCGGCCACAGAACGGCGTAGCGGGGCCAACGCGGGACGGTCAACCGCCTCTTGGGCCGCCACGTGACGGCGTGGTTTCGACGTCGGCTTCGGCGCGGCGTTGTGCCTTCTGCCGCACGATCTCGACGTCGAGTTCACCGGCACCGCGCTGGGCCCACTCTTCGAGTTGGCTGAGCCACTCCAGCGCCTTTTTATCGTGCATCTTGAACTGGGCGATCTGGTGGTCGCGACTGTGGGCGCTCATCCGTCGCAGGACGGCAGCTACGTCGAGTATCCGCAGCGCCAACGCGTCGAGGCGATCGGCGTCGTAAGAAATCAATGTCATCGCTCGCGCCTATGTTTTTTGCTACTTGCTGCGTTCTGGATACGCGCCGCTCGCGTCCCTCGAATTCCCTGTGGGCCACTACGGGCCTTGGAGCCATCGCGATCATTTTTGTGGGCGTTTACGTCGCTGGTGTACCGCGCGACGGCTGCCGGAATCACATCATGTAGTGGATGTAATCAGTTCCCCTACCATAACCTAGGCCCCCACCCATGTCACCATATATTGACCAAAATTTTTGTTGAAATTTTCACATATATTGCTAGTATCCGGGGATGAAATGAACAAAAAGGGCAACACAATGGCGCCGGCAGCCGAGAAGAAATGCCCTATTATTCCCGAGCCCGCGTCGAAGGAGAGCCGCATGATCGCACCAGTCCTGGTTGCCGAGATCAAACGCCTACTGGCAAACAGCAGCCTTTCTCAGCGAAAAATTGCCCAAAAAGTTGGCGTGAGCCGTGGCACCGTCAGCGGCATCGCCAACGGCAGCCGCCCCGACTACGAGGCCATTCGACGCGAGCGCGAACAAGAAGAGGCACTCGCGCCCACGGGGCCGCTCATGCGCTGCCCCAGTTGCGGTGGCATGGTCTACGCCCCCTGCCGACTCTGCCACATCCGGGCCCTCCTGGCCAATCGCCGCCAGAAAGGTCCTCACCTACACCAACGACGGCTCAATTGGGTAAACGCGCCTCGCGCCGCCTTCTATCCAAACGATTCAGCGCGGGCCGCAGAGAAACGCCCCGGGACTGTCACGAGCGCGTGACCCGCACTTTGGCTTCGTACGTGGTCAAAACGCCGAGCCGCGTCAGATCACGGCGCCGATCACGTCGCCGGGGCAGACGACCAACGGGCGGCCACTGCGGTCGTTGAGAACCAGCTCCGGCGGCACGCCCAACAGATGATATACCGTTGCCAAGAGATCGACCGGCCGTGTGGCGTCGGCGGCCGGATATGCCGCATGGCGGTCCGAAGCGCCGTAGACCACCCCGCCGCGCACGCCGCCACCGGCCAGCACGGTCGTGAAACAGTTGGGCCAATGATCGCGGCCGTCGCGCCCGGCACCGGCGTCGCTGTTTCGCTGACCGACCTTGGGAGTGCGGCCGAACTCGCCGGTCCAGATCAACAGCGTCTCGTCCAACATGCCGCGGACTTCGAGGTCTTCGATTAGCGCCGTGAAGGCCAGATCAGCGGGCGGCATCAACCGGTCCTTGAGGTCGATAAAGTTACGGCTGTGCGTGTCCCAATAGACGCTCACGTTCTTGATACCGTCGTTGGGCCAAAACGCCGTGACCAGCGGCACGCCGCGTTCGACCAGCCGCCGCGCCTGCAGCACCGACTGGCCGTGCGGATTGCGGCCGTAGCGATCGCGCAATTCCGCCGGCTCGTCGTCCAGGCGAAAGGCGTCGCCGCCGACCGACGAGTCCAACAGTTCAAAGGCACGGCGGACGTGCCCGTCGTGGGCGTCCACCGCGGCCGACTCGAAGCGCCGACGGTTCTCCTCGACCTCGGTCAACAAGGCGCGACGATCGTCGAGCCGGCTGATCGGCACGTCGGCCGGCAACGAGAAGTTGCCGACCTGGTACGCGTCGCCGTTCGGATCGGCGTCGATCGTGAGCGGGTCGAACTGCTGACCCAACCAGCCGGCAAACTGTCCCTGGCTCTGTTCGACAAATCGCGGCACGTCGCCGGGCACCTTCGGCCGCATTTGCACGAACGGAGGCAACGGCCCCTCGCCGCGACCGAGACTCGCCAGCACGCCGCCGATGCTCGGCCACATCTCGCGAATCTTCCCCGAGGGCACGGGCGGCTGACCGGTGAGCAAGTAACTTGTCGCCGTCGTGTGGTTCACGTCGCCGTGCGTCATTGAGCGGATGACCGCCAGTCGGTCGGTCATCTTTGCCAACCGGGGAAAGTGCTCGCAGATTTGCAGACCGGGCACGACCGTGTCGATCGGCTTGAACTCGCCGCGGACTTCCTCGGGCGCCTCGGGCTTGAGGTCCCAGGTGTCCTGATGCGCGGGCCCGCCGCACATGAAGAGCATGATGCAGCTCTTGGCCCGACCGAATGACGCGGCACTCGCAGCCGGTCGCGCTTCGGCCACCTCCGCCGCCGTCAGCCGCCCGGCCAACAACCGCGGCAACGATACACCGAGCCACGCCAACGACCCAGCGCGCAACAATTCCCGCCGCCCAATGTGATGCGTTGTGGGTTGCGCGTTTGGTTTCTGGCGACGTGGTCGTGACACGGGATCGTTGCGGTTACGATATTTGAAAGCTATTGTCGGCAGCGTTACATCTTATCCGAGCCCACAGCAATGGGCAAAACCGGGGTGGGCGAGCGGTTTGCAAGCCGGGGTGCAATCGCCAACAATCCCGCCGTGATCGGCGTCACCATTAGCTGAAGTGAGCAGGCATGGAAATGTATCATTCGAAAGATCGCGGGTTAAGCGCCCGTGCCGCGCGTCGCCGCGGATCGAGTCGCCTTCATAGCCATCGACAGCTAACAGGAGCGCATAATCCAACATTGCTCGAACTTGCCCGCGACCGATTCGGCATGGGGCCCAATCGCACATTGCGATCAGCCGACGAAAGGCTGTTCAAGGCCGTCGCCGCAGGCGAAGTTGCCGACTATACGGTTGGAGATACGATCGCAGATGATCCGGCCAATGCCGGGAACTGGCGTGATGAGCGCGCCATCCCGGGCGATCGAATTGAGTGGTTGTGTTTGGACGCGCGTGCCAGAGCCTTGATAACGCCGCGCGGCATTGAGGCTATTGGTGTCGGCATCATTGACGACGTCAACCTTCGGCACGTTGATTGCTCATGGACACTCTCTCTCGTTCGTTGCGGGTTTTTCGGTAGCCTCGAATTCGACGGCGCTACGTTTCGAGCCTTAAAGCTAAGTGGTTCCCACTCGTATACGACAAACCGCTTTGCAGTATCGATGGACAGGGGAGAAGTGAAGGGAACACTCTTTTTGGACGAGGGTTTTCGAGCACAGAGCGAGATAAATCTACTCGGCATCGTAGTGGGAGGGGACGTAACTTTTGACGGAAGCGAGATTCACCACCCAGGGAAAGATGCAATTTCGCTGGATGGTGCATCACTAAGAGGGAGCCTCTCGTTCTGTCACGGGTTCCGAGCGTATGGGACCGTTCGACTCCTCGGAGCAATCGTACATGGGAATCTGGCATGTCGCGGTGGAGAATTCAATGGCCTTGGTGACCACCTGTCTGATCCATGTGATGAGAACTGTGCACTCGGAACTGACGGATCATGTGTCCACGGAGACGTCTTCCTGGATCACGGGTTCAAGGCAGCGGGGAAGGTTCGGATGGTGGGCATGAAGGTGAACGGGCAATTGAATTGCCGAGGAGCAAACATCTACAACCCCGATGACGACGCACTTCTACTCGACAACGTTGATGTCGGTGAAACGCTCTTTCTCGACGGGGAGATGGATGCCGCAGGGACGGTTCGCTTCTGCGGCTCTTCTATTCGAGGCGGCGTTTCGATCGAAATCGCATCTAAGGTCGAGCTCAATGCGCGAAACGCCCACATTGAAGACACTGTCATATTGGTTGTGCGAAATCCAATTTGTGCGGACTGGAGACACGCCAATGTGTTAGGACTATTCGATGTCTTGTTTCATACAGACGCCTCCTACGTGCTAGACATGCGCCACGCGGCAGTCACCACTCTCCAGTTCGGAGACCTCGTGACCAACGTTCGGGCGCATAATGGTGCAGGACACCGTTGTATCAGATTGTCTGGCCTTCAATATGACACGCTGGTCCTCACGAACACTCAAAGTGACAGTTCAGGTCGCAAGTATGAGTCTTGGCTCCGCCTGCAGTACAGCGATGCATTGCTGTCAAATGACTTTGACCCACAGCCCTATGACCAATTAGCGTCCGCTCTGAATCGCGAGGGGCGAGAACGTGAAGCCACTAGCGTGTTGGTCGCAAAGAACAATGATCGGCTCAAGTATGCCGATATGACTTTGACGTCTCGCTGTTGCGACATTTTCACGGGGTGGTTGATCGGATATGGCCATCGGCCCAAACAAGCTGGATATTCGGCTATCCTCATTGTTGTATTCGGCTGGTTGATTTTTTATCTCGGGTGGCAGTCGTCGCTGATAACTCCGTTGGACGGAACAAAGGAAATGCCCAAGGCCGGCGGTGCCTTTAGCTCATTCGTTTACTCCATCGACTGTTTTGTGCCTATCGTCGATTTCAACTAGCGGGCCAACTTCCGGCCGGACTCGCGCCTGGGCGAACCACAGCTTTGGGTGCCAGGCTATCACGAGAAGTTCGGCGAAATCCGTACGGGAGGGCTGTTGCTGATCTACTACTGGCTCCACATCGTCGCTGGCTGGGTCGTCTGCACGTTCCTTGTTGCCGCTCTAACAGGCCTGATACGCCGCTGAGCTCTGTTCGTCACTTTTTCCCCAGGGGAAGTTGTGCGGGGCTGGTTGGCGGGGCATCATGTTGTGCGGCGGTCGCCTGGTGTCGGCGGACCGCCTATGATGGTGGTTTCGATCTTGACCGTCGAAACCCGCAGGGTCGGCCGCCGTCTGTCGACCTTCGTTGAAAACCCTCCAGGAGAGACTTCTATGTGCCCCAGCGATTTCCTCGTCTCGGCAGGTCGCCGAGCGTTTGTGTCCCTTGCGTTGACCGTCGCCGTGCTGGCGAGTTCCGCAGGCCTGTGGGCGGCGACGCCGAATGTGTTGTTCAGCGACGGGGCCGTCTTGCAGCAGGGGCGGCCTGTGCCGGTCTGGGGAACCGGCGACGACGGCGAAGAAGTGACCATCAGCATTCAGGACAAGAGCGCCACGGCAACCACGGCCGACGGACGCTGGATGGCCTGGCTCCCGCCGCTCGAGGCCGGCGGACCGTTCGAGCTCACCATCAAGGGAAACAACGAGACAAAAGTCGGCGACGTACTTGTCGGCGAGGTCTGGATCGCCAGCGGCCAGAGCAACATGCAGTGGCCGCTCAACCGCACGGTGGATTCGGAAGCCACGATCGCCGCGGCGAACAACCCCCAGTTGCGTTTGTTCAGTGTGCCACTGAAGTACAGCGACAAACCCGAGACGACGGTCGACGCCAAGTGGCAACTCTGCACACCGGAAACGGTGCCCGGTTTTTCCGCCGTCGGTTACTTCTTCGGCCAGCACCTGCAGGAGCGGCTCGGTGTGCCGGTCGGTGTGATCAACACGTCATACGGTGGCACGCCGGCCGAGAACTGGACGAGCCGCGAGAAGCTCGCCAGCGTCCCGGAGACACGACATTACGTCGGTGAAGGCGGCAGCGACAAGGCGAGCGGACTCTACAATGCCATGATCGCTCCCTTGGTGCCCTACGCGATCGAGGGTGCCATCTGGTACCAGGGCGAGTCGAACGCCGGCCGGGCCTGGGAATACTACACGCTGTTCCCGGCGATGATCGAGGACTGGCGCGACAAGTGGGGCCAGGGTTCCTTCCCGTTCCTCTTCGTGCAACTGGCGCCGTTCAAGGCCATCACGCAGGAACCGACCGAAAGCGATTGGGCCGAACTGCGTGACGCCCAGCGCAACACGACGCTCGTCGTGCCGCAGACCGCCGAAGCCGTGATCACCGATGTCGGCGACGAGAACGACATCCACCCGCAAAACAAGAAGCCTGTCGGTGACCGCCTGGCACTGGCGGCGCGGGCGCTGGCCTACGGCGAGAACGTCGTGTATTCGGGTCCCGACTACGCCGCGATCGACATCGCCGGCGACACGGCAACGATCCACTTCGACCACGTCGGCACGGGCCTGGCCATCCGCGACAACGACGGCAATCCGCAGGAAACGCTCAGCGGCTTCACGATCTGTGGCCCGGATCGGGTGTTCCACAACGCCGAAGCGCAACTATCGGGGAACACCGTGACGGTGCGTTGCGACGCGGTGACGCACCCGGTGGCGGTCCGCTACGGCTGGGCGAACTACCCGCTGGGTAACCTCTGGAATGCCGACGGCCTGCCGGCCAGCCCGTTCCGCACCGACGACTTCCCGCTGACAACGGCGCCGCAGGAGTGAGGCGACGCTCCGGTACCGCCGTCCTAGCAAACGAGGTTTCATGGTCCATCAAGCAAAGATCACGCTCAGCACCAGTGGGCATCGCGACATGCATGACATCACCGACCGGGTGGCTGCCGTCGTGACCGAGTCGGGCGTGACAACGGGGACGGTGCAGGTGTTCAACGTGGGCAGCACCGGCGCTGTGGGCACGATCGAATATGAACCGGGACTCGAGGTCGATCTGCCCGAGACGCTCGATCGCCTGATGCCCCCCAGCCGGGACTACGGGCACGAGCGGGCCTGGCACGACGGCAACGGTCATTCGCACCTGCAGGCCACGCTGTTGGGACCGTCGTTGACGGTTCCCATCAGCGGCGGCCGAATGGTGCTGGGGACGTGGCAGCAGATTTTTCACCTCGAATGCGATATCAAACCGCGCGAACGCACCGTGGTGGTGACCGTGATTGGCGAGTGAACGTCCGTTTTGCGACGCGGCGTTTCGGCAGGGTCTATTGAGCGAGTGACGCTCGGGGACGATACTACGGGTTTGCCGGTCATTTTTCCTGCGAGTCCCTCGAGCACCCGTGAAGACGACATCCCACCAACAGCTTGCCGACGAGACAATCGAGACGTTTTACCCCCACATGGTTGAGGTGCGGCGGCACATGCACGTCCACCCCGAGCCCAGTGGCAGCGAATATGAAACCACTCAGTTCCTCGCCGAAGAATTGCGGAGGCTCGGCACGCGCGTGCGGTTGGGGCACGACGACCGGGGCGTGATCGCCGATTCACCGCGCGATTACAAACGGCTGATCGTCGTGCGGGCCGACATCGACGCCCTGCACATCCAGGACGCCAAACAGGTCGATTACGCCAGCAGCGTGCCAAACGTGATGCACGCCTGCGCCCACGACGCCCATTCGGCAACCATCCTCGGCGTCGTCCGTGCCCTGCGGGCGCTGGAAGACGCGGGCGCGTTCGGCGATGATCGGGGCTGGCGGGCCATCTTCCAAACCGCCGAGGAAACCAACAAGGGGGCCCGCGAGATGATCGCGGCCGGCGCGCTCGAAGGCGCCGAGGCCGCTTTGAGCTTGCATATGGACCCTTCGCGGCCGGTCGGAACAATCGCCGTGCGCGAAGGCGCGCTGACGGCAATCTGTGACGAGATGTACATCGACATTCAGGGGCGCGGCGGACACGCAGCCAGGCCACACGAGTCGCTCGATCCGATCGCCGCCGCCGCCCATCTGATCAGCACGGTCTATCAGTTCGTGCCGCGGCAGACCGACAGCCACGAGGCTGTCGTCGTTTCGTTCGGACACATCAACGGCGGCGACAACGCCAACGTGATTCCGCAGTCGGTGACGTTGCGGGGCACGATCCGCACGCTCAGCGAAACAGTGCGTCGGCGGACGAAAGACCATATCTTCCAGCTCGCACGTGGCCTGGCCGAGGCAAGCGCCACCGAGATGAAAGTCGAGTTCGTTGACGGACCGCCGGCGGTGTACAACGACGGTGAAATGAACGATCTGGTGTGCCGGGCCGCCGACGACATTCCCGAGTGCCAACAGATCGACGAGATCGCCCGACCGAGCATGGGTGGCGAAGACTTCGCCCACTACCTCAAGCACGTGCCGGGTTGCATGTTCCGGGTCGGCTGTAGCGCGGCGGCGATCGGGTGCACGCCGCTGCATTCGCCCTCGTTCGACGTCGACGAACGCGCGATGCGCGTGGCCGCCAAGATCATCACCCGGGCCGTCTGCAATTGGGCCACGCGCGACTAAGCCCTCCCGTTAGCCAGTGCTACGGGGTCCGCGCGTCAGGCGCACGGGCCCGGGACCGCCGCGACATGGCGACACCACGAGGCAGCGCGAAGTTATGACGAGCGAAATCGCAAAGTATCCTTTTCGTGGGGCTTGTGCTGGCCGACTCGCCACCAGATTCTTTGGAGCGCGTCGGTAGCGCCTGTATACTCCCTCGGTGTCGTCCTTGTCCGTGCTGGTGCATCGCCGGCGTTCCTTCCCCTGCGAATTGCCCCGATCTGAGGAAGCCGCTGATGGAGCGGATTGAATTTGCTTCGAGTCCTCGGCCCACGCTTGGCGTGGAGATAGAACTGGCACTGGTCAACGCCGAGTCGATGGCCCTCTCCAGCGCGATCGAGCCGATCCGCCGGCGGCTCGGCGAAGAGTACGCCACCTGCGTCAAGCAGGAATTGATGCAGTGCTACCTCGAGATCAACACCGGCATTTGCGAGACCGTTGCCGACGCCGAGGCCGATTTGCGACGGACGCTCAAAGCCGTCCAGTCGGCTGCCGACGCCGAAGGCGTACGCCTGCTCTGGGCGGGCACCCATCCCTTCTCGCTCTGGCAGGACCAAACCCCCTCGGTCGACGACCGCTACGCGCGGCTGCTCGACAGCCTCAAGGACATGGGGCGGCAACTCATCACCTTCGGTCTGCACGTGCACGTCGGCGTCGACTCGGGCGACAAGGCCGTGATGATCTGTGACCGCATCATGCGCTACCTGCCGATCATGTTGGCGATGAGCGCGAACAGCCCGTTCTGGAACAATCGCGTGGGCGGGTTGATGTCGCATCGCTCGAAGATCATGGAAGGACTGCCCACGGCGGGGCTGCCCGCCGTGATGCGCAATTGGAGCGAGTTCGTCTGGCTGATGAACCACCTGGTCGACACGGGCTTCATCAACTCGATCCGCGACATCTGGTGGGACGTGCGGCCGCACCACAATTTCGGCACCGTCGAAGTCCGCGTCTGCGACGTGCCGGGCAACCTCCACGACACGATGGGTATCGTTGCCCTGATACAATCGCTGATCCACGCCCTCTCAGAAGAAATCGATGTCGGCACGTATCAGCACGAATACCACCCGATGATGGTGCGGCAGAACAAGTGGCGTGCCTCGCGCTACGGCGTCGACGCCACGCTGGTCGACACGTTCACATTCGAGGAACAGCCGGTGCGCGAGATTGTGCCCGAGTTGGTCAGGCGGCTGGGTGATTCGGCCCGGCATCTCGGCTGCCTCGACGAGTTGCAGCGGGCCAGCCAGTTCGTCGAACGGCCCGGCTGGGCCAATCGCCAGTTGGCCCTGCTCCACGAAACCGGTGACCCAGTCGAAGTCGTCCGCCGCCTCACCGAAGCGTCACGGGTGGAGTAAGAAGACTCACATCGGGGCACACGGAGACGAAAGAGCATAACAGGCTTGCGGCGTGGCTGGTTACATTCATCTTTTGACCATGCGGTGCGAGATCGCACACTCGATATGAGGAGCATTGCCCGATGTATCAAACAGGCCGACGTTGGATGGGCGTGATTGTGACGCTAGCGGTTTGTAGCCACGCCTGGGCCGCCGAGCCGAGCGAAGCGCGGCGGCCAGCGGATGACGCGGAGTTGCGCGAGTGGCTCGTCAACATGATTGCGTATCATCACTTCAGCGATCATGAGATCACCGCCGCGACTGGGCTCGACGCCGATGAGATCGCCTCGGCGTGTGAGCGCCTCGGCATCGACCGTGTCAACCCACCGCGGGCAACAGGTGGCGATACGCTCGTGCTGCTCCCCTACCCCGGCGGGCGGCATCCGCGCATCGGTTTCCTCGACGGCGCGATTCGGCCTCAACGCGAAACGAAGTTCAGCGTTTTCCTGCCTTGGGATCCGACGGGCTATGTCGTGGCCGACGTGCCCGAGGCGATCTTCTCGAACCTGGGGCTGACGTACCTGGCGCACACGCACGTCGAAACAATCTGGACACGCGACGGCGTCACGCTCGAGCCGCTGGAGTGGAACCGGCGTGACGACGGCGGACTAGACATCTGCCGCCGGCTTCCCAACGGCATCGCCTTCGGTGCCGTCGCCGTGCCGACACAAGACGCCGTGCTGATGGAGCTCTGGCTGCACAACGGCACCAGCGCGCCGCTGAGCGAGCTACGCGTGCAGAACTGCGTGATGCTAAAGGGCGCCCCGGAGTTTGCCGAGCAGACCGACACCAACAAGCAGTACCACACACCATACGCTGTTTGCCACAACGCGGAAAAGAACCACTGGGTGATCGTGGCCTGGACGCATTGCGGCCGCGCCTGGGGCAACACCCGCTGCCCCTGCCTGCACTCCGACCCGGTGATTCCCGACTGCCCGGCGGGCGAAACCCGGCGCGTCGTCAGCCGGTTGTCGTTCTACGCAGGTGACGACATCGACGCCGAGCTGGCCCGCATCGATGCGACCGACTGGCGCGAGTGGCAATCGGGCACTAATCCGTGTGCCGAGTGATAACGTCTCAAACGCGAGTGATGATTCACCACAGAGCCGCAGAGGACACTGAGGAAAACACAGAGTGGGATGTGGAGGGTTTGCTAGCCGTAGCGTGGATGGTTCTGCCTTCAGCGGGCCTAACCCCCTACAGCCTAAACTCCTAAAAGCCCATCTCTGTCGTGTCGTTGTGCCGTCGTGGTCAATTTCCTCATTGCGATTCCGCGCTTTCGCGATTGATCTTTGATGTTGTGATGTAAGCAAGAATTCCCGTCGCGCTTTCGTGAGTCCCCACCATGACCCGCTGTCTATCGTTGTTGCTGACGTTTCTTTACGCCAGTTTTCTCACGAATATTGCCCCGGGCGCCGAACGGCCCAACGTCGTGCTGATCATGACCGACGATCAGGGCTACGGCGACGTCGGCTTTCACGGCAACCCGCTGATCCGCACCCCGCGGCTCGATCAATTGGCCGGCGAAAGTGTGCGGTTCAACCAGTTTTACGTCTGCCCGGTCTGTTCGCCGACGCGGGCCTGCCTGATGACCGGGCGCTACAACTACCGCACTCGCGCGATCGACACCTGGATTGGCCGTTCGATGATGGACCCGGCCGAGGTCACGATCGCCGAGATGCTCGCCGCCGCCGGCTATCACACCGGCATCTTCGGTAAGTGGCACCTGGGCGACAACTACCCGATGCGACCGACCGACCAGGGTTTCCAGGAAGCGCTGGTGCACCGTGGCGGCGGCGTGAGCCAGCCGGCCGATCCGCCGGGCAATCGCTACATGAATCCCATCTTGGTGCACAACAACGAGGACGTGCAGACGCACGGTTATTGCAGCGACGTGTACACCGACGCCGCGATCGAATTCATCGACGCCCACCGCGACGAACCGTTCTTCGTTTACCTGGCGTACAACTGTCCGCACACGCCGCTGGACGTTCCCGACGAGTGGGTCGAGCCCTACCGTGCAATGAACCTCGACGACGAGCGGCTTAAAGTGCCCGGCCACCCGCTCCCCAAACCGGCCGACCTCGAGACCACGGCCAAGGTCTATGCCATGGTGACGAACCTCGACGATAACATCGGCCGGCTATCGGACCACCTCGACGCTCTGGGGCTGATCGACGACACGCTGCTGATTTTCATCACTGACAACGGCCCGCAACAGGTGCGCTACAACGCCGGCATGTTGGACCGCAAGGCGAACGTGCACGAGGGCGGCGTCCGCGTACCTTGTTTTGTTCGCTGGCCGCGCCGGCTCGAAGCGGGGCGGGAAGTCGACACCATGGCCGCGCACATCGATCTGGCGCCGACGATCCTGGCGGCCTGCGGTGTCGAGCCGCCGGCTGACGTCGCGCTGGACGGCGTGAACGTCCTGCCGTTGGCCGAGGGCTCGGTCGACGCAGACGATTGGCCCGACCGCACGATCTTTTTCCAGTGGCATCGTGGCGACGTGCCCGAGCGTTACCGGGCATTTGCGGTACGGACGCCGCACTACAAGCTTGCGCAGCCGCTAGGTGCCTTTGAACCGCCGCCCGCGGGTGAGCCGCACTACGAGTTGTACGACATGCAGGCCGATCCGCTCGAAGAGCACGACATCTCGGCCGACAATCCGGCGATCGTGCGCGACCTGTTGTCCCGCTATGACCGTTGGTTCGACGATGTGTCGTCGACGCGGGGCTACGACCCGCCGCGGATTTATCTGGGCACGCCGCATGAGAACCCGGTGATCCTCACGCGGCAAGACTGGCGCGGCCCCCGCGCCGACTGGGGCGACACGGGCCTCGGCTACTGGGAGGTCTACGTCGCCCCGCCGGCAGACAACCCGAACGCGAACACCGCCGGCCCGTTTGACGTCCGCCTGCGCTTCAAACCAGTCGATGCCCAGCGCACGGCCGGCTTCACCCTCTCCGGCATCGAACAGTCGGCCAAGATCGCCGCCCGCGCCGACGAATACACGTTCGAGAGAGTGATGCTTCCAGTCGGTGACGGCCGCCTCGAACCGGTGCTGACAACACAAGACGGCGCAACGGTCGGTGTGAACTACGTGGATGTGATGCTGGTGGAATAGTCTGTCTGTCGTTGCCCCATTCGCCGCTATGAATATCCCTCCAATCTGGACCAAGGCATACTACGAAAACACCGACCGCGACGGCGGCCATCACCGCTTCGCTGCGTACGGTTGGTCGTTTGAATCGCTCGACGAGGCCCGCCGCTGCGCCGTCGAGCGGGCCAAGCGGATCTATCGCTACATCGTCGACGACCATGCCGAGGACGGGTCGCTTAGCGAGTACGAGTACTCTCTCGGTCCGATCCGTGAGGAGATCGTTCAGGAACTTCCCGGCGACGACGCCCCCGTCGCGATCGTCACGCGCAACCGTTACGGCGCGCTCGTGCTCAACACGGCCCAGGTTTGCTTCGTCGACGTCGACTTTCCACCGCCGCGGACCGACGGCTTTTTCGACGCGCTGACGATGGCGTTCAGCCCCGCGCGGCGCGAGGCCCGCCGCGACGCACTGCGGCAGGCCACGATCGACCGCGTAACAAAGTGGGTCCAACGAAATCCAGAGCGGGCGTTTCGCCTCTACCGCACGCCCCAGGGACTGCGGTTGTTGTTCACCGATCGTCTCTACGACCCCACGTCCGACGAAACGGCCAATCTGTTTGAACAACTCGGCGCCGACGGCCTGTACGTGCGGTTGACAAAGCGACAGGAGTGTTTCCGTGCCCGTGTCACGGCCAAGCCCTGGCGCTGCGGCTGCAAGAAGCCCCCCAACACGTTCCCCTGGGAAGACAAAACGGCCGAAGACGCCTACCGCCAATGGGAACGCGAGTACACCGAACTAAACGTGCGCTACCGAGCCTGCGAACTCTATCAGACGTATGGCGACGTCGCCGATATCCCCTCGCTGCGAGCGATCGTGCGATACCACGACCAGACGGCCCGCATCGATACCGGGGCACCGCTGGCCTGATGTGCACAACGTTACGGAGAGTTCATACGCCAGACATCCAGGCCAGAAGTTCCCTCGCAGAGGCGGCACGTTATTTTCCCAACCTCAACATTGCGTGAAGAGCTGACCATGAGGGCAAAGGTGCTCGAATGGACGTTGTTCTACGTCCCGGTGGCATTGCTATTCAGCATCGCACCGGCGTTCTTCACGCCGTGGTGGAACTGGTACGGATCACTTTGCGTGGTGTTGATCA
>JAGQPT010000580.1 GCA_020426575.1 Planctomycetales bacterium
CGATTTGGATCGTGGGTGCAAGCACCCACCCTGCGGGGCTTGTTCGGCCTCGTCGTGGTTTGCTGCGCAGTGGCGTTCACGACGGGCTGCGCGTCGGGACCGGCGTCGTTGCCCGAGCCGTATCCAAACCCGGCGTTCGTGATCTCCGCCAATCCGGATCTATTGTGGTTCGACGTGGTCGACGTGGTCGACGACTACTTTCCCATCGAGCGCGAAGACCGCATTCGGCTGGTGGGCGACATCTACACCGAGGGACGCATCGAAACCGTGCCCGAGATGAGCGCGACCTGGTTGGAACCCTGGCGGCACGACACGGTGACGGCGTATGAGCGGACCGAGGCGACCCTGCAGACCGTGCGCCGCCGGGCGGTGGTGCGGCTGATCCCGCAGGATGAGGGCTTCCTGGTCGACGTGGCCGTCTACAAGGAACTTGAAGACCTGGCCCAGCCGGAGCACTCGACCGCCGGAGCCGCGACGTTCCGCAATGACTCGTCCCTGCGTCGGTTCACCGAGCCGGTGGGTGGCGCACCGTACACGGTTGGCTGGATCTCGATGGGTCGCGACTTCGCCCTTGAACAGCAGATGCTCGACGAACTGCTCTCGCGCTGCGGCGGCGCTTCGTCGGTCACGCCTCTGCCGCCGGTTTATTGACAAGAGCGGGCCCTACGCGGCGCCGAACGGGGCACACGCGTCTGCAGCCGGAACTTTTCCCCGCGCTCGCTGAATCATGCCGTCGGCGTGTTGGGCGTGGCGGTCAGCGTCGGTGCGGTGGCCGCGGGAGCCGCCGTGGCGCTGGCGACCGGCAGCTTGAGTGTGAACGCCGTGCCTTTGCCGACGGTGCTCTCGACGCGGATTCGGCCGTGATGCGCTTCGATGATGTCGCGGCACATCGAGAGGCCCAGACCCGTTCCTCCCTTGCCGCTGTCGTCCGGGCCGCTCTTGGTCGTGTAGAACGAGTCGAAGATGTGCGGCAACTTGTCGGCCGGGATGCCGCAACCGAAGTCGCGCACCACGAGGTCGACGGTCCCAGCTTCGGCGTCGTGGACAAGCCGCACGATCATGCGTCCGCCGCGCGGCATCGCCTGACGGGCGTTGATGAGCAGGTTGACGAGCACCTGCTGGATCTGGTTGCCGTTGACCATCCCCCGCGGTACGTCGTCGAGTTCGACGTCGACGGCGACGCGGTACTTGCGCATTTCACGTTCGAGCAACAGCAGGGCGTCTTCGACGAGTTGCTTCATGTCGGTCGGCTCAGCCGTATTCGAGCGATTGCGTGCCAGCGCGAGCACGCTGTTCGTGATCTTCGCCGCACGGTTGCTGGCTGAGAGGATGCGGTCAAAGGCCTTGTCGCGGGTGGCTTCGTCCTTGTGACGCATGCCCATGCGGGCATAATTGATGATGCTCATCAACAGGTTGTTGAACTCGTGCGTGATCGTGCTTGTGAGTTCACCGACGGCGGTGAGCCGGCCGGCTTGGGCAAGTTGTTCGCGGAGGACCTCGACCTGTTGGCGCAGTTCGACAATATCCACATCAGGCGAGGCCGACATCCGATTCTCCCACCGCTTTACAGTTCGCGGCGACCGGCAAAGCCAACCGGCACCGCCTCAGTTTGACCGACCGTCCGAGTCGCTCGATTTTCCGCTGTCTCGCCGCGCTTCCGCGTCTTAACTCGGTTTGCAGCAGCCAGTTAGCCCTCCTGTTTGCTATCGTCGCGTTCGGGTGGGCGACTACAGGGCATCCGGATATAATCCGGCCCCTACCGACGACGCATCGAGCGTCGTGCCAAGGATTGGCCAATTGGAGAAGCTGGGATGCAGACGGTGGAACGACTCGATCAACTGGTGCGCCTGGCCCGCCGGCTCGGTTACACGGTGCGCCAGGAATGGTTGGGGGGGAACGGCGGCGGGGTGTGCGAACTACGTGGCAAAAAACACCTCTTCCTCGATCTGGCCAACTCCGCCAGCGAACAGCTTGACACGGTCGTCGAAGTGCTAGCGGCCGACGAGCGCTTGGCGACGCTGACTCTGAGCGACGACCTGCGCGGTCTGTTTGAACGCCCCAAGGCGGCCTAGCTCAACGCCGTGGCCACCGGTGTGCCAAGCGCCGACAGTCGGTCAGAAACCGGTTGGCCGACGTGCACACCGGCCACCACGTCGTGGACCACCATGACGCCATGCCGAGCACGGCTATTTCGCAGCGCCCCGATAAAGGCCGTGAGTGTCGATGTATTTCTCCACCGCCCGCGGCGTGCGATAGCGGATGCTGAGGCCAGCGGCGACGCGGCGGCGGATGTCACTCGACGAAAAACCCACGGCGGGCATCTCCACGCGGTGACGCTCGATGCGCTCGGTCACCTCGGCCGGCACGACGCGGGCCAGCGGTCCCGAGTCCGCTGGTGCAAGATCGGGCCGCTCGACCACCACGGGTGTTGCCAGTTCGCAGATGCGCGCCGGTTCGCGCCAACTGGCCAAATCTACAAGCGAGTCGGCACCCAGCAGCAGAAAGAGTTCGGCGTCCGGCTGTGTGCGTCGCACCTCATCGAGAGTCTCGACGGTGTAGCTCAATCCGCCGCGATCGACTTCCACGGTGCTGACGTCGAATGCCCCGTGTCCGGCGATCGCCAACTCGAGCATCGCGATTCGCGCGGCGGCGGGAGTGACGGCGGTGTCCGACTTGTGGGGAGCTGTTGCCGCGGGGACGAACCAGACCCGATCGAGGGCACACTGCTCCCGGCAACACTCGGCCAGCAGCAGGTGTCCGAAATGGACCGGATCGAAACTCCCCCCAAAAACTCCCAGACGCACTTGTTGTCTCCTTGCAAAGAAACCGGCGTGACGCGACGGGCGGATTGCTCCCAACCGCGGTACGCCGTCACCGCCCCGTGCTTGAAAACGGCCCCACGCCTATCGTATCGTACTCACGAGCGCGGCGTGATGGAAAGACGCGCCTCACAGCACCTTGCCCCACCTTTGTGCGCCGGACATGACGTCGATCCAACGCAATCTGTTTGCCGAGACTTCGACGCCCTGGGAAGAGGACGACGCGGCCGACCAGCTCGTGGCGGTCGTCGTTTTCGCCGGGGGGCCGCGAGGGACGTTCGATTACCTCGTGCCCGATCGGCTGCGTGGTGAGTTGCGTCCCGGCTTGCGGGTGCAGGTACCATTGGGACGGGGCAATCGCCGCGTCGTGGGCTACTGCGTCAACGTTCGGCAGGGTCAAAGCGAATATCGCCGCCTCAAGGAGATCGCGGCCCTGATCGACGCGGTCCCCTTGCTCTCGCCCGCGATGCTCGACCTGGCCCACTGGATCGCCGAGCGCTACCTTTGCCCGTTGGGGCAAGTGCTCGAAACGATCCTTCCAGCGGGTGTGCGGCAGCAGCGCGGCACGCGGGCCACGGCCTTCATCGAGCTCGCCGACCCGTCGCGCGTCGACGTCTCGGCACTCAAGCTGCCCGCCAAGCAGGCGGCGATCGTCAAATGTCTGACCGCCGCGGCCGAGCCGGTCGCCCGCGAGGTGTTGTTGCGGCAAGCGCACTGTTCCTCGGCGCCACTGAAGAGCCTGTTGGACAAGGGCATCGTCGCGCAGACCACACAGCGCGTTCGCCGCGAGATCGCCCAGCCCGAAGCGTCGCTCCGTCAAC
The DNA here is from genome assembly GCA_020426575.1 of Planctomycetales bacterium. Lineage (GTDB taxonomy): Bacteria > Planctomycetota > Planctomycetia > Pirellulales > JAEUIK01 > JAGQPT01. The sequence goes on from JAGQPT010000580.1 coordinate 3,641, forward strand.
AACCTCTCGTTCTCAACGACGCGCAACAGCAAGCGCTCGACGCGATTCACGCCTCGCTCGACGACCGCGAGCACGAGACCGTCTTACTCTACGGCGTAACCGGCAGCGGAAAGACGGAAGTTTACATCCAGGCGATCGAACGGGTCGTCAGTTTTGGTCGGCAAGCGATCGTGCTGGTCCCCGAGATCAGCCTCACACCTCAAACGTGTGATCGCTTCCGCAGCCGGTTCGATGCCGTGGCCGTGCTGCACAGCCACATGAGTGACGCCGAGCGTCACGACCACTGGGCTCGCATTGCCGCAGGACAGGTGCAGGTGGTCGTCGGCGCCCGTAGCGCCGTGTTCGCGCCCACGCCGCAACTCGGACTGATCGTGATCGACGAAGAACACGAGAGTACGTTCAAGCAAGAGACGGCGCCGCGGTATCACTCCCGGGACGTTGCCATCCAGCGGGGCTCGCGCGAAGGCGTGCCGGTCGTGCTGGGAAGTGCCACACCGGCACTGGAAACGTGGCACGAGGCCGCCGAGGGCCGCTACCGGCGCGTCGACCTTCCCAGTCGAGTGATGAACCGTCCGCTGCCGCGCGTGCGAACGATCGATCTACGACTTGAACAGCAGAACCGGCAGTTTCGTGGCGCAATCAGCCAGCCGCTTTCGCAGGCGATCGAGCGGACACTTGACGACGGCGGCCAGGTGATCCTGCTGTTGAACCGGCGAGGTTTTTCGACGCACATCCAGTGTCCCGGCTGTGGCGAGGTAGTGCGCTGTCCGAGCTGCGACGTCTCGCTGACGTTTTATCGCGAAGTGGGAAAGGCGGTCTGTCACTATTGCGATTTCACGGCGAGTCCGCCGGAGCGCTGCGCCGCGTGTGACTTCGCCGGGATACGCTACAGCGGTTTCGGCACCGAACGGCTCGAGGGAGAGGTGCGGCGACGTTATCCCTCGGCACCGTGCCTGCGGATGGACGCCGACACGATGCGCCGCCACGGCAGCCACGCCGACGCGCTCGAACGGTTCCGCCGCGGTGACGTCCGCATCCTGCTGGGCACGCAGATGATTGCCAAGGGATTGGATTTTCCCAACGTGACACTCGTCGGCGTCGTCAACGCCGACGTGGCCTTACACCTACCCGACTTTCGCGCTGCCGAGCGAACGTTTCAATTGATTGCCCAGGTCGCCGGTCGCACCGGCCGGGGAGAGCAGGGAGGGGAAGTCCTCGTGCAAACGTTCAGCCCCGAACACCCGGCCGTGCAAGCCGCAGTGCGTCATGACTACGAGGCCTTCGCCGGCGGCGAGCTCCCCAGCCGGCGGCGGTTCGGCTATCCCCCGGCGGCAGCGCTTGTGCGGGTGGTGTTTCGTGGCAGTAGCGAAGAGTTGGTGCGTACGTCGAGCGAGGAAATGGCACAGCGGCTGCGCGAACGGGCGGCTGCGGCAGAGGGGGACACGCGGGTGCTGGGGCCGGCGCCAGCCCCCATCGCCCGACTCCGCGAGCGCTATCGCTACCACTTGCAACTGCACGGCACGCGGCGCGAGCAGTTGGCCGACGTCGTGCAATCGGTCAGTGACCGATTCGAGGCCGCCGGTGACGTCGAGTGGATCGTCGACGTCGACCCGGTCTCGATGCTTTGAGGTACGGCGATTCTGCCCCATTTCGCGTGATTTGATTGCACTTGGCCCTCATGCGCGCGACGGCGTAGAATGAGGGGGCTCGGACTGTTTTCCCAAGGCCCTCTTTTTGCGTCATGTCGTATCGCACGTTCAAACACCTGTTGGGCGAAACGAGCCTGGAGCGCAAGTGCCGATTTCTCTTCGGCGCATGCTTGCTGTTGCTGATCACGGGCAGTTTCTGGCTCTACGGCAAGCGGACTGAGAACCTCGTCTACGAACAGAGCGCCGCCGAAGGCCGCCTCGCCGTCAGCGTGATGATCCGCGACATGCACTGGGAGTTCTTCGAAACCGATGGGTACTTCCAGCATATCTTTGCTCCGTTCATCGATGACATTCAAGTTGCCGACTACAAGGCTGAATTCGTCAGCGCCAATAGCACGAACGGCATCTACGCTCCGAAGAATGAATACGACGAAGAGATTCTCAATTATTTCATGAATCTCAAGAAGGGTGTCCCCGATACCGCGCCGGAGGAGTCGACAGCCGACACCGCCAACGCGGCGGATGAGGAATTGTCAATACTGCGTCGCGAGCTGCCGGGCGAGTTCCAGTTTTTTCAGCCGCTGTATGCAAAGCACTCGTGCATAGGCTGCCACGGGCCGGCGCCTGGCACCGCGCCTATCGATGGCGGTTCCGTGGCGGTGGACCTGAACACCGGCGATACGAACACGCCGGTTCAGGCCGAGGGTGACCTGCTTGCCGTGGTCAAGGTGCATCTGCCGAAGGGCCCCACGACGGCCAAGCTCAACAAGAACCGGGCGATTTTGCTCACCACGGCCATCGTCACCGTCTGCCTGGCGATGGTGGCGGCCTGGGTGATCGTGCGTTACGTGATCGTCAAACCGCTCAAGCACCTGCAGGACGTCAGCGTGGCGATCAGCCGCGGCGACATCCAGCAACGGGCCGACATCCACACGGGTGACGAGTTTGAGCAACTCGGCATCGCCTACAACCGCATGTTGCGCCACCTGGTCACGATGCAGGACGACCTCCGCCAGGTGAACAACGACCTCGACGGCAAGGTCGACCAACTCGCCCAGGCCAACATGCAGCTGTTCGAGATGAACCGCTTGAAGTCTGACTTTCTGGCCACGATGAGCCACGAACTTCGCACGCCGCTCAACAGCATCCTGGGCTTCAGCGACGTGCTCGAGTCGATCAAGTCGCTCGACGAAAAACAACGCCGCTATGTGCACAATATCCAGCGATCAGGCCGCATGCTGCTGGACATGATCAACGACATTCTCGACCTGGCGAAGATCGAGAGCGGTAAGATGGACGTGCGGCTGAGTGAGTTCCGCATCGAACAGGTGGTGACGGCGCAATGTGACCTGGCGCGACCGTTGGCCGAAAAAAAGAACCTCGATCTGGGCATCCGCATCGACGCCGATTTGCCGATGATGTGGCAGGATCAGGCCAAGGTGCAGCAGATCCTCAACAACCTGCTCTCGAATGCGATCAAGTTCACGCCCGAGGGGGGCCGCATCACGGTCTCGGCTCGACGCGACGGCGGCGGTCGACTGGAATTGGTCGTCGCCGACACCGGCGTCGGCATCGCCGAGAGCGAGCAGGATCACATCTTCGAAAAGTTCCGTCAGGGAGCGACCGTCGCACCCAGCGGCGACGCCATGACCCGCGAATACTCGGGCACCGGACTGGGACTTTCGATCGTGAAGGAGCTTTGCCGGCTGCTCGAAGGCGAGATCACGTTGGAAAGTCAACTCGGCCGCGGCAGCTCATTCATCGTTCATCTTCCCTGGCGGCTCAGCGAACGGCCCCAGGTCGATTCGCCCTTGGCGCTCGGTCTCGAGGACCTCACCAAGCCGCGGCGCGCTGAGTATCACCCGCCGGCAACGACTCACGCAATGGCGGACGACACGTTTGACGGCGAGCCGGACGACGGCGCTTCGGCCGACTCGGATCGGCCTCGCGACTTGCTCCGTGAGAATGGCTCGTCGTCGCCGATCGATTCGTCGGCATCGCTGGGCAGTTGACCGATGCACCCGGTGCGTCGGCAACGGTTGCCGCTGAGGTTATTTGCGGGGATGATGTCGACCCCAATTTCAGTCTGAACCGCGTATCATCCGGAGCGATTTCGATCGATGCCTGCACGCGAAACCTCGTCGAACATGACCAGCGTTGAACTCTTCACCGACGGCGCTTGTAGCGGGAATCCAGGCCCGGGCGGTTGGGCCTTCATCCTCCGCCACCCAGACAGCGGCAAGGAACTCGAACGCAGTGGAGCCGAACGCGAAACCACCAACAATCGCATGGAGCTGACGGCGGTCGTCCAGGGGCTCGGCACGCTCACCCGACCGGCACAGGTGCGCCTTGTTACCGACAGCGTCTACGTTGGCAAGGGGCTTGCCGAATGGATGCCGAAGTGGAAGGCCAACGGTTGGCGAAGACGCGAGGGCAAACGCTGGGCCGAGGTCAAGAACCTCGACCTCTGGCAAACGCTCGACCAACTCGCAGCTCAGCACCAGGTCGAGTTCGTTCACATCAAGGGGCACTCCGGTCACGCCGAGAACGAACGTTGTGACGAACTCGCCGTTGAAGCGTATCAGCAGTATCGCTAGATCGCATGCTGCCGCGGCGACGACGCACGGCACGGCTGTCGCCGCCGGCGAACGCCAACCGACGCGCTCCGCCCCTTAACGGATGATCTAGTGCTTGTAGATCTTGTGCTGTGGGCGGGAAGAGAGGATTTGTTCTTTGCCCCAATTCGTGACGTCTTTGAACGCCTGGCTGTGGATGAAGTCGACAAAGGCCTGCTCCTCGGTCCACTCGCTGGTGATCAGATACGATGCGTCGTCGCTGACGTCTTTCCAGAGTGTTGACGACGCGTGCCCTTCGGCCGCGCGGAGCGCTTCGATCACCGCCGCGAACTTTTCTTCAAAGTCAGCTTGCTTGCCCTCGATGACGTGGTAGTTCATTCCGACGGTTATCATGGCAGTGGTCTCCCTGGCCGCGTGTCGCGTTGAGTTGGTTTATGGTCGGTCACCACGGACCGCCGCTTGCGCCCTCGGCCAATATCGACCAACGCGGACCGAGCGGCAAGTGGGGGGAGCGACGGCGCTCACAACCCGTCGCTCTGTTGCACCCACGATTCGCTCAGCCGCACGTGCTTGATGGTCCGCAGGTGATACGAGTAGGTCACGTGAAGCGAGCCGTCCTCGGCCTGGATCAGCGAAGGATAGTCGAAGCGGCCGCCGGGCTCGTCTTCGAGTTGCCGCGTCCATTTCCAGGTGCGGCCCTCGTCATCGGAAAGGGAGATGGCCAGCTTGTCGCGAGGCGAATCTTCCACGTTGTTGTAGACGAGCGCGAGGTGTCCGTTGGCGAGCCGGATGACCTCGATACCCGCTCCAGGATGCGGGAGTTCAGTTAGTTCCAGCTTCGACCAGGTGAGCCCCCCGTCGTGTGACGTGCCGCGCTTGATGCGATGGGCCGGGTCGTCGTTGCGGAAATAGGCGTCGATCCGCCCGTCGGCCAACTCGACCAGCGTCGGTTGGGTCACGCCCACGTCGGGCACCGGTTCAGAGTACTGCCAGGTCCGACCGCCGTCACTCGTGATGGCCATCATGGCAATGTCGAAGTTTTCGTTCGACAGCGGCAAAATCAGCGCACCGTCGCTGCGAATGAGCGGATGGGCCCGCGGCATCCAGCCCAGCCGCAACTTCGCCGGGTCGTCCAATTGTTTGCGTAAGTGCACGACAAATTGCTGCGCTCGTTCGGACGATACTCCATTGGGTGGTCCCTCAGTCTTGAGCCGCTGGCCCAATGCATCGATCAATTGCTCGAAACCCAGCGGATGGGGTAGCAGCACGTTCGCCTCGTCCCAGCGGGGCATGTCTTGCCCGGCATAGTCGCTCGATACCCAGTAGCGCAACATCGAACTCCCCCAAGTCCACTCCGGCGCCGCAATCATCGTCGAATGGACCAGCCAGAGTCGGTCCTGGGCGTCGATGACCATCGTGGGGTTGTTGTCCGATGTGCCGAACGTGTCGCTGATCACAAACGGAGCGCCCCAGGTCGTGGCACCCTTTGCGCGTCGGCTGCTGCCGATCCGGACGTCCGAACTCTTGTCTTGCTGGGCGTTGAAATAGCGCGGCGACGGCAGCGGCGTGCCGTTCTCATACCAGACGGCCCGCAGGTCGCCGTTGGGACACTCGACAATCGCCGAGGCATGGACGTGCCCGTGCGGGTCACCGGCCGGATCGAAGATGAACTGCTCTTCGTAGATCACCTCACCGGCCAAGAGAACACGGGGAAGCAGACACATTCCGATGCAGAACACGAACGGGCGTATCATCGTCAGGGAGAATCCTCGTTGTTTGGCGAGACGCATATGAGACTGGCAAAAACACTGCCCCTAACCGACTTGCTGCGCCGCGATCGTAACGTTGCGTCCAATCACCTCAGGACCGCACGCGCGCATCGTCACAGACGCGCGGTCGCTCACTCCCTGGTCGCCG
>JAGQPT010000581.1 GCA_020426575.1 Planctomycetales bacterium
GATCGGGGTCACGCCGACGGCCGCCGCTTCAAGCAACGTCTGGGCGTCTCCCTCGGGGTCGGGATACAGGCCGAAGATCTGGCTGAGGTTGGCGCGACAGGCGCGTGTGAGGTTGAGGCGGTCGGCCTTGGGGCCCGACATCGTTTCCTCGTGAGGATAGATCTTCCCCTCGCCGAATCGCTCGAGGCGAACCCGGGCCATGAAGCCGCGACGGGTGAAGCGCTCGCCGGCGTATTCAAATTCCTGGTGGTAGACGTACAGCGCCGGCTCGGACTCGCCGCGCAGCACGCCTTCCCGCTGCCAATTCTTAAGGAAGCCGGCGGCCCGGGTATAGCGGTTGTTCGACTCGTCGTCACCGGGCTCCTCGCGGCCCAGGATCAACCGAATCACGTTGGCCGGATGCCGCTTGTAGAGGGCGTCCTGCAGCGGCGGATCGATCACGTCATAGGGCGGCGCGATCACGTCGCTGAGCGATCCGACGTGACCGGGGTCGTAGCGGAGGGCGGCAAAGGGGCGAATATCGGGCATGTTCTCGGCGGTTGTCACGGGTGGCGGTGGACGGCAGCGGACGCAGGGCGTGTTATCCCCGAGCCCCCTGAAGATGTCAAAGGGGGGCACAAAGCCCGCCATCGCAACGAATGTTTCATGTGAAACATTCGATCCCACCGCAATGTTTCACGTGAAACATCTGGTCCAACGCGATCGTTTCACGTGAAACAATCGTGCCACGCACGCCGCCCGCCGTTGGGGCGCCGGCTGCTCCGAATGCCGGTAGCGGTTGGCGGGCGGTCAGTCGGTGGCAACGTCGGCGGCGGGTGCCGTGTCTCGGGTGGAGCCAGCCGCGAGGGGGGCACCGGCGGCGCCGACTCCCAGGCGACGGGCCAACTCGGCGGTGAGCTGCGTCCGGGTGAATTCGCCGTCGTCCTCCGCATTGACTGCCGCACTGCCAACGAGCGGTCCGAGTACGACGTCGATTGTCACGGTACGGCCAATCTGGTCGATGCCGGAGGACGTCGCCGGGGTGGGTTGGCCGGTCGCGGTGGTGGCGCGCTCGGAGATTCCGCGCCAGCCGAGGTCGTACATCATGTCACGTACGGCATCCATGACGGCCTCGCCGCGATAGGCGGGAAATCGCATCGTACCGGCGGCGTCCACCTCAACACGAGCGAAGACCAGCGCAAGTGTCACGTCGCCCAGCGTGTCCTGGGCGACGAACGAGGCCACGAGGAGTTTTGTTTCCATCGATATGGCTCCGGCCGGAAACTCGCGCGACGGCACATGGCGGCGAACTTGACCGCTGCGACGTGCGAGACCAACCCGTCCGCCGGATGGCCCACGCGCATGCGAGGATCGGGTGTTCGTCGATCTGGGGGGATCTTGGTGAAGAGCTGTGCCGACGGCGAACCGCAGCAGTTCGGGCGCGCTGAATGTTTCACGTGAAACATCAGCGCCGGGGGCTCGGTCCGTGTTGGGGCGCAAGACATCGGCGAGCTTGCTTTTGCGTCAGCGAACACGACCCACCTATGAAGGGGGTGCGAATGCGTGCCCGTGATGGCATGGCACTCACGCGATTTGCCGACAAAACCGCGGGGAATTTTCTTGACAGTCTCCCGTATACTGCCATAGTATGCCACGATCATGTCATCGCGGTGACCGTCCGCCCCCCCCGGGGTCTGGCGTCGGCTCCCACGCGATGGCCTTTGTCCGCAAGCACTTACCCACCGGCCTTAGCAGTTGGGAACCCGGTATTCGCTACAGAGCAGAGTGCTGCAGGCGGAAAGACTTCTTTACCAAATCGGCACTGCCCCCTTGAAGGAATTCGCTGATGGTCGCACGCATTTTCCCCGCCAAAACCGCTGATCGAACGGTCCCGTACCGAGGTGGGAGTTTCGCAGGAGTGTCGGCGCGCGGCTTCACTCTCGTAGAGTTGCTGGTCGTGATCGCGATCATCGGTATCCTGATCGCGCTGCTGCTGCCAGCGGTGCAGGCGGCGCGTGAGGCCGCTCGACGCGCACAGTGCGTCAACAATCTCAAACAGATCGGACTGTCGATCAACAACTACCACAGCGCACTGCGTTCATTTCCGCCGGGGCGTCTGCGCATCGACGTACCGGGACAGGGACGTTGTTTCTCGGCCTACGCCCACCTGTTGCCGTTTCTGGAGGCGAACACGCTGTTCCAGATGATCGACTTCAACGAAAACCCCGAGTCGTCGGCAAACGCCGTGGCGCTCGAGCAGACGATCTCCTATTTTCTGTGTCCCAGCGACGGTTTTCGCAAACTGCAGGGCCAAAGCGCCGTGCATAACTATCCGCTTTCGACCGGGACCACGTTTCCGCTTTCACCGCGCAATCCGGGCAAGGTACCGGTGACCGGGATCTTCTACGAGAACTCGGACGTCACGTTCGCGAAGATCAAAGACGGGTCGTCCAACACGGTCTGCATCAGTGAAACGACGAAGGCGATACCCGGATACGGTGAGTCGGAAGATGCGCCAGGCGCGTGGACCGGCACGCCCACGAACGGCTTTGTACTCACGTCGGGTAACGATAATGCGTCGAACGGTCCAGAGTTGACCGACTACGAAACGCAATGCGTTCCCGGGAACAAGCTGCAGCAGACTCGTGGCAGCCGCTGGCTGTACGGCGCGCCGGGGCACTCCATGTACAACCACATTCGCGGTCCCAACGACCCGGGGATTGATTGCCGCGGGGGCGTGCCGCACAGCATTCGCTCACCCGAGTTATGGAACGTACTCTCGCTCAACGTGGCGGCGCGGAGCAATCATCCGGGTGGAGTTCACGCGCTCTTTTGCGATGGCCACGTGGCGTTTGCGACCAACGGCATCGAGTTGCGCGTCTGGCAAGGTTACGGCAGCCGTAACAATGGCGAACCGGTTGCCGGTTTGTGAACCCTGACGGGTTCGGA
>JAGQPT010000582.1 GCA_020426575.1 Planctomycetales bacterium
ACCTTCACGGTACGTGTCACCGACGACGGTGAACCTGCCATGAGCGACGAAATCACCTTCACCGTGACGGTGCTGCCGGCTGGTTCGACCACCAGTTCGTCCGGAGGCAGCACCGCGCCGCAGGCACAAAGTGCCCTCCAGGCACTCGGTTTCTTGACCGATGCGGATCGCTCGGTCGGCACGGTGCTGTCAGACGGCCCCGATGCAGTGGTGAACAACGTTGTGGCAGCCGCCAGCGATCAGTCGGCCGCCGCTGAGACGTCGACCGACGGCGGCACATTGCCGGCCGGTGCGGCCAACTTCAGCGAAGGCCCCGACACGGGTGTCGAGTATAGCCCGGAGGGTGACGAAGAAGCCGACAAGGCCGACGGTGAGAATGGCGAAAACGACGAACGTCAGCAGGCATCAGCGGTCTCGGACGACGACCAGGAAGTGCGCGGCCAGGAGCCCGACGAAGCCGGCGACTCGGCCGCAGTGCGTCCGACTTCTCCGGCCCAGCCCGGCACGACTTCCGCGCCAAGCCAGCCCGCCGTTGCCGCAAACGGATCACCGTTGGGCACCTCTACATCGCTTTATGACAACTTGGACCTGGAGTGGCTTGCTGATTCGCCGTGGACATCGCCAGTCGTCACGGACGGCTCGGACATCGACCTCTGGTGGGCCACCGGCGAAGGTCGGCTGGCCGGCCAAGTCCAGCTTGCGGCCAACGACGCGACGGCCGAGGGGACACAAGCTACCGCGTCGCGGACCGACAGTAACAGCAACCAGCACCAAGTGTCCGAACGCGACGCGTGGCTCGGACAATTTGCCACGGCCGCCTATTTTGCCGGTCCGATGCTGGTTTCCAGCGTCGCCGACGTGCCGCGTCGCCGCAAATCGTTGCTCAAGTGGCTGCGTCGTATTTTCGGATCATGATGCGTCGGGGTACCGCCCAGGGCGTTTGCGTCAATGCGAAAAACAGACAAGGGCCCGTGTTCGCTCACCCAGCACTGTCCTAGCCGGTCCGTGACTCCCCTGGGGCCACGCTGACCTGTTAAGGGGCCTACCCGACGACAGGCCAACTCGTATTTCACGTCGTCCGTGACCGGTAGCGGTTCGATTTTGCATCCAGCAGCTAGGTCATCGACGCAGTCGCGTTATAATAAGAGTCAAACGCCCGGCCGCCGTGGCGCAGATTCGCCCCACGGCGGCGAACATCGATCGAGAGTCGTTTGATGGACGAACGTCGCCCTCCAATTGTCACTTCCTCGGCACCGGCCGCGGAAGAGTCGCGGCCACCTTACGCCCTTCAGCATCGCCTGTTCACCCTGCTGACGCTGGTGGTGATCCTGCTGATCACACCGTGGTTTGTCGAACGCATGCGATACGCCTGGACCCACGGCCGACAGCGGGCCGAGTTGGACGGCGCCCGCGTTGCCCTGGCGTCGCCCGAAACACTCGCCGACGCTTTCCGACAGGTGGCCCTCAACGTCAATCCCAGCGTCGTACACATCGACGCTTCCAGTGTCACAAGTCCTTCGTCTGACGACGAGGGGCGTCCACGGCGCGGCCAGCGTACTTACGGCGACCAGGGCCAAGGTGCCGGGATCGTCGTCAGCGACGACGGTTATGTCCTGACGAATTACCACGTCGTCGCCGGTGCCGACGAGGTCAGCGTCCGCCTCGGCGACGGCCGCATCGTCGACGACGTCGAGTTGGTTGGTGTCGACACCGAGACCGACATTGTCGTGCTCAAGATTGTCGCCGACGGACTGATGCCGGTGGAATGGGGGGACAGCGAACTGCTCAGCGTTGGCGACTGGGTACTCGCCGTCGGTAGTCCCTACGGGCTCGACCTCAGCGTGACCGCCGGCATTCTTAGTGCGAAGAATCGCAGTATTCGCGCCGGTCATCAATCATATTCCGACCTGCTACAGACCGACGCCGCCGTGAACCCCGGCAACAGCGGTGGGCCTCTGGTCGACATTCAGGGCCGTGTCGTGGGAATCAATACGGCCATCGTCGGCGAGACGTACGGCGGCATCAGCTTTGCCCTGCCCAGCAAAACGGTGCAGGAGGTCTACCAACGACTCAAGGATCATCCGCTGGGCACCCAGGGCCTCTTGGGTGTGAAACCGCAGGACATGACCGCCGAGATCGCGGCGACGCTGCGTATCGACGCCCACCGTGGCGCGATTGTCACTGAGGTGCTGCCCGACTCGCCCGCCCTGCGCGCTGGGATCGAGTCGTACGATGTCCTGCTCACGTGGGACGGCCAATCGATCGAAAACGCCGAGGATTTGCGTTCCCGCGTCGCCGCCACCGAGGCCGGCCGCCGGATCGATGTCGGCATCAACCGCCGCGGGCAACCGCTGACCCTCTCGGTCGAAGTAGGCCGGCGTGCCAGCGTCTTTTAGGCGGTCCGCCGCGGGCCGTCTCGACGCATGCGCCGCGGCGCAGCCCGTGTCCGGGCGCCCCGTTCGAGAACATCGTCAAGCTTCTCTTGCGGCTGGGCGAAGAATACCTATGATCTTAGCATGTCGTTCGACCGATTCTGACCTTGATCGCGACGGTTCCAGCCCAACGGGGAGAACCTCCCCCGCCGCGGCGGGTCATGTAGGACGAGCCAATTGGGAGAGGTGGCTGAGTGGTTTAAAGCGCGGGTTTGCTAAACCCGTGAACGGGTTTACCGTTCCGCAGGTTCGAATCCTGTCCTCTCCGCTCTTTGGGCGTCACCACGCGCCATACCAGTGTATTTCTCGAAAACGCCGCTCGGCGTGACGCTCGTGGCGGCCTGTAGCGGCGTGTGGTACGGCGGATTTTGCGGCGGGTTGTTTTCTGCCGTACCAGCAGCGCGCTCGAACTCAGATTCAAGCACTTCGTTGTAGTGGCGGTCGCGCACCTCGGCCGAGTTACCTGCCCACGCAGTGACGACGAAGCCGGGCACCTCGCGGTTCCATTCGTTGATGCGACTGGTCCGCAGCGCGTGGAACAGTCGCGGCCACTTCGTCAAACCAGCCCGCTTGATGATGCGCTCAAGCTGCGTGCGCAGGTTGACCGTGCGCCATCCCTGCGGCGACTGAGCCTTGGCGAGGTAGTTCGCACCCACGATGTACTCAGCTCTTGAGCCCTCGGGCTCGTTCCTACGCCTCCAACAGCACCGCCCTCAGCTTTGGGCAGATCGGTGCCTTACACTAGTCACCAACCTGGTGGTGTTCCGTCTTCGGCGAGCTGACCGTCATCCGTCCCCGGGCTAGGTCAACGTCCTCACACCGTAGCGAGAGCGCCTCGCAGGGCACACGCAGAGCACCGTACCGGCCCAGCGCGATGATGACGC
>JAGQPT010000583.1 GCA_020426575.1 Planctomycetales bacterium
CGCCGACGTACAATCCCTGTCCGCCGAGGTCGACGCTGCCGCCGTCGTTGATCCGTAGTTCAGCGGCTCCGCCCGTCGCTGAGCCGACGGCCAGCGGCATTGCCGCCTGGTAGTTCAAGGCCGAGTCGGCACCACTCACTTCGACCGTTGCCGTCGAGGCCAATCCCGTCGAGGCGACGCCGACTTGGTCGGTCACGGTGAGCGTCGCGCCGCCGAGCACCTCGAGCCGTGCGTCGCTGCCGTCAACCGACTCGCTGAGCGTGACGCTGTCGAGCGCGAGCGTGGCATCGTTGGTTAACGTCAGCCGCGATGTCCCGCCGACGGTCGTGCCGAGTTCGACGTTCTTAAGGTTCGGCGCGAGTGTCGTACCGCCGGCGAATTCGAGCGCGCGATCGGCGCCCAGCGAAATCGTCGTGTCGGGGTTCAGCAACAAACGACCACCGTTCTGCACCGTCCAGACCGAACCGGCCGCCAGGTCCACTTCGGCCGCAGCGTCGGTCACCTGGTAAGTGCCGCCGTCGATGAGAAAGTCACCCGACACGTTGAGCATGCCGGCGTTGGTGACCGTGCCGGTCTTGAAAACCGACAGCCCGCCCGTGCCCGTTGTCACCGTGCCGCCGGCGTCGATCCGCAACTTCGCCTGGCTGGCCTGCTGCGAGGCGGCACCGACTGTTATCGATGCGGCGCCGTTTTGCGTGAAGTTGCCGCCTACCCGCAACTCACCGTTCTGGGCCGACAACCCCCCGGTGGCGATCCGCACCGAGTCGGCCGTCGCCGTGGCGCCGCTGTCGACTCGCAGCGTGCCCCCCGTGCCAGCATTGTTTGAAACGGCGATGTCGGTGACGCCGAGGTCCGCCGTCGCGCCGCTGAACAACCGCAGCGAACCGGTGCTGCCACCGTCGCCCAACAGGGTGTCATTCGCGGTGACTTGCCCGCCCGTGGTCACTTCGATCACCGCCGCCGGCGCGTGAAAGCCTTCCGCCGATACGCTCGCGCTGTCGCTGAGCAACAGCAGCGATCCGTTCGTGAGATTCACGTCGGCGCCGCTGACGTTGAGCAGCGAACCCGTTCCATCGATGGTGACGGTCGAGCCAACGACGTTGAAGTCGATCGCCATGTTGAGCACGCCGGCATTCTGCAGCGTGATCGGCGCGAGCGGTGCGACCGTGAGCGCACTCGCCGCGTCGAACGTCATCTGTCCGCCGTCGACGAGCAGCCCGGCGATGTCCAACTCCAGCGACGAGATCGTCAGTTCACCAGTGACCGTGACCGTGCCGCTGAGCGTGTACGTCGGCACACCTGTGCTCGACATTAGCGTCACGCTGCCATCGTCGGCGAGCAGGTCGACGTTGTTCACATCGACACCGTCGAGGTCGACCATGTATGTGTCGGGCAGTGCGAACCGCGCGGACTCGGTCATCCCCGGAGCGGCGCCGCCCAGCCAGTTGCCGCCGTCGGCAAAAAGTCCCCCGCCCGCGTTCGTCCAGTCGACAATCTGCCCACTGGCGGGGGCGCTCAACCAACCTGCCGCGACCAGTGCCGCAACCAGCGTCGTCGTGGCACCGAATCGGTAGCGGCCCAGTGATTCTGTTCGGCGGATCAAAGCTGCGCTCCGTGAATCGAGAACGTATTTGTCGGTCGCGATGGCCGGTTGGCCGGATGGGAGGCAGCATCGCCTGACGCGCGCTGCCGGTGCGACCCGTGTCCCAGGATGCGGGACGTCCCGGAAACTGGGACAAGATTCACGATGATTCGCGCCCCGGGGCGCTTCAATACTGCCGGACGGCGCAAACCGGGCAATCGCCGCCAGGGCGTATCGGCTGCAGCGGTTGTGCCGATCGCACCAGACCAGCCGCGCCGCCGCGTGCTCGCCGTCCCAACGACGCGTGCCCGCTCCCCCAGTCCACGCGGTCGTCCCGGTACGCCGCTCCCCAATCAAAGTCGCCGGTACCATGTCGAGAGCCGTTGCACCCGACAGACCACGCAGCCGCAGTCGTCCCCGTGGGGCAGTGGCGGTGCCACCGGCACGCCGATTCGTGGTGGCACATGGTAGGCGGGATCGGCCCAAGCCGGGCCTGGCAACGCTGGCGGCGGCAACGGTTGTGGCGAAAACTGCCGCGGCAAGAATTGCGGCGGCGGTAGACGGTGCGGCGACCAGCGGCCGTGCAAGTCGTCGTTGTCAAAATGGCGGTGGACGTCGTGGCGGTCGCCGTCATAGTGATCTTCGAGCCAGTCGAGGTGATCCTCGTAGCGCTCGCGGTCCCGCCGAAGTTGCTTGCGCTGCTGTTCATAGAAGTCGTCGTTCCAGTCGCCGAACCAGTTCGCTTTGCGCTGCCTGCGCCGCTCGCGCTTCAAGGCGTCTTCGGCTTCCTCGTACCAGTCCTCGGCCCGATCGCGCGCCCGTTCGATCGCCTCTTCGGCGCGTTCGCGCTGCCGCTCACGGCGATCCTCCCAGCGGTCCCGTTCTTCGTGGTCGGCACGGGTACTGCCAGCCAGCCCCGTGGCCAACAGCCCGGCCGTCGCCACCGCCAGTGTCCATCGTTTCGAATGTCGATTCATCGCGGCTGCTCCGTGTACGAAAACGCATTGGGCTAGATACGTTGCTGCGAAAACCCAGCCCGACGGGGGAATTCAGTGCGGGCGTCCTTCGCCATGCCAGCAACGTCGCAGAAGTCGTGCCAGTCCGCGGCCACGTCCCCCGCGCAGACCGCCGGAATTCAACGGCAACTCATGCCTTCCCAGTTAGTTAGGGGAACCGACAACATGTCGCGTGAGAGTCGTTGTCAGAGTCGCACCTACCGTCGAGCCGTCGTCAATCTGACGACGACCGTATCGGTACGGCGGCGCCCGAGAGAAATGACTTGGCAGCGTGGACGTTCACTGCACGCCCCAATCCCAGTCGCGCTCGTTGCGGACGTACTGACCGTCGACCAACTCCTCGAAGAAGGCGTCGACCAGCGGATGGGCGACTGGCAGCCCGCTCTTGTCGGCGCGCAGACTCGTCTCGGCGGCATAGGTGAAGATCTCCCGCCCGTCGACCAGCACGTGATACCAAGGCTGCGCCCGATCGGGCTGCGTCTGGTTCGAATCGTACCACTGCTGGCTGGCCCGACACCGCGCGTCGACCGCCACGACGACGCCCCGATAACCGTAGCGCACGTGTTCGACGAGTTGTCCCGGTTCGAACTGCGGCGGTGTGTGTTGATACGCGATCATGACAACGGCCAATCGAGCCACCAAACGTCGGACCATCGCAGCGGCCCGACCGTTGCGCCGGCAATGCCGACAATTGTATCTAAATTTGCTTGTGCATGTGCCAACGACTAAACTGCGGCGGTTGACGACGACGCTCAGCCCGGCCCCGTTCAAGCGGGCCCCGCTCAAACCGGGCCCGTCGACGATGCCATCCGCGAATGCTACGCGCAGGAACAATAGTTGCCATCCGACACAAACGCCATGCACCGCACTTTGACTGCCGCCGTGTTGTACCGCCCACGATGCCTTGTCCTGCTGCTCGGCGCGATCGCCGTGTGTGTCGCAGGTTGTGGACCGGATAACCCGCGCGGGCGCCTCGCCGTATCGGGCACGGTCACGCTCGACGGCCAGCCGCTTGACACCGGTACGATCGAGTTCTCGCCGCAGGACCCCACCGGCGTCGGCACGGGTGCGGCCATCGAAGCCGGGGCGTACACGATCGACGTTCAGCACGGCCTGCCGCCAGGCACTTACGACGTGCGGGTCTTTTCGCCCGATGCGACAGCGACTCCCGCCGGTCCCCCCGGTCCGTTGGGGCCTCCCGCGGTCGAGGACCGCATTCCGCCGCGCTATAACGCCGAGACCGAACTCTCGATCACCGTGACGGCCGACGGCGACACCGTGTTCGACTTCCCGCTCAAAAGTTCGTGAGCATAGCGGGATCCACAGCGACATTTTGATGGAGACGACATCATGGTCGACCGTGCCTTGCGGCAACGCGGATTCACGTTGGTGGAACTTCTCGTCGTGATCGCCATCATCGGCATCCTGATCGCGCTGTTGTTGCCGGCGGTGCAGGCGGCGCGCGAATCGGCCCGACGCAACGCCTGTGCGAACAACGTCAAGCAGATCGCCCTGGGCATGCACAACTACGAGGCGAGCCACAAAACCCTGCCGGTCGGGGCCTACAGTTGCTGCTGGGGCACCTGGCTCGTCGCCCTGCTGCCATACGTCGAGCAGGATTCGCTCTTCGCGCTCTACGACCACGGCGGCAAGTACGATCGCCCCGACGATTCGCGGCGCTATTGGGGGCCCGGCAATCGACGGGTCAGCACCGTGCGGATCGGCGCCTACACCTGTCCCAGCGACACGCCGGCCGCCCACTACAGCGGCGTCACCTGCCACAACTACGCCGTCAACATGGGCAACACGGGCTTTGTCGTCGGATCCAGCGACGTCTTCGCCGGCGCCGAACCGCAGGTCAACGGCGTCGTCTTTGCCGGCGCGCCGTTCACAATCAGCGGTTGGGTCAACGTCGACGCCAAGGCATACCAGTTCCGCGAGATCCCGGACGGACTGAGCAACACGCTGATGATCGGCGAAGTCCAGCAGGGCCAGGGAACCGACAATGCGCCGGACCTGCGTGGATTTAGCTGGTGGGGTTACGCCGCCGGCTTTGAAACCTACCTGCCGCCGAACGCCTCGCAGCCCGACGTGCTGCAGAGTCCCGGTTACTGCAACAACGTCAATCCCAAGAATCCGCCCTGCGTGGGCGGTCACTCGAAAGCCCAGCCGATGACGATGGCCGCCCGCAGCCGGCATCCGGGCGGCGTCCACGTCGCCTACTGCGACGCCTCGATCCACTTCGTCTCGGAAAACGTCGCGCTGAACCTCTGGCGCGCCCAAAGCACCTCGCAAGGCGAAGAACCAATCGGCGCGCGGGAATGAATGACGCGATCGACGTATAATGTAGGGGAAGGTTGCCCGAGCGAGCGTGTGAGGCAGTGGCTCGACCAAGACATACGAACAAGGACATCGAAGCCGCCATCAATTACGCGGAGACGCATGGCTGGTCATTTATTGCGAGTCGAGGACACGCCTTCGGCCGACTGATGTGTCCACTGGAGGCGCGCGGCGGTTGCATCATCTCGGTTTGGTCGACGCCGCGGAATCCTGTTCGCCATGCTCAACAGATCAAGCGTCGAGTTGACCGATGCGAGCACCAGGCTGCCCACGAATGACCATTTGCACAAATTGCAAGGACTAAACGACAATGGCCTCACCGGTGACACACGACAGAGCGCCCCATGATGGTACGCACCGAGTGTTCTCGTTTACGCTGGAACTTGCCGGCATTAACGAGTTGTCGGATGAAGTGGCCAACGCGCTATTCGAGGCCGGATGTGATGACGCCACACTGTCCATGAGCGGTGGACGGGCATTTCTGGACTTTGATCGTGAATCGGATTCGATCTCCGATGCGATCGTGAGCGCCATCGATGCGGTGGAGAAATGTGGTCGCGACATCCGCGTCGTTGAGGTCATACCCCCCAGTCGCTCGACCTACGATCTGGTCAACGCGTTCCTGTGCCTGCGGGATCAGTTCCCCGACGCGTCACTCGTCGACCTCTCTCGGGCGCTGCATTCAGCCTCAGCATCATAGGGCGGGCGACCGGTATGCCGAATGGCACATGTTGTGACATGACGCCATCGCCATGTGTGAGAGTGGCTATAGTTGTCAGCCGTGTCGCGAACACCTGGCTGGCGGAATCATGCCCTACATCAGTTCCCCGGGGTCATTGACGAGCCATGAACGATAAGGACTTTCAATTCATCGAATCTCGGTTAGACGTCGAGCTTCCCGAAGTATTCAAAAAGTTCATGCGTCAATTTCCTAATGACGCATCCCAACGGTTGCAAGGCGACCTCGGCACAATCGAATCGAATGCAGAGCTATTCGTAATCGAACAGCTCAAACGATTCGCAGAACACGGACACGACTACTATGAACTCCAGCCGCATCTGCGTGATCATCGGTTCATGGATATCGGTGGCGACGGATGTGGGAACTTTTATTGTATGGTCGGCAATCATCGCAAATCGAATGACCTTTGGATGTGGGAACATGATCCCTACGACGGACTGACTCGATGTGAAAACACGACGCTTGGCGAGTACTTTAGCGAACAGTGGGATTTGGTACCGCGAGAAGACCCATTTGCTTCAATCCCCGCGGGGCAAACCATTGTTTGTCGGGCCAGTCATCCTCACCGCAGCTTATTGGATCCGATATCCATGGCCGAGTGGCTGGGCTACATCGCTGACCACAAGGTGCTTTCGCTAGACGAAGAACGTGAAGTTCCAAATCCGTTTACGGATCAGACGCTGGTGGTTCGGCAATGGCCGGGACGCGCCCGAGTCGGCGGTGACCCGGCATCCTATATTTACTACCTCGATGGCATGTTGGCGCTGTCATCCCAAGTCGAGAATCAGGACCATCAGAAGCTCTTGCGCAATATTGCCCAAGACCTTCGTGCACAGTTGTTCTGACAGTACTTTTCTTCGGCCCCGGACGTTTCCCCCGCCCAGTTTGCCCCCCGCGCCGGCGACGGCTATCATGAACGCTTCCGGCCCTGCCGCACGCAATCCCCCCAGCCTGCCTATCCAGGAGTTCTCCACGATGTCCCAGCCTGCCGATCGTCTCGACCGACGTTCCTTCCTCCGCAACACCGGTGCCGCCGCGGCGACGGCAGGCGTGGTCGCCGGAGCGATTTCGCAGACGGCCAAGAGCTACGGCCGCGTGATCGGCGCGAACGATCGCATCCGCGTCGGCTTCATCGGCGCCGGCGGCATGGCGAACGCGCACATGGACACGTACAACGACATCAAGGAGGCCAACAACGTCGAGGCCGTCGCGGTGGCCGACTGCTGGAAGACCCGCGCCGAAGACGGTGCCCGCAAGGTCAGTGCCCCGCATTCGTATACCGACTACCACAAGGTGCTCGACCACGACGAGATCGACTACGTGACGATTGCCACGCCGGAACATTGGCACTGGACGATGACGATCGACGCGCTGGACGCCGGCAAGGCGGTCTACTGCGAAAAGCCGATGACGCACACCATTCCCCAGGCCCAGGCGGTCTGGAAGAAGCAAAAAGAAACCGGCCTGCCGCTGCAGGTCGGTGTGCAGGCGATGTCCGACGACAGCTACGCCTCGGCCGCAGAGGCGATCCGCGACGGCGAACTCGGACAGGTCGTGCAAGCCCAGATCGAATACGTCCGCCGCTACGGCGAGCAGGGCCCCTGGCGCAATCCCGACATCACCGACGACACAGCCCAGCCCGAAGACCTCAACTGGAACGACTGGCTCGGCGATGCTGAGAAGATCGACTGGAATCCGCACCACTACTTTGAATGGCGCAACTACTCGGCCTACTCGGGCGGCATCTGCACCGACTTGTTCATTCACCGCATCACGCGGATCATGAAGGCCTGTGACTTGTTATACCCGCGCCGCGTCGTCGGCATGGGCGGCATCTGGCAGTGGCCCGACGGTCGCGATCTGCCGGACAACTTCGAGATGATCTGCGAGTACCCGCGCGGCATGACGGTCTACGTGCTCGGCACGATGAGCAACCGCGTTGGCGTCGATCACCTCATCCGTGGTTACCGCGGCACGCTCTATTTCACGAACACCGGCTGGACCATCAAGGACAAGGACGGCAAGGTGCTTCGCGAGCACAAGAAGACCGGCGGCGAAGACACGCACCTGCACCACACGAACCTGCAGAACCACCTCCGCAACGGCGAACCGCTCAACTGCCCGGTGCAGCTCGGCATGGCAGGCGTCGTGGCCGTCAACATGGCCAACGAGTCGTGGCGCAGCGGCCGCATGATGGCCTGGGACAAGGAAAACGAACAAATGGTCCCGGCCGACACCCTGCCGATCGACTATTACCCGGAAGACAACGCCTGATCCGTCCCACGCAGTGTTTGAACGGTGGTCGGATTGAACCGAGCGACGGGAGGGCACCGGTGGTGGTGCGAGCGCAAATCCTAGCCCGACGTGTAAGCGAGGGTTGCGTAAGCGGACGTACCGCGATGCAAACGCTCCATCGCTAACGCGCCGGGCTAGGATCGTTTGTGACGTGAACGTGTATGCCACGAACAACGTCCCCTCACCCACTCCTCTCCGTTTTCTCTGTTACCTCCTGTTCAAAAACACCCCGCCACCGACGCGGCACCTATGCGCTGCATCAAGTCTCCGGCGCGTGTTAGCGTTTCGTCATGTCGTTGTGACGTCGTGGTGAACCGCATGTTCGTATGCGGTTCACGGTGAAAAGTCGGTCTTCTTCATGAACACGCGATCGACGTTGGTGACGATCTTACCGTCGGCGACCGACTCAGCATGGGCCCGTTTCCATTCGGGGTCGTTGACGAAGGCGTCCCACGATGCGTCGGCCGCCGCGCGGCTCTTGTGGGCGACGACGTAAATGAGCGTGTTCGGCTCGTCCAACGGCGTCCAGTACATCACGTTCCGCATGCCGTGTTTCTCGAACAGCTTCATCGTGTGGTCACGAAAACGCGCGTGCAGCGCCGGCAGGCGGCCCTCGGCGGTCGTGTAGGTCCGCAGCTCGTAGACCTCGCCCGAGTCGGCGCCCGCATCCGGTGCTGCGTCGTCCGCCCCCACGAAGCCGCACAGCGAACACGCTGCCAGTACGGCCACTAGTGCGAGCAGATGGGGGAGGGGGTGAGCGTGTGGCCGGCTTTTTCGCATGGTGCTTGCTCCTGAGTGTGTGTTAGCGTACTGAAGGGGTGCGCCTGAGCCGGTAGTTTATCCTCACGCCGGCCGCGATGCACGCCTCGCGCATGACGTCCGGCCGTTTTCAACTCGCTGTTTCCAACTCACTGTCACGCTGATCCTGCATCCACGAAGTTTGGGGGGCCCGGCGCAAGACATTCCCGGAGAAAAGTCATGTCGCGTCGCTATTTGCTGCTGCAATCTCTCGTGATCGTCATGCTGTTAGGTGGTTTGGTCCGCTGGGCGGGCGCGGCCGAAGAGCAGCCGCCGGCGGTGGGCGATACCGTGCCGGACTTCGAACTGGAAGATCTCGATGGTCAGCCGGTCAAGCTCTCCGAACTCGCCAAGGATGGTCCCGTGGTGATCGTGATGCTGCGCGGCTGGCCCGGTTATCAGTGTCCGATCTGCAGTCGGCAAGTGGGGCAACTCGTGGGCAAGGCCGACGAACTTGCTGAGCTCGGCGCCCGCGTCGTGTTGGTCTATCCCGGTCCCGCCGACGGCCTGACCGCCAGGGCCCAAGAATTCGTGCGCGGTAACGAGTTGCCGGAAAACTTCCGCTTCGTCACCGACCCCGCCTACCAAATGACCGCCGCCTACCACCTCCGCTGGGATGCCGAACGCGAGACGGCTTATCCGTCGACATTCATTGTCGATCCGAAACGCAAGGTCACCTTCGCCAAGGTGAGCAAGAGCCACGGCGGACGCACCCAGCCCGACGAGATCATCGCCGCGCTGAAAAAGTGACCGCCCCGACGGGCTCCACTCAGTTGCACCCGCAGTCTTGGACCGGGTGTTTCACGTGAAACATCCGGTCCACGCCGTCGAGGCTGACGTTTCACGTGAAACACTGGCACTACTTGTCGCAACGGTCGGGCGCTGCATCGTGTCGCGGCTGTGCCCTACGAATGATCTGTCGATTCATTCTTTGCGTCTTACCGTGAACGGCCCGCTGCCGGTAACGGTGTAAACGCGGGTGACTTCATGCAGCGTTTCTTCGTCCCCATCCATGAGGACCAGCTTGACGCTCAGGTCATCACCGTCGGGCGGGCCAGCCCACTCCCAGCGGCGAAGATAGACGAATCCCTCGAAGAATTCTTCGTCGCTCTCAGCGAGGACGACGTCCCTGCCCCGGTATTTCGCACTGATGCGCTGCATGATTTCATCGAACAGCTTGATGAGTGCTTGCTGTCGAACTTGCACGTCGCTCGGGGCGGCCGGATCGACGTCACCCCGCATTTTCTGCGGCTCGTAGACCGGCGCTGGCTCGTCGTTTCCGCAGCCAGCTAGCACAAGCGTCAATATCAACGCATACGACGTCAACGCACACGACACGGTCGAGAGTGGCGGTGCCGTGGCGCACAGACGTTTCAGCATCGTATTCAACCTGCAGGAGGATTACACGCGACGGAAGAGGGCACCAGTTCGGTGATGATTTCGTTCGCTAGTTTTGTTCGTGGGCGACCGGTTCCCCGCCGTCGCGGCTGCCCAACGCTCGCCAGATTGCCAGCTCGATTCCATCACTGACAAACGCGACGCTACCATCGGCGCGGCAGACGTTCACTCCACCGCCATGCCGAGATGAAACGGTCGTTGCCCCGCCGTTATTGTTCAGCGAGGCGTCGATCCCGCCGCCAACTTTGCGGCCACAACTTCGGCTGTTGGGGGTCATCACGTGGTTGTAACGCGACGGAATGTAATTGCCCCAGACCCAATTGCGTCCGGAACGCGCGCATTGGTCGCTTCCGGTGACCTCATATGGGTTCAAGGCAAGGCACGCCTGACGAACTTCGTCGGCGGTAACGGCGCTGGCGGGTATGGAAAACCAATCGCTTTCCAGTTCGATGTTTTTGACGCTGCCGTCCCCTTTGTTCGCTTCAGAGAACATCGCCGTGTTCGACAGACCGTCTTTGACCTGTGCGATGCGAATGGCCAAATCGGTCAGGAAGATGCCGTTGTTCCGCTCGGTAAACACCGGCCTGCCGCTACCCATAATTAATTCACCAGTGTCGGAGCCGCCGTTGGCCTTGTAATTCGTGCGGCCCCAACCCACGTGGTCCAGCGACGGATCGTAGATCATGCGGTCTCTGATGTCCGACGGACAGAGAAAGGTGGGCACGGTTGACAGCCGAGCGTCATTGTCGCTAGGTGGCTTCGTGTAGTCGATCAGGTCGAACAGGGCCGTCGACTCGATGTAGGGCAGCAGACGCGAGTGCTGCCCCCAGCTATGCAACCCTTCGGTGGTACCGTCGCGATTGTAGCGGAGTCGGCCAGGCGGGAAGGCGTTCTCCACGTCGTGATATTGCAGTGCCGCCAAGCCGATTTGACGGATCTGATTCGTGCATTGCGAACGCCGTGCCGCTTCACGCGCCGCCTGCACGGCGGGCAGCAACAGCGCGATCAAAATGCCGATGATCGCGATCACGACCAATAATTCGACCAATGTAAACGCTCGCCGGGGCCCTGACAGTTGGATCGAGCGGCGTCGATCACCACTGGCCACGCATCGGCTGATAGTTAGTCGCGGCACCGCCAAACTCATCATGGGCACCTTCCATTGTTGGGTTCGCCCACCCTCGATGCTGAGCAATCTGCCAAGGGTGATCCACATGTCCCCTTCGACAAAATGTCCATCGCCGCTGACTGCATGCCAACTTCCAACCGCGTAGTATACGGAAGTGCCGTCGCGATGCAAAAAAAATCTCGCACCAAATCGTGGCTTCCCCGACACGTATCCGCACCAGCCGAGTTATACTTGGTCACGGTTTGCGGGACCGCCTGTCGCGGGCACCGCGACGTCGACTCGCAGCGGGCGAAGTTCCGATCACGACACGTGGAGCGCCGATGTTACGCCAATACTTGCACTATCGCACGTCGATCGTCCTTTTGTTGGCGTGGACTTTGATGGCGACTTCATGTGCGCCGGCACGCGCCGGCGATTCCGACGTGCAACCCGCGCACGTCGACGTCTATCGCTCGGGCGACGACGGCTATGACACGTACCGGATTCCCGCTATTGAAACAGCGCCCGACGGCACGCTGTTGGCCTTTGCCGAAGCACGCAAGCTCAACGGGGCCGATCCCGGCTTCGAGGGCAACGACATCGACCTCGTGATGAAGCGCAGCAGCGACGGCGGTCGGACCTGGTCGGCGATGCAGGTGATCGACGATCCCGGCGAACAGTGGTCGGCCTGCAACCCGGCGACGTTGGTCGATCGCAGCAACGGCCGCGTCTGGTTGTTCAACTGCCGCACGAAGCCGGGTCGCAGCAGCTTGACCGCTCGGGCTGGCACGCGCGACGCGCAGAACTGGGCCCGCTATAGCGCCGACGGCGGTGCCACCTGGTCCGAACCGATCGACCTGACCGACGTAGCTCGCGACGTGGCGAATTGGGGCGGCAGCTTCTACGGACCCGGCGGCGGCATCCAGACCCGCAGCGGCCGGTTGATCGTGCCGCTGGCCCGCACGACCGGTCAGCGCGACGCGGACGGCTAGCTCACGGCTGGTCCCTGGAATTCGTTTGTCATCTATCGCGACGACCACGGCGCGAACTGGCAGCGCGGTGCACTGCTGCCCGACGAGGAGTGGGGCAGCGAAGAACAGGTCGTCGAACTCGCCGACGGCAGCGTGCTGATCGACACGCGGCAGCTCGAAGGC
>JAGQPT010000584.1 GCA_020426575.1 Planctomycetales bacterium
AGATCGATGGGGAAACGAAGCGCGCCGAGTTGATCGACGAGGCGAATAAGCTGATGGAAGAACGCCGCTTCCCCGAGGCGGAAGTGATCGTCAAACGGGCCGAGGAACTCGACCCGGACCATCCGGTCGTGGCCCAGTTGCTGAAGTTCACGCGGCTCTGGCGTCAGAACATGAACAACCGCAGCATTGTCACGGCAACGGAAGACGGGTTCCTCGGGGCGATGAACGCCGTCGAAGAATCGAAGATTCCGTTCGGCAATGATAACGAGTCGTCGATCACCTTCCCCAACGTCGAGGACTGGAACGACTTGACCAAATCTCGGTTCGAGATGCTCAAGGAGCAGGGTCGCAAGCGTTCGCCGCGGGAGATCGAGATCGAGCAGAAACTCAGCGAACCGGTGCAGCTCGACTTCCAACAGGCACCGCTTGCCGAGGTGATGAGCTACCTGGGCGAACTGGTTGGCATCAACATCGTGCTCAGCCCCGAGGGGTTGGCCGAGGAAGGCGTGACGACCGACTCGCCGGTGACAATCCAGTTGCGAACCGAGGTATCGCTCAAGAGTGCGTTGAACCTGATCCTCAGCCAGTATCACTTGGGCTACGTGATCCGCGACGAAGTGCTCAAAATCACGAGCGAGCAGGCACACGACAGCAACGTCTACGCACAGACGTACTACGTGGCCGACCTGGTGATGCCGATTCCGAATTTCGTGCCTTCGCGCGACATGGGGTTGGCCGGCGCCGTGCGGGACGCCATCGGCCACGCCGCGAGCCTGGGCTTCGAAGGTTCGCTGGGCTTCACCTCGCAGGCCCCGATGACGACGCTCGCCAGCGCCAACGGCGGTGCGATCGACTCGGGAGTGCTCGCCCAGGTGAACACGGGCGGTTCGCTGCCGACGATCGGTGGCGGGCTGAATCAGGCGAACGGCTCGGGCCCCGGCGGCCTGGGTGGCGGTGTTCAAGCCGACTTTGACACGTTGATCAACCTGATCCAGGCGACGATCGAACCAACGACCTGGGACATCGTCGGTGGCGACGGTTCGATCCAGCGTTATCCGAACAACCTCAGCCTAGTCGTCAGCACGACCCAGGAGATTCACGAACAGATTGTCGAGCTGTTGGAGCAATTGCGTCGCCTGCAGGACCTGCAAGTGACGATCGAGGTACGCTTCATCACGCTCAACGACAACTTCTTCGAGCGAATCGGCGTCGACTTTGACTTCGACATCGACGACGACATCGATAAGCCGTTCCAGGTGTTCGGCCAGCCGAACCCCAACTTCACGCCGACGTATTCGCGAGACGGCGTGCCGATTGATCCGGGGCGTGACCTGCAGGACCGCGACCACCAGCCCAGCGCGGTGGTGGGCCGATCGTCGCCCGATACGTTCTCGCTCGACCTGGACATTCCGTTCCGGCAGGGCAGCTTCGGACTGGCGGTGCCTCAGTTCGGTGGGTTCGACCCCACGGCGGGTGCCCAGATCGGTTTTGCGATTCTCAGCGACCTGGAAGCGTACTTCTTCGTGAGTGCGGCACAGGGTGACCGCCGCAGCAACGTGCTGCAGGCCCCGAAGGTGACGTTGTTCAACGGCCAGCAGGCGTCGGTGTCGGACACCTCGCAAAGCCCGTTCGTGATCAGCGTGATCCCGGTGGTCGGTGACTTTGCCGCGGCCCAGCAGCCGGTGATCGTGGTGCTCTCCGAGGGCACGCACCTTTCGGTACAGGCCGTCGTGTCGAGTGACCGTCGCTTCGTGCGATTGACCGTCGTGCCGTTCTTCAGCCAGATTGGCGACGTGACCACGTTCCAGTTCACTGGTTCTTCGACCACGACCGAGGACACCTCGACGTCGACTGGTCCGACGGCAGGACAGATGAGCGATCAAACGAACACGACGACGACCAACGAAGGCACGACGGTGCAGTTGCCAACGTTCTCCTTCGTGTCGGTGACGACGACCGTCAGTGTGCCCGACGGTGGTACCGTGCTCCTCGGCGGTGTGAAGCGATTGAGCGAAGGCCGCAACGAGTTCGGTGTGCCAATTCTCAGCAAGATACCGTACATCAACCGATTGTTCTCGAACGTCGGCATCGGCCGGGAAACGCAGAGCCTGATGATGATGGTCACCCCCCGGATCATCATCCAGGAAGAGGAAGAAGAGCTGCGTGGCCTGGCGACGCCGAACTGACGTCGCGCCGACCCTGGGGTCGGCCCGGCAGCAGCAACTACGCCCGTTCCGAACCGCCGCGTCTCAGTCGAGGCGCGGCGGTTTTTTGTCCAGAGGTGCCCGGCGTGTCACGAGCCCGAGGGTGTAGGTGAGCCGGCTGCGCGGTGCTACATTGGTGGCAGCGTCGCCGAGAGTTCCGCGGCGCATCGATGTGCACCACCGCGACGGCCGACCATGACTGCTCCCGCCGAAACCGCACTGACCGCTTCCGTTTGGCCGACCGTCGGCGCCGTCTGCGGCGCGCTGGCCGTGGCGCTGGGGGCGTTCGGCGCGCACGGGCTGAAATCGCTCGTGGCCGACGGCCGGCTCGAGCCGCAAATGCTCGACACGTTCGAGGTGGCCGTGCGTTACCAGATGTATCACGCCCTGGCGCTGGTGGCGCTCGGCGTACTGGTCGGCGGCGGCCGGGCCGGCACGGTTGCCGGCAATGTTGCCGGCTGGGCGTTTCTCGCCGGCATCGTGATCTTCTCGGGAATGCTGTACGCCTACGTCTTCAGCGGCGTGAAGTTCTTCGCGATGATCGTGCCGATCGGCGGCGTCTCGTTCATCGTCGGCTGGGTGGCCCTGGCCGTGGCGCTCTGGCGCCAGCGCGGCTGAGTCGTGCCGGCGCGATCGAAGTCGCGACCACACTTGCGCGGCCCGGCAGCGCGGCCGATTTCTGCTGAATCAATATGGGGAGCGCTTGCCCGCGGTACGAAAAACCGCGGCCCCGGAAGCACTTGTGGTGCTCCCGAGGCCGTGGGATTCAGACGGTCATCAGCTCGGCGCCGGCGAAGCCGAACTCGCGGCTCGGGTAGGCATCGTCGGCCGCGTAGGCGTCGTCAGCGGCATCGAAGCGGACCGCGTTGCCGCTTTCTGCTTCGACACTGTCCGCGTCGTCGGCATCGCTGTCGACCGACTCGGTGTCGGTGAGCACGGTTGCCAGCCGCTTACGGGCCACGTGCAACCGTCGCTTGATCGTGCCCACCGGCGAACCGAACCGATTGCTCATTTCCAGGATCGACTTGCCGTCGAAGTAGAAGGCCACGAGGGTGGCGCGGTCCACTTCGCCGAGTTGGTCAAGTCCCTCGCGGAGCCAGGTGCGCCGCTCGGCGCCCAGGGCGTGCTCGAGCGGAGTGACCTCATCGACGCAGGCGTCGGCCAACGTCTCGGGCGCCGTGGCAAAATCGGGCCGACGCCGCGTCAGGCGGTTCAGTGCCATCCGCGTCGTGATCGACCGCAACCAGCCGCTGAAGCAGTTGGGCTCGCGGACCTGGTCGATCTTGCACATTGCCTTGATGAAGACTTCCTGGGTGAGCTCCTGGGCTTCGGCATCGTTGCCGAGTCGACGCATGGCGATCGCGAACACGCGCCGCTCGTACAGTTCGACGAGCTCGGCGAAGGCGTCGCGGTCGCCGTCCTGCGCGGCGACGACCAGGCGACCCGTCTCGGTGAGCGTGTCGTCGCTGCCGTCGACGGCCGTGGTGAAGGCGCGGGTTTCGTCGGTGTCAGTATCAGTTGCAAACGTGGTGCTCATTTTCTCATCTCACTTTCGGCCTCATGCCGTTGTTTGAAAGCCCAGGCGCGGTCGCACAACGCGAAAACGCCAAGAGGAAGCCGTGCGGACAAACGACGGATCAGCGCGGATGCGCCGATGCGGATGCCGCAACGCGGGGCCAGGCAATTGCCGCTTCCCGGTAAGGGGAGCGGCGCTGCCAGTGGCGGTCGCTGATTGCCAGGTTTCTCGCGAGTTTGCGAGAGCCGCTTCGCCGGGGGGCGAAGCCTGCTTACCTAGGCAAACATGACCGCCGGGCTAACCAAACGCTTGAACAACCCGCGGTGGGCTATTCTCGGTTTGGCCGCCTTGGCCGACGGCGTCACCGCTGGTGACGCCATGTGCCAAGGCCCCGTCGCAGGTTCCCGCCACATGCGCCACGCGGTACACGTGAGCGCCGTGAGTAGGTCACCTGCCGACCCTAAGGTCGCTAGGGCAGTGAGAAGTCGCGCGCGGCGATAGGCGTGGACTTCATCACGGACGATCTGGGCATCAATACTGATGGCGCCAATACCGTTTTGATGAATAGCGTTGATCGAACGCATCTGATCCACTCCCGCGCTAAGCGCGCTTTGAGTACCAACAAAAAAGAAATCTTTCGGATCACCCCGGCGGGCGACCACTCCGGGCCGCCGCTCAGGGGGACCGCCGCCCGCGGGGGCGTCGATCCCGTTTCCTACCCGCTTTCAGTCAATCATATTCCCAAATGGGCGAAACGACCACCATGGCGTCTCGGCCAATCGGGGTCAATATGAACCAAAAGCCGGGGAGTGCGGGTCCTGGCGAAGCCGACGTGTCGTTTGGCCACATCGTCGGCCGATACAGCGGCTTCGCAGGCCCCTTGCCCGACTTAGACACCCTATCGACGCGGTGGGTTCACCCCCTGGGCGGATTTTTCCGGATTTTTCCTGCGGACCGGTGGCGGCGGTCGGATTTGCCGCGCGGGCCGAGTTGGTTGACCACCGCCCGGTGTGCTGTCACACTGCCTGCTACGGGTGCGCGGAACCCTTGCGTGTGCAAAAGGTTAGCGTCTGTGCACATCCCTGCTTCCCCGCTCTCGGTCCGGCCCGCACGACCTCCGGAAGCGTGGAAGAATGACCATCTGAGAAATCACCCCGAGGTGCCCCGTGGCGACGAAATCGATCAAACAAATTCTCGCCGACGGCGAGTTGGTCCGGCTGTTCAGCATCGGTCGGGTGGTGAGCCCCGTGTTGTTCGACATGTTCAGCTTCGCCGGGGGGTTCGACGCCGTGTGGCTCGACCAGGAACATGGCGGGCTCACGTATGAGCAGGTCTGCTGGGCGACGACGGCGGCCCGCGCCGGCGGCTTCGACAGTTTCGTCCGCATGGCGGTCACCGACTATTCGGCCGTCACGCAGAACCTGGAGGCGGGGGCCGGCGGTGTGATGGCCGCCCGGGTCGAGTCGGCCGACCACGCCGAACTATTCGTGCAGTGGACCAAGTTCACGCCGCGCGGCAATCGGGGCATGAACACCAGCGGCCGCGACTCGCGCTACACGTTCAAGTCGCAGAATGATTTCGCCGTCGACTCGAACCGCGATCACTTCGTCGCCATCCAGATCGAAACGCTCGGTGCGCTGGACGACGCCGAGGCGATCGCCGCGATCGACGGGGTCGACCTGTTGTTCGTCGGGCCGAGCGACCTTTCGCAGGCGCTGGGGCACCTCGGCCAACTCGATCACGCCGACACCTGGGCCGGCATCGACCGGGTGGCGGCGGCCTGTGCCCGGCATGGCAAACACTGGGGCATCGTGCCGGCCGGTCCCGAGTACGCCGCCAAGGCGATCGACAAAGGCTGCCGCATGGTGAGCTTCGGCGGCGACACGGTCGTTCTGCGCCGCGGACTGGAAGCGATCAAAGAGAGCTTTGCGCAGTGGGTGGGGTAGAATATCGATTCACCACGACGGCACGACGACACGACGGAGAAAAAATAGGTAGAGGAACTCAGGCACTGTCGCAGAATGCCCAGCTACCCGACGTTGGAGGGGGGGACATCGCGACCGCCCTGCGCTTTGCTTCTGAAACGGACCGTGCGCAGATCGTCACTTTTTCTTGAGCCGGTGGATGAGGTTGAAGTGAAACAAGAGGCGTGGACTTGTTCTTCAGTTTCGTCGTACGAACAATGATTCCTAAACCTTGTTCGCTTCCTTCAGTCATCGGACGCGGCCGATGATTTTATCGAGCAGAGGCGTGCCGTACTGGATGCCGAATGATGCCTATCAATTCTTCATGACATAACATATGGTGCCGAAG
>JAGQPT010000585.1 GCA_020426575.1 Planctomycetales bacterium
CGCCGCCGACGGCGGTCACGCCAAGTCGGTCTGGACGCCACTGGACGACGGCTGGATCGTGGCCAGTGACGGCATTACGGCCGACGGCACACCGACAACGGCCGTCGACATGTGGGTCCCGCTGCTCGACGACGCGTTGGGGTGGCGATCGACGCGCCGGGCCGTTGCCGGCGTACCGCTCGGTGACTCGCCCCACGTTGTGCTCAAAAAGAATTCGACCAAAGAGTGATCGGTCCGGGCGCGGTCCGATCGTGCATCGCAGCAAATTCATTCTGAGGAACCATCCATGTCGAGAAGCTTACACCTCGTTGTTGGCGCGGCGCTTGCCGCTTTGGCCACGATGTACGTCACGGCGGACGCCCGGGCGCGCGGTTTCGCCGGTGCGCACGTTGGCGGTGTTGGCGGCGGCTTTCACGGAGGGATGGGTGGCGGAATGGCCGGCGGCTTTGGCGGCGGCGGTATTGGGGCGGGCGGACTCGGAGCCGGCGGTTTTGGCGGTGCCGGGCTGAGTGGAGCGGGGTTGGGACCCGGGGGATTTGCCGGCGGCGCCGGGCGGGCTCCCGAACTCGGCGGTGATTTCGGTGCCGGTGATTTCGGTGGCCGGGGGATCGGCGGCGGTGGACTCGGACCAGCTGGTGTCCGCCCTGATGGGCTCGGGCCCGGAGGACTGGGTGCCGGGGGATTAGGTGGAGCGGGGTTGTCGGACCGGGCCGGTTCACTGGGGGCGGCGCTGAGTGAAGGCGGCACGCCGTCGCGAGGCCAGCTTTCGAACTTTCTCAACCTCCCTTCGGACAACGGCATGCACGCCCTCTCCGGCGCCCAACAAGGCCGGTTCAGCCAGGCGCTCGACAACGCTCAGGCCGGTGACGGTCCGCTCGGCAATCGTCTTTCAGGCGAAACGCAAAGTCGTCTGAGCCAACTCTATGACCAGGCGCGGCAAGGCGACGGACCGCTCGATGGCCAGATATCGGGTGAAACGCAAAGCAGGCTGAGCCAGGCATACGACAACGTCCGCGCCGGAGACGGACCGTTTAAGAATTACATCCCTGGCGAAACGCAGAAACCGCTGAGCCGGCTGTACGACGACATCCGGGCCGGCAATCATCCCTTTCAGCCGATCTCGCCCTGGATCGCACACAACAACGCGGTCGTGGTCCGCCGGAATTTCAACAACTACTACATCTTCACACCGGACTGGTACCGGCGTTATCCCGGCGCGTGGTATCCGGCGCGGTGGGCCTATGGCAGCCCCTGGGTGTACGCGCCGTGGGCCACGCTGGGTGTGTGGCTCGGCTGCGCTGCGGGCGAACCGATCTACTACGATTACGGCAACAACGTGGTCCTGCAGGACAACTCGGTCTACGTCAACGGTGAAGACGCCGGCTCAACGGCCGAGTATTTTCAGCAGGCCCAGGAACTGGCCGCCAACGGCGCGGGCGACCAGAGCAACGGCCAGTGGATGTCGCTCGGCGTGTTTGCAATTTCCGCCGCCGGCCAAACGTCGGCAGATTCGGTCGTACAGTTGGCCGTCAACCAGCAGGGAGTCATTCGCGGCAACATGACCAACACGAAAACGAACCAAACGCTGGTTGTGCAGGGTTCGGTCGACAAGCAGAAGGAACTGGCCGCCTGGACCTGCGGCGAAAACTCGAACACCGTTTTTGAGACCGGCATTTACAACCTCACCAAAGATGAGACGACCGTTCTCGTTCACTATGGCGACGGCACGAACGAGCAATTGATGATGGTGCGGCTCAACCAACAGGGCGACGCCGCTGGCGACGCAACCTCCAACGACGCCACGTCGGACAGCGGCAACCAATAGACGGCAACCCACACGCGCGGCTGCCAGGTGGCCGATGCCGCGCCAACGCGAGGATTCCTTGCCGTCACGCGGTGGCCCGCCGAGGTGTTGTTTCATTTGAAGCGCGGGCATTCTCTGACGACGGCATCGTGGCGCTGCCCGCCGGCGGCCCTCGATTGCGGCGATTTGCCTGCCCGCCCCCGTGCCGACTACAATTCGGCCACGTCGCCCCGCCTGGTGCGATGCTGCCAACGATTGTCTTGCCCGCGTGAGGAATCTGCCGATGCGTTCTGCCCGGAAGTCGCTACTGCGTTGTTCTCTAATGGTGCTCGTGCTCGCGTCGGTAGCGATGAGGGCCCGAGCACACGATCCGGCAGAGGAAATGGCCGAGGCCGCTAGTCGCCTGCTACAGTCGCTCAACGAACAGCAACGTGAACAGGCTGTTTACACGTTCACCGACGATCAACGGCAAAACTGGCACTACCTGCCCGACAGTTTTATTAAGCCCGACGGCACGCGTTACGGTTTGCCGCTGGAACAGATGACCGCCGCGCAACAGGCGCTGGCGTACGGACTGGTCAGCAGCGGGTTGAGTCATCGCGGCTACCTCACGGCGATGACCATCACGAGCCTCGAAGAAGTGCTGCACGAGTTGGAGAACGGTAACCCGATCCGGCGGCCGGAGCTGTATTATGTGACGGTTTTCGGCACGCCCGGGGACGCGCAGACTTGGGGCTGGCGCTTCGAGGGACACCACCTTTCGGTAAACGTCACGATCGTCGATGGCAAGCTATTCAGTGTGACGCCGTCGTTCTTCGGTTCGAATCCGGCGGTTGTCCCCCAGGGGCCACGCGCCGGGCTGAGAACCCTGGCTGACGAAGAGCTACTGGCCCGCGCGTTGGTCAAATCGCTTTCTCCTGAACAACAAAAAACTGCGGTGATCGAGGTCGACGCACCAGACGACATCATCACGTCGGAAAGCCGCAACGTTGACCGTGGCGCGTTCACGCCGCCGCGGGGCGTGGCATCGAGCGATCTGAATGACGAGCAGTGCAAGGCGCTGCTCGCACTGATCAGGGCATATGCTGAGCGGTTTCGTCCCGAGATCGTCGTACAGATCGACCAACGCACGCAACTGTTCGACCTCGGCGACGTCTATTTCGCCTGGGCGGGCGGTCTGGAACCGGGAGACCGTCACTACTATCGGGTACAGACGCCCGTGTTTCTGATCGAGTACGACAACACGCAGAACGACGCCAACCACGTTCACGCCGTGTGGCGCGATTTCGACGGCGACTTTGGCGAAGACCTGCTCCGTCGGCACTACGAACAAGACCACGACAAGTGACGCCGCGCACGACCGCGCTCCGTATCACGGTCGGCGGATGCAACCGGTGACAATCCGCGCGTGTGAACACAATCGCCCTCGCGTCTTGTCGACGCGAGGGCGATTGTGATTGCAGGATGAATCCGATGCCCAGCCAAGTGGCAGGTGGTCGGCAAAGCGTGCGTTGACTGTCATCCGGCCAGCTGTCCCGACGGCGAACACTCTCGCGAAGCCGGGGGTGGCACGGGGGTTACTGGAAACAGGAATTGCCTGAAAGGGGCAATGCTCAATGCGATTCGGGTTGCCGGGAACGATTCAATTGGCGGCGCGAACGGCCGTCGCGCACGGACCCTTGCGTCCTTCGCCAACCACGTACTCGACGGATTGGCCCTCGCTCAGTTGTTCGAAGCCGTTGTCCTGGACTTCGGAATGATGAAAGAAGAGATCACCTTGATCGCTGGTGATAAATCCGAAACCCCGGTCCGAGACCAGCTTCTTGATCGTACCTTGCGGCATTTCTGCACTCCTCGAAAATCTCACATCAACGGTCCGCCGATAACGCACGCATCGTCAGCGCGGGCGGCGCAACCCACGGATTATAGCCGCCACAAGTCCGTAAGCAATCATTTCGCGGAGAGAAGAGCGGCATTGCCCGACGGGCATATCGACCGCCCGTTGGGGCTCGCGGCGTCGCCTAACCGGCCCGACGGACGACGACCTTTGGCAGCGCCGTGATGCCACGCGAGCTGGGGTCGCTGAGGAACGACAGTACCGTGCCGACGACATCGGACGAGGCCCGAACCTCCAACCGCGCCACGGCCTCGGCCAATCTCAACCCCGAGCGGTAAAGCAGTTGGTACGCCTGTTTAACGTCAGCGCGCTGTTCCGGGGTGAAGCCTGCTCGACGCATACCGATTGTGTTCACCCCGATCACAGAACCGAACCGGTCAGTGAGCATGAAAGGGGGAATGTCCTGGGCAACGCTGGCAAGCCCGGCAATCATGGCCAACTCACCAATGCGGACAAACTGATGCACGGCGACGTTCCCGGAGAGGATCGCCCGATCGCGGACCTCGACGTGCCCGCCCAAAATCGCGCCAGTCACGAGCGTGACGCCATTGCCGAGTTGACAGTTGTGGCCGACGTGCGAGTTCGTCATCAAGAAACAGCGATCGCCGATGCGCGTTACCTTGTCGCGCCCGGTGGCACGGTGGACGGTCACCCCTTCGCGGATGATGCAGTCGGCACCGATCTCGCAGCGCGACGGCTCGTCCTCGAACGAACGATCCTGCGGCACGTCGCCCACGACGGCGTGGGAATGCAGGTGCGTGCGGGCACCGATTCGGGTGTCGCCCATCGCGACCGCGTGCGGGGCCAAGACCGCGTCGGCTTCGATACACACCGGTCCGTCGATCACGACGCCGGCACCGATCGAGGCCGAGGGATGCACGTCAGCACGCGGGTCGATGTGGGCACTCGGATGTATGGGCACCGGCGGCCTTCCCTGGCTCGAAGCTCACGGAGCGACGCGGACCGGCCGAGGGCGGTTCGCCTCTGACGGTCGCCAACCAACGGCTGACAACCAGCCGGTCGCTCACAATTCGGTCGGGGACAATAACAAACACCCTCGACGGGGTCAATCTCACACGGGGGGCACCCGGGACACCGCTTGCGAAACGTGGGAAGCGCGGCGGCTTAGGGTTATAATCGGCAACAGGCCGCGTCCGCGCGCGTCCCACAGCGCGCATACCACGCACCCCCACCGCCACGACGCCTGATCAACCGCCGACCTCGATCGAGGCCATGCCACGAGGAAAATGAAATGGATGCTTGCACCGGACCGAACGCTGGCACAACCCTGCGAGCGTGGCTCGTGATGGTGGTCCTGGTCGCCGGACCGCAGATCACCCGTGCCGCAGATGCGCCCCCCGGTGCCAACTTTGCCCGCGACATTCGCCCGATCCTCTCGGAAAACTGTTTCGCCTGCCACGGCCCCGACGAAGACGCCCGCGAGGCCGACTTGCGGTTGGACCTGCCAGGTAACCTCGTGGGTGCGGATGATTCGGCGCTCGTCGTGGCGGGCGACGCCGCGTCGAGCGAATTGTTTCGGCGACTGGCGACCGACGACGTCGACCAGCGGATGCCACCGGCCGACTTCGGCAAGACGCTCAGCCCCGAACAGATCGCGCTGGTGCGGCAGTGGATCGATTCCGGCGCCGACTGGCACCGGCACTGGTCCTTCGTGCCACCGCAATGCCCCCAGCCACCGACCGTCGGCGATGGCTGGGCCCGCAGTGCGATCGACCGTTTTGTGCTGCGGCGACTCGACGAGGCCGGGATGCAGCCGTCGCCCGCAGCGGATCGGCTGACGTTGTTGCGGCGCGTTTCGCTCGACCTGGTGGGGTTGCCACCGACTCCCGATGAGATCGATCTCTTCATGGCTGACACGGCCGACGACGCTTACGAGCGATTGGTCGAGCGGCTGTTGGCATCGCCACACTACGGTGAACGTTGGGGCAGACTTTGGCTGGACGCCGCCCGGTACGCCGACTCCGACGGGTATGAAAAAGACAAGAGCCGCGAAGTGTGGTTCTACCGCGATTGGGTGATCAATTCGCTCAATCGCGATCTGCCGTACAACGAGTTCATCATCGAGCAGATCGCCGGCGACCTGCTGCCCGATGCGAATCAAGACACGATCGTGGCGACGGGCTTCCTCCGCAACTCGATGATCAACGAAGAGGGGGGCATCGATCCCGAGCAGTTCCGCATGGCCGCGATGTTCGACCGCATGGACGCAATCGGCAAGGCCGTGCTCGGCATCACGATCCAATGCGCCCAGTGTCACAGCCACAAGTACGATCCGCTCACACGGGACGAGTATTACCGCATGTTCGCGTTCATCAACAACGCGCACGAAGCGACGATGACGGTGTACACCCCCGACGAGCAGCAGCGGCGCGAGGCGCTTCTGGCGCGGATTGCCGATATCGAGGCGCAACTCAAGGCCGAGCATCCCGACTGGCCCGCGCGACTGGCGGCGTGGGAGCAAACCGTCGCCGACAACCAGCCCGATTGGACCGTGGTCGACGTGACGGCCGAAGAGATTTCCACCGGCGGCCAGAAGTACCTTCCGCTGGGCGACGGCTCGCTATTGGCGCAGGGTTATGCACCGACAAAACACCGCGTGCAACTTGACGGCACGACCGACGTCGAGCACATCACGGCGTTTCGGCTCGAGTTGCTCACAGATCCGAACCTTCCCCGGGGCGGCCCGGGGCGTTCGATCTTTGGTACCGGCGCACTGACTCAGTTCGACGTGGAAGCGGCTCCCCTGTCGACCGGCACATCAAGCGACGGCAGCGACGCGGACGATGTTAACGATGACAACGACGCCGGCAAACCAGCCCCGGCGACGAAGGTCGCCCTCGCCTCGGCCACGGCCGACGTGAATCCGCCGGAGGCCGACCTGGGCGCGACGTACAACGACAAGAGCGACACGAAGCGGATCGTCGGGCCTGTCGACTTCGCCATCGACGACAAAGACGAGACGGCCTGGACGACCGATAACGGGCCCGGCCGCCGCAACGTGCCGCGCAAGGCCGTGTTTGTCGCCGCAACGCCGATCGACAACACCGGCGGCAGCCGCCTCACCTTCTATCTGAAGCAGAACCACGGCGGCTGGAACAGTGACGACAACCAAAACAACAACCTCGGCCGCATCCGGCTTTCGGTCACGTCGGCCGAGAACCCGCTGGCCGATCCGCTGCCCGCCGCCGTCCGTGAGATCCTCGCGCTGCCGGCTGACCAGCGTAGCGAGGCGCAACAGTCGGCGGTGTTCAGCTACTGGCGCACAACGCAGGACGAATTCGCCGAGGCCAACGCAACCATCGAAGCGCTCTGGCAGGAGCATCCCGAGGGCAGCACGCAGTTGGTGCTCCAGGAGCGCGAAGAGCGCCGGCCCACGTATCATCTCGATCGCGGCGACTTCCTCAAGCCGCTCGACGAAGTCACTCCTGCAGTGCCGGCGTTTCTCAACCCGCTCACCGCCGAGGATGGACCTCGCGATCGCCTGGCGTTCGCCCGCTGGCTGGTGGCCCGCGATGCGCCGACGACGGCACGGGCCATCGTCAATCGGGTGTGGCAGGCCTACTTCGGCACCGGCCTGGTGGGCACGCCCGAAGAGTTCGGTTCGCAGGGCGAGGCACCCTCGCATCCCGAGTTGCTCGACTGGCTGGCGGTCGAACTGATGGACGGCGGCTGGAGCCTCAAGTCGCTGCACCGCCAGATCGTCACCTCGGCCGCGTATCGCCAGTCGTCGGTCGTCGTGCCTGAATACGCAGAGCTGGACCCGCGCAATCGGCTGCTTTGGCGGGGACCGCGCGGCCGCATCGACGCCGAACTGGTCCGCGACGTCGCCCTGGCGGCCAGTGGACTGCTCAGCCGCGACGTGGGCGGACCGAGCGTCTATCCGCCGGCACCAGAGTTCCTCTTTCAACGGCCGGCCAGCTACGGACCAAAGAACTGGTACACGGACGACGGCAGCGACCGTTACCGCCGCGGGCTCTACACGTTCCGCTACCGCAGCGTGCCCTACCCTGCCCTCGACGCGTTCGACGCCCCTAACGGCGATTCGGCATGCGTGCGACGGTCCCGTTCGAACACGCCGCTGCAGGCGCTGACAACGCTCAACGAACCGCTGTTCTACGAATGCGCGCAAGCGCTCGCGCTGCGGACCGTGCGCGAGGCCGGCAGTAGCGACCAGCAGCGACTCGACTACGCGTTCCGCCGTTGTCTCACCCGTGCGCCCCGTGACGACGAATCGCGAGTGCTGCTTGACTTGCTGGCGCAGCAACGCGCAGAACTTGGCGGCGCGGGTGACGTCGAGGCAACCGCCTGGCAGATCGCGGTCGCCGACGTCGAGAAAAAGCCGGTGCTGCCCGCCGACACGTCGCCGGTCGACCTGGCAAGTTGGACGCTGGTTTGCCGCGTACTACTGAACCTGGACGAAACGATCTCGAAACAATGACTTTGTGCTACCGCGAGGTACTGCAGTGAATACCCAGACATCGACACCCGCCGAGCAGGTGCGCAACTTGATCGCGCGGCGTTGGTTTTTGCAGCAGTGCGGAGTCGGTCTGGGCGGGATCGCGCTGGCCGACTTGCTGCGCGACCAGTCGCAGGGGGCCACGGCGTCCCCCTCGGCCGACGCCGATCCGCTGGCCCCCAAGGCGCCACACTTCGCGCCGCGGGCCAAGAATGTGATCTACCTGTTCATGGCCGGCGGGCCGAGCCACCTCGAACTGTTCGACAACAAGCCCGGGCTGACCAAGTTCGACGGCACGCGTCCCCCCGCAGAACTCATCGAGGGTTATCGCGCGGCGTTCATCAATCCGGCGGCGACGTTGCTCGGTCCCAAGTTCAAGTTCGCCCCACACGGTGCGTCGGGCACCGAGGTGTCCGAGATCCTGCCGCACACGGCCGGGGTCGTCGACGAGATTGCCGTCGTCAAGTCGATGGTGACCGACGCCTTCAACCACGCCCCGGCACAGATCCTGATGAACACGGGCTCAACGCAGTTCGGCCGACCGAGCCTGGGTGCCTGGACCTGCTATGGCCTGGGGAGCGAGTCGCGCGACCTGCCTGGTTTCGTCGTCTTCAGTTCCGGCAAAAAGGGCCCCAGTG
Organism: Planctomycetales bacterium; assembly: GCA_020426575.1. Taxonomy (GTDB): domain Bacteria; phylum Planctomycetota; class Planctomycetia; order Pirellulales; family JAEUIK01; genus JAGQPT01. Next base: position 8,817 of record JAGQPT010000585.1, read on the forward strand.
GCGGCAACTCGAATTGGGGGGCCGGTTTTCTCCCCACCGTGTACCAGGGCGTGCAATTCCGCGGCTCGGGCGAACCGGTGTTGTACCTGTCGAATCCCCCCGGCATCGATCGCCGCATGCAGCGCGAGTCGCTCAATGCGATCGACGCGCTCAATCGAATTCACCTGGAGCAGTCGGGCGACGCCGAGATCGCCACCCGCATCAATTCGTTCGAGATGGCTTACCGGATGCAGGCAAGCGCGCCGGAGCTGATGGACCTGGCGGCGGAACCGGCACACGTGCTCGAGATGTACGGTGCCGAGCCGGGTGGTTCGTCGTTTGCGAACAACTGTTTGTTGGCGCGGCGGCTCGTCGAACGCGGCTCGCGGTTCGTGCAGATTTTCCACGAAGCCTGGGACCAGCACGGCGACCTGGTGGGCGGGCTCAAGGAAAACTGTCAGGCAACCGACCAGGCCGCAGCCGCGCTGGTCCGCGATCTCAAACAGCGCGGCCTGCTGGATGAAACGCTGGTGATCTGGGGCGGTGAATTCGGCCGCACGCCGATGGTGCAGGGAGGCAGCGACGGCCGCGATCACCACCCCAACGCCTTCACGATGTGGCTGGCCGGCGGCGGCGTGAAGCCGGGCATCTCGTTGGGCGCGAGCGACGAGTTCGGCTTCAACGTCGTCGAAGACCGCGTCCACGTGCACGATCTGAACGCCACGATCCTGCACCTGTTGGGCCTGGACCACCTGCGGCTCACGTTTCGCTCCCAAGGCCGCGACTTCCGACTGACCGACGTACACGGCGAGGTCGTGCACAAGCTGCTGGCGTGACGTGCTGCTGGCGTGTTTTTGTTCAGGGGCGCGTCTCCTGGGCGATGTCGCCGCCGGCGCGTGTGGCCAGCGCCTGATAGACGCGCTGGTCGATGCCGTCGGCGATGTAGTGCACCGAGCCGTCGGCGCGAACAAAATTCGTACCGCCGGGATGCTCACTGCGGAAATCGTCGAGGTGCCCCTGCTCATAGTTCGGCGGATGATCGGCGATGCCGAGGATGCGGGCGAAAGCAACCCGCTCCCACGAGCACCGCGCAACCGGCCAGCAAGTACGTCGCCGGTTCCGGCACGGCGACGGCGTCGTTTGAGCCTTGGCCGAAGTGACTGGCCCAGACGAGGTAGTCGATGCCGTCGACTTTGCCGTCGTCATCGAAATCGCCGTTTGCCGGAGAGCCCGGTGGATCGTCGGCCGGGTTGTCCCCGAAGTTCTCAGCCCACAGCAGGTAATCGAGCCCGTCGACTTTGCCGTCGCCGTTGCCATCGCCGGGCGTACCCAGGGCGGCCCGCCACAGGTCGAGGTCGGCAAACAACGAATCAAACTCCTCGGAGCCGAGGCCGTTGTTCAGCAAAAGCAGAAACGGGTCGGTGGGTTCATAGCCGTCGGCCGCGAGTTCCAGCCACACACCGTACGCCCCCGTGGGCGCGGCGCCACTGCCGGCACTAGAACCCGGCGTGAGCAGAAAATCGATGTGCTTGTGGATGCCGCCGTCCGAATCGGCCGTGGCAAAAACGAAGCCCGTCTGCGGACCGCTCGTCGAGGTGACGACGCGCGAGAACCCCGAATCGATCGTGAATTCCGGATCGTTCGCAGGGGTCGTCAGCATCGCGGCACCATCGGAATAGAGCAAACCGGTGAGCACGTTGAAACTCACGGCGTCGCCCGCCGCCAGCGGATAGAGCGAGCCGTTGATCACGTCGCTGACGGCAAAGCCGGGATCGTCGGTGAAATACTCGACGCCAAAGTCGCCAAAAACCCCCGCGAACGCTTCGCCTTCAACGATCAGGCGGGTGGATGTCGAATCGGCGCCGAAGTGTATGTCGGAG
>JAGQPT010000586.1 GCA_020426575.1 Planctomycetales bacterium
ACAGCGCCACGAAGGCGTCGCGACTGGTGTCGTGGTAGAAACCGACACCCCAGAGGTCGTTGACCTGGTCGGCGGGCACGCTTCCTTCGTGCACCCGCCCTTGGCGGTCGATCCAGAGCAAGTCCGTGAACGAGTAGCCTGAGAAGACCCATTCGTCGTCGCGCATCGCCTCGATGGTGACGTCTTTGACGGCGGTGATCGTGCCATGCTTCATCAGGTATGGCAATCCAGCGAAGAAGACGTACTCCTGGTCCATGTGCACGCGGCTCGGCGTGAACACCGGGTGCACTGGGCTGTGGGGAAAACCCCAGCGGCGGACACGCACACAGAGCGGCCCCCGCACGACTTCAAAGTTCGGGCACTCGGCCCAGTTGCGCATTCGCAGCTTTTGTAGACTCCCCTCGTCGACGTAATCGTGGGCCCAATCGATGCAGGGGGGCTCGCCGTGCCCTTTACCGCCGGCGTAGAGCTCAAGGCTGTGCTGCCGTTTGTAGGTGAGCCGCTCGAGTTGACCCATCTGGCGATGCAGCCGGGCGACAAAGTGTCGATTCTCGATGTCGAGTCCGTAGCCCTCGCCGGTCGTGCGCAGGTCGGTTTCGTATTCGGGGCGTTCGGCAAGTGGGTTGCCGGAGAAGATCAGGTACTCGGCCCGTTCGTGCGCCGGTACGTCGGCCTGAAACACGAGCCGGCAGGTCACCTGGCCGTCGCCGCGGCGGAGGTCGTACACCTGGCTGGGGATTTCGAGCAATGTGGAAGAGTCGGACACACGGTGGGCAACGCGAATCTCACGAGCAGGGTCGCTGATCTCGTCGGCGGGAAACGCCACGCAGACGTCGATTGGTTCGCCGCGACGCTCGATACCGACGGTTTCGAAGACATCTAGTGGTTTGCAGGCGGTCCACGGTTGTGCCCACTCGGCCCACGCCTTGGGCAACTCGGCCGTCGGAAATGTGTGGTCGGCCGGGATGTCGACCTCGATGGCGGGCCGTTGGAGTCGCTCGAAACGAAGTGTCTCGCGGAGCGAATCGGCCAGCGACATGGCAATGGACAGATCACCGACCGCGTGTGCCGCCTGCAGTTGTCGAAGTTTCTCAGCGACCGAGTCGGTGCGGTCGTGGTGCGTGAGTGGGGGCATGGCGGTTGGGTCCGTGGGGCTGGTCACTGATGGGAAATTCCCGTCGGCTCTGGTGCGGCGACGGCTGGTGAAACCCAAGTGTCGGGTACGTCGACCGTGGGACGCCGGGCGACCGTCGCGTTTATTCTCACCCCGTGGACTGGCGAGTGCAAACGGTACGCCAGCGAATGCAACCCTCATGTCCACGCGACGTTCGGGCAACGGCAAACGTGCACGGCTCGGGCCGTGATTGAGAGCTTGCGATGGCGGGCGGCGGTCTGGCAAACGTGCACGGGGCGGATGAATTTTTGCCCAGGGTTTTTGACAATGAACCACCGAGTGGTTAGTTTGATTCGTCGAACAGAGCAAAGTGAGAAGTCCCTCCGGATGCCGCAGACGAGCGCGGCGACAAAAAACTACGCCACTGGCAGCAGATCGCCACCAGCGCCTGTGAGCAGTGCGGCCGCAACCGATTGCCGCAGAT
>JAGQPT010000587.1 GCA_020426575.1 Planctomycetales bacterium
CAGCTGGATCGCCAGGTACGCGCCGTTGCCGCCGGTTTGAGTAGGCGAGGGGTTCAACCTGGCTAACGAGTTGCCTGGCTATTGCCGAACTGTGTCGAGGCCGTCGTCACGACGCTCGCCTGTTACCAGATCGGCGCGATCGCCGTGCCGCTTAACCATCGTTACGTGGCGGAGGAGGTTGCCGACGTCGTCCGGCGGGTCGATGCCCTGCTGATCGTGTGTGACGCTGGGCGGAACGACGTCGCCGGGTCACTGCTCGAGGCGGGGAACATCCGAGCAGCGTTTTGCATTGGCGAAGTCAACGACGCTATTTTCACACCATTCGACGTGCTGCTCGATCACGACCCGCTCGACCGTCATGTGGCCATGTCACCGGGCGCTCCAGCGTTGATACTGTTCACCTCAGGAAGCACTGGGCGGCCGAAGGGCGTGGTGCATTCGCACGCCGGCGCATTCGCCGCGATTGATGCTTCGCGGCGGTTATTTGAAATGAACGACTCCGACGTCGTATTGGTGGGCAAGCCGATCAGCCATGCTGGTGGGCTCGAGACGCAATTGCTCCCGGCACTGCATGCCGGAGCACGGGTGGTGCTGGCGATGAAGCCCTCACCGGCCGAAGCCGTGTCGCTGATCGGCGCACACTCCGTCACTCAATACGGGATGTTGGCCAGCGATCTGTTGGACTTCGTCGAGTTCCTCGAAGGATGTCCGGTCAAGCGAACGACTCTGAAGAACAGCATCGGCTCGGGCGACGCTGTTCCACATGACCTGCATCAGCGGTTTCGCGATCTCTTCGGTTGGGAGGTGATGGAAGGGTGCGGCATGACAGAAGTGGGAGGCTACTACGCAGCCAATCCGCGCAGCGGGAGGCGGAAGTGGGGTTCGCTGGGACTGCCCGTCGCTGACACGCAAATCCGCATCGTCAATGCCGAGATGTCGGACGTCGACATCGGACAAGTCGGTGAAATTGTCATCCAGGCCGCATCCCAGACCATAGGTTATTGGCAAGACGTGGCGGCCACGGCCGAGTTGCTCCGAAACGGCTGGCTACACACCGGCGACCTGGGATATCGAGACGACGACGGCTATGTCTGGTTCGTCGGACGCAGCAAGCTGATGATCGTGCGTCGTGGCTCGAATATTGCGCCAGCCGAGGTCGAAGATGTGCTCGACGAGCACCCGCAGGTGCACGCTTCGGTAGTCGTCGGCATGGCTGACGATCGGGACGGCCATGTGCCAGTGGCTTGCGTCGCGCTATTGCCGGGCCACTGCGTGTCGGAAAGCGAATTGAGAGAGTTCGTAGCGTCTCGATTGGCCGCGTACAAGAATCCCACGCGCTATTTCTTCTTTGACGAATTGCCGCGTAACGGCACGGGCAAGTTCGATCGTCACCGACTTCAGGAATTTGTCGATCGGGCCGCGGATGATCATCGCCGATGAACGAGTGGTAAGCAACTCAGAAGGGGATGTTGGGCCTATGAACGCGCCTCAAAGTATGTTGCGCGGATCACGTCGCCAGCCGTTCCGTCTCGTCGGCAAAGTGGCACGCCGCGACGTGATCGGCGTCGCCGCTCGCGACCGGGGTAAGTTTCGGCAACTCGTTTTGGCAGACGTCGGGTTTGCCCTTTAGTTCGAAGAGCGGGCAGCGCGGGTGGAATGGACAGCCGGAGGGAATGTTGATCGGCGAGGGAATTTCGTCGTCGGTCGCCACGACGCGCTCGTGCCGCTTCGTCGGATCGGGGATCGGGATCGCCGAGAGCAAGACGCGGGTGTAGGGATGCCGGGGGGCCTCGAACAGCGCCGACGTTGGCGCCCGTTCGACAATCTTTCCCAGGTACATCACGGCCACGCGATGGCTGATGTGTCGCACTGCGCCCAGGTCGTGGCTGATGAACAAGTACGACAGCGCGTGTTCGACCTGTAGTTCGTCGAGCAGGTTGATCACCTGGGCGCGGATCGACACGTCCAGCGCACTTGTTGGCTCGTCGCAGACGATCAAAGACGGGTTGAGGGCTAGTGCGCGGGCGATGCCGACGCGCTGTCGCTGGCCGCCCGAGAACTCGTGGGGGTAGCGCGACATCGCATCGGGCGGAAGCCCCACCTGCTCGAGCAGCGTTGCCACGCGCTCACGCAAATCGCGCCCCCGTGCAACGCCGTGTATCCGTAGCGGTTCGCCGACCGTGGTGCCGATGGTCATCCGCGGGTTGAGCGACCCATACGGGTCCTGGAAGATGATTTGCATGCGTTGGCGGAGCTCGCGCAATTCGGAGCGTGGCATCTCGAAGATGTGCTGGCCCTCGAAGGTCACGCTGCCCGATGTGGGGGGCAGCAGCCGCAGCAGCGTGCGACCGACCGTCGTTTTACCGCAGCCACTTTCACCGACGAGCCCGAGCGTTTCGCCACGACCGAGCGTGAAGCTGACACCGTCGACCGCCTTGACCCATTCGCGGACGCGAGAAAACAGGCCGCCGCGCACGGGAAAGTACTTGCACAACTCGTCGACGACGAGGGTGGGGGCCGCAGCAGTCGCGATGGGGGCCTCAGCGGTTGCGTTCATCGAGTGCCTGTTCGTGATGGGGGCGTGTGGTCACGCGGGCCGTGCGACACGGGATCCGTGTTTCGAATCGCCTGGTGTGCGGCGGCTCGGGTATTCGTCAAACGTCGGGGGCTGGATTCGCTCACGAAGGGAACAACTCGCCGGCGTACCAGCACGCCACCTCGTGTCCCGGGGCGTGTGTTTCGAGCGGCGGCTCGCTGTCGCACTTCTGTTGCGCATGCGGACAACGCGTTTTGAAGCGACAGCCGGCAGGGAATCGAGTCGGCGATGGGACGTTTCCTTCGATCGCCGTCAACTTGGCGCTGGGCAGGTCGATACGTGGCAGACTGGCAAAAAGTCCGCGCGTATAGGGATGTTTGGGATGGGCAAACAATTCGCCAACGTCGGCATGTTCGACGACCTTGCCGGCGTACATCACCACAACCTCGTCGGCCATCTCGGCAACGACTCCCAGGTCATGCGTGATCAGTAGAATCGACATCTCGTGCTGCGCCTGCATCGAACGGAGCAGGTCGAGAATGCGTGCCTGGATCGTGACGTCGAGTGCCGTGGTGGGTTCGTCGGCGATCATCAATTTGGGCTGACACGCAATCGCCATAGCGATCATGGCCCGCTGCTTCATGCCGCCAGAGAGCTCGTGCGGATATTGGTTCATCCGCCGTTCAGGTTCGCTGATTCGCACTTCGGTGAGCACACGAATGATCTCGGCCCGGGTCGCGCGGGCGTCGAGATTGCGGTGCAGCCGGATTGCCTCGCCGATTTGCTTGCCGATCGTGAAGACTGGGTTGAGGCTCGTACCGGGCTCCTGGAAGATCATGGCAATCTCGCCGCCGCGAATCTTCCGCATCTCGCCGGCAGACACCTGCAGCAGGTCGCGGCCTTCGAGCAGGATGCTGCCGCCGGTGATCTCGCCGGGAGGCATGGGGATCAGTTGCAGGATGCTCAGGGCCGTGACGGTCTTTCCGCAGCCGCTCTCGCCGACGATGGCCAGCGACTTACCCCGCTCGATCGAGAAGCTCACCCCGTCGACGGCACGGGCGATTCCCCGGTCAGTGCGAAAATACGTCTTGAGCCCTTCGACCCGCAGTAGCGGCGCGTCGGGCAAGGCGGTGGCGATCGAACTAGCGGACTCAGGTGCGGGCATGGAGTGTCGTCGTCGTGATCGTAACATGCTTTGTGTAAAGGAGATATGATTCTATTCCCGGGGCCCGTTACAGGTCAACCCACATCCGCCAGCACCTGGGGTGCTAAGTGGCGCGGGAAACCCGACCGGTTAAGGGGAATATTCCTGCAGTGCCGGTAATACGGGCGACGATGCAAAACTCAGGGGCCTTCACGTTGTCGGGCGGCGCCGAGAACGTGCTTAGCAGGTATCAGGCCGCGTAGATGTTGTGCTGCGTAAAAGACGTGGCTGCGAACGGTACGCGTCGTTCCTGCAGACGACGATACGAAGTGACCACGATTTCTAGGCAGGAAGTCTCGCCATGCGATATCGCCGAGGGGACGACACGACGATCGACCACAGCGACCGACGGTCGCCTGATCGTGGCGCTCGTTACTCCGCCGGCGTTGCTGAGGCGCTGAGGCTGTGCGGCGTGTTATTGATCGTGGCGACCACCACCGGTTGTCTACACGACGGCGTCGTGCTGAGCGGCGATTTTTCGTTGGGCCTGCACCACGTACCGTGCGATGGGTGC
>JAGQPT010000588.1 GCA_020426575.1 Planctomycetales bacterium
GGTCTCGTGAAACGGCTTCACTCCCCCCTCGTAGTCGGCGAAAGCGATCGAGTGCAGCAGGCCGCTCAGCTTGCGCCCCGCAGCCTGCTCCGAAGCGGCCAGCTTGGAGGCCATCCGCTCAATCTGCTCGGGGTCCTCGACATCGCAAATCAATGTCTCGGCGCCCGGCGCCAGCTTGGCGACCGTGTCGGCCCGCTGCTGACTGCGGACCACATACACCACCTCGGCGCCGGCCTCACTGAGCGTCCTGGCGACATGCCAGGCCACGCTCTTGCGGTTGGCCACGCCGGTGACGAGGAACGTTTTGTCGCGGATGTCGAGAAAGTCCATCGGTCACGGCTACGGGGCTTCGGTCAGTGTGCAGGCAAACGACAGCCGCGCCGCCAGCTTGCCGCCGACGCTCACCCGACCGGTGAGATAAAAGGCGCCGCCCAACTCGTCGTCGAGTGTCACTTCGATGTCGACGGTCTCGCCCGGCTCGACAATCCGTTTGAAACGCACGTCGTTCATGCGGGTCGCCACCGGCACACCCTCGCCACTGACGCGTCGCGAGAGCAACACGGCCCCGGCCTGCATCGCCGCCTCGCAGAGGATCACCCCCGGCGTGATCGGCTGCCGGGGATAGTGTCCCTGGTAAAACGCTTCTTCGCCCGTGAAGGTGCGGCGGCAGTGAATGCGGTCGTCCGCCGACGAGACCACCTCGTCCAAAAAAAGGAACGGCGGGCGGTGCGGGATGGCAGCAGTGATCTCAGCGGTGCTCATGCAGCGAAAGTCCTCAAGCAAGCGTCGTGTCGCGACGCTCCAGCGAAAACACGTTACCTTCGGGGTCGGTGGCGTCGACGACCTGCAGGCCCGGCGCCGGTGAGCGGACGTCGCCCACTTGCACACCCGCGGACAACAACCATTCGCGCCGTGCCACGACATCGTCGACCGCAAACACGAACTTGGGCGCGTCGGCTCCGAAACGCCGCTGCCCGCCACCGTGCAGTGCCAGTCGACACGCGCCGGTGTCGAACAACACCCAATAAGCGCCGGCCGGGTCCGTCCCGCTGGGCGGCTCAATCACGGCAAGTCCCAATACGTCGCGGTAAAACGCCACCTGCGCGGCCATGTCCTCGACGTAAACAATCACTTCGGCGAGTTGTCCGATCACGGCGACGTCGGTCCTCCGCCAAAGTTGCCTTGTTCGTCAAACGGTGGCGGGCGCCGACGGCCGTTTGCTGGTCTTGAGCAGGTGGGCGTCGACATCGTTCGCCACGATCACGCCGTAATTGACCGCCCCCAGCCAGCCCGACATGATGATGCCGACGCTGCCGGCGTGGAACAGCCCGGGGATCTGTTCGGGGATCGCGCGGCTGACGGCCAGCCCCTCGAACTTCGTGCCAAAGCTGGCGCCGGCGATGTGCCGCGTGTAATGTTCGAACGTCGTGGGCGTCGAGGCCTCGACGTGCTCGACCTTCGCGCGAATGTCGGGCACGTACGCCTCGATCGCCGCCAGAGTCGTCTCGATCAAATCGGCCTTGCTCGCCTGATACGCCTCGTCGTCCAATTGGGCCCAGTCTTCGTAGCGGGCATTGGTGCTCGACACGACCAGACAACGGTCGCTGCCCGGGCGCGTGCGCGGGTAGTAGAAGGAATAGGTGCGGCTCTTGATGTCGCGGCTCAACAAGCTTTCGGTGCGAAACAGTGGTGCCGTCGAACTGAACAGCAGGTCGCCGCAACTCTCGTCGATCATCTCGCCCGGCCGCAGCGCCATGTACACCTGGCAGCTCGAGTTGTTGAGTCGCACCGCTTTGGTCTGTTCGACAAAGGCGGGGTCCCAATGCTCTTCGCCGACGAGCCGCAGCACCGTGGCCTTGAGGTTCGAGTTGGAAACGACGGCCCGGGTTTTGATCCGCCGCCCGTTGACCGTGACCCCTTCCACACCGCGCGGACCCACGTGAATCTTCTCGACGTCGCAGCGAATCCGCAGGTCGACGCCGTTGGCGATCATCTCGTCCCGCATCAGCCCCACGAGCCGGTCGGTCCCCCCCTCGAACGTGTAGACGCCTTTGGACATGAAGTTCGAGAAGACGATGCCGTACGAGACCGCCGGGTCCTCGAGCGTCGAACCGTTGGCATAGGTGATCGGCTCCATCAACAGGCGGATCACGTCTTCGCGCCCCGGGAAGTGCCGGTCGAACAACTCGCGGACCGTCATCTCCTGATCGTCGTAGAAGTTCATCCGCCGCGCCGCGTCGAAGAAACCGCCGATCGTGGCCTCGTCGAGTCCGAACTGCTCGCGGAGGATCCGTGTGAAGTCCTGGCGATCGAACGTCGTCGACAGCGCGAACATCGGGTTGTCGAAGCGAATATGTTTGAGTTGGACGATCGAATCGGCGATTTCGGGAGTCCAGTAGCGCCGGCAACTCTTGATCATGCCGATCGGAAAGCCGTGCAGCGAGATGTCAAAGATGTGGCCGCCGCGGCGTTTGAACCAGCTCGCCATCCCGCCGAGTTGGTAGTGCTGTTCGCACAGCAACACGCGGTTGCCCGCCTTGGCCAACGTGTTCGCCGCAGTGAGCCCTGCCAAGCCGCTGCCGATCACGACGACGTCGTACTCGTCCTGGGCGCCTTTGAGAAAGTCTTTAGACATCGATCAATTCGGGGGGGCTGTTGGTCGTTTGCCGTGCACTTGAACATCGTTGGCGGCAACCACTGCGCGCCGTCGCTGCCACTGGTGTCAGCGCCCACTCAGCGTGTCTGCATCGCCACGTCTGCGCCAGGACAGCTTCGCCCGATGCGGGCCGCCGTGGTGGCTCCTCACCGCGAGCGCGTCGGTCTACGTCGAGCGCAATACGTGGCGGTTGGCCATGCTGATGCCGCTGACGATAGCGCCGATGATGCCAACCCACCCCTGGTCGGTCCCGCAAATGAACAGGTTCTTCAGGTGGGTCGTGCCATCATAGCGTTTCCAGGGCGCACCATAAACGGCCCCGTTCTCGTGCAGCGTGAAACGCTCGATCGTCGTCGGAGTGAACATGTCAGTCGCGACCACGTGCGGGCGAAAGTCCGGAACCACGCCCACAATCGCCGCGGTGACGCGATCGTACCAATGCCGCTTGGCCGACTCGTAGTCCGGACGGTCCAAATCACGCCACTGGCGATAATTGGCCAACGACGTCACCCGAATCGCGCCTTCGTCGAGCGGCTGTTCATAGGCGAAATTGTTCGGCGAGCAGATCACTCCGCTCGTGGGGTCGACCAACTCGTCAGGCACCCGCCAATGGAATCGCTCGGACTGGTTGAAGAAGACGATCGTGGTGTCGATGCCCAATTCCTGCGGCTGGCAGTCCAGCCAGGAGAACGATTCGACGAACGAGAGCCGGCCAGGGTCGCGCGGCTGCTGATCGGCCGGCTCGCCGCACATCCGCATCGTCTCGTACCAGCCGGCGCTCGACATCACGCGGTCGGCGGCAATCTCGGTGCCGTCGGTCAGCGTGACCCCCGTGGCGCGGCCATCGTCAACGTCGATCCGCTGTACCCGCGAACGTAGACGGAGGTCGCCGCCCAGGCTACGGAACTTTTTCACCAGGTGTTTAAGGATCAGACGCACGCCGGCAAACGGTCGGGCCAATCCTTCCAGAAAAATGCTGCGGAAGAGAA
>JAGQPT010000589.1 GCA_020426575.1 Planctomycetales bacterium
GGGCTAAGTCGCCCCAGACCTGGGGATCATCCGACCAGGCGTCTGTCGTCCGGCCCTGGGCGACGGCCTGCATTTGCAGAAACTCGACCGCGGCACTGCGTTCGGCAGCGCTGGCCGGTCGGGCGAAGGCCGTCTCGTACATCCAGTCGATGCGTGCGGCTGGGTCCGCAGGCCCCTGGGTTACGGCGCGCTGGCCCCAAAGGGCTGCTTGCTGCGCCACCAGCGGATCGTTGAGCAGGATCAACGCCTGCGACGGCACGTTCGACGAGTTGCGACGCCCGATGGTAGTGAACGGGATCGGCGTGTCGAACGCCAGCATCATCGGGGCGATGAAATTCCGCCGCACGGCGATGTAGATGCTGCGACGACCGGCGCCGTCCAACGGACCGCTCGTCTCTGGCAGGCCGCGGGCCTTCATGTACTCGGTCAGGTGCACCGGGATGCTCTGTCCAAACATCGACTCGTCGAGTCGGCCCGAGATGGCAAGCATGGCGTCGCGAATCACTTCGCCTTCGAGGCGGCGGACACGGGCGTGGTGCAGTAGCGTGTTGGCCGGGTCGACGACGGCTGCGGCGGGGTCGACCGCACTCGACATCTGATAGCTGCTCGAAAGCACGAGCTGGCGGATCAGCCGCTTGAGCGACCAGCCGTCCTGCACGAACTCGTCGGCAAGATGGTCGAGCAGCTCGGGGTGCGTGGGGGGGATGCCGAGCACGCCGAAGTTGTCGACACTCGGCACCAGGCCGACGCCGAACAGGTGTTGCCAGACGCGATTGACGATCACCCGTGGTACGAAGGGATTCGTCGCCGGGTCGGTCATTTCCGCTGCCAGTTCGAGCCGGCCGCTTCCCTGAGCAACGGGCATCGGTTCGTCGCCGGCGATCGCTTCGAGGAAGCGGCGCGGCACCCGCCCCGCCGGAGTCCGCGCGTTGCCGCGCACGAGGAGTTCTTCGTCGCGGCCCGTGCCGTCCCACATCGCCATCGCGGCGTGCGACTCGGTCATGATCTGGGTGTCAAGCTCGTCGTGTTTCTGCCAGTATTCACTTAGAAGCGCGGCTGCCGCGTCGTCGTCAGACGGTGGAAAGAGGGCCTCGCTGCGGAGCACCCAGTCGGCGAGCGCCGCTTGCGCGGCCGAGGCATCGCCGTCGGCAACCGTGCCGGCCGCCAGCGCATCGACCGCCTCGACGATCCGTTGTTGTACGGCACCTGCAATGTCCCGAGCTGTGCCAGCGCCGGTCGGCGGAGACAGTATTGTCGGATCGATCTGTTCGAGCGTCGTCGGCGGCGGTGTTTCGGCGAGCACAACCAGTGCGACCTCCATCGGAGCATCCGCCTCGGTCGTGAATTCGACGTGGGCATTGCGGCCCAGATAACGCGTGAGATCGTGCCCCACCCAGCGCCAGGCGTCGTCAGTGCTATCGTCTTTGCCGTCACTGGTCCAGGACTGAACCAGTTCGCCATGCAACGGTCCGCGGTTGACGCGATGGGAGTCGACGACCGCATAGGCGTGACCGCTGCCGCGCACGAGGTAGAAGACGTGGGAGGCGGCCACGTCGAATGTCGGCGTGCGGAAGGTGTGGCTCGGCGCCAACCAGTCGGCCATTCGCGTCTGATCGTTCTCGGTGCCCGCCGCCTCGACCAGTCCGTTCCAGAGGGGATCGCGGCGGACGCTGCCGTGGACGATGACGCGCTCGATCGGCCGGGAGACGTCGTGCCCTAACATTATGTCGCCCGGCAAATTGGGTCCTGTGCCAAACACGACGCCGTTAGCGCGCCAGTCAACAGGCTGGCGTCGCACGTTGGTGTAGTCGGCGACGACTTGCCAGGCGACACCGGGCGACGCAACGCCGGTCAATTCAATCTCGGGCATTTCAATACCGGGCGATTCACCGCCAGCCGTCTGCGCTGCGGCAATCCAGCCATGAAGTGGATGTTTCGCGTCCGCGGCCGCGCGGCGGAGTTCGTCGCGCCAGGCCTGCAACCGTGCGACGTCGAGTTGGGACGTGGCGGCCGCATCGTCGAGCGGCGCACCGCCGTCGACGGTGAGCGCCGCGGTCAGATAGTCGGCCGACTGCTCGACCGACGCGCGGCGGGCGGCAACGGCGCGGTCGATAATCTGCGGCTTGTACTGGCGGTCAAGCTCGTCGAGTTTTCTGGCAATTTGCTGATTGTGGTCGAGCGACTCGAAGCGGATTTGCCGGTAGGCGGAACTTTGCAGAAAACCTTCAAGCGCGTAGTAGTCCTGCTGCGTGATCGCATCGAACTTGTGGGCATGGCAGCGGGCACACGAGACCGTCAATCCCAGGAACGTTTTGCTAAAGACGTCGACCATGTTGTCGAAACGGTCGGTTTCGTCCTTGCGGACGTCCACCGGAGAGTGGACCCATTCGCCCAGAAACCAGAAGCCGGTGCCGAGGACCGATTCGTTGTAACCTTGGCTGGGATGTCGGCGCGGCGGATCGATGAGGTCGCCGGCGACGTGCTCGCGGACGAATTCGTCGTATGGCACGTCAGCGTTGAGGGCGCGAACGACGTAGTCGCGATACTGGTAGGCGTTGGCCGAATTCGTGTCCTGCTCGTGACCGCGCGACTCGGCGTAGCGCACCAGGTCGAGCCAATGGCGGGCCCAGCGCTCGCCGAAATGGGGCGACGACAACAGTGAATCGACGACGCGCGGCACGGCTTCGTCGGTCGTGTCGTTGACAAACGCCTCGACCTGGGCGGGCGTTGGCGGCAGGCCGATCAGGTCGAAGTACAGACGGCGCACCAGCACGCGGCGCTCGGCGGCGGCGGCTGGATGTAAGCCGGCCGCTTCCAGGCGGGCAAGGACAAACTGATCCAACGGCAGCATGGGCCAGGCCGTATCGTGAACGGCGGGTGGCGTGGATGCCGCGATCGGTTGCCAGGCCCAGTGTTCGCGGCGGCGCTGGGCGACATCGATGCCGGACGTCTGCTTAATCGGAGCGGCGCTGACCAATTCGTCGGGAGTCCAGGCGGCACCGCTGGCGACCCACGTTTCCAACGTGGCGATCGCTTCGTCGGGGAGCTTCGAGTCCGGCGGCATTTGGTAGATGTCACCGTAGCGGACCGCGTCGATCAGCAGGCTTTCGTCGGGGCGGCCCGGCACGATGGCAGGCCCCGTGTCACCGCCGGTGAGCAACTGCTCGCGGGCGTCAAGCAGCAACCCGCCCTCGGGCTTGTCGGACGACGTGCTATGACATTTGTGGCAATGCTCGACGAGCAGTGGTCGGACTTTGGCTTCGAAAAACTCGATCGCATCGGTATCGAACGGTTTGGCATCGTCGACGAGTGCAGCGGTCGCAGCCCGGGCTTCGTTGGGAGCTGTTCGTGTCGGACGAACCGCGGGATCGTCCGCGCGCCCGCACGTAGCCACTGAGAAAGAGACGACAAACAGAATGAGACCACACGCCAAGGCGCGGGACCGTTGGCGACGCCCAGTTACCGATTCGTTGGTGGATTGCATCGACATCGCCGTGATGAGCGCGTAGGGTCGAGAAAAACCGTGGAGGCCTCGGGCAGGACGGTGTCAGGCGGGACATCCATCGTTCACTCCATCCATCGTTCACTCATTGTCACCAAATCTGGCAAGGCGATCAAGTTTCGCTGGAATCGTACCACGGCCGTCGCTTCCGCCGGCAGCAACCTCTAAGCGGTGGGCCCTGAGGAACGATCATCGCCACGAACACTGCGGGAAATCAGCTTGTGTTGCGCAGGCGGACGGCCTACGATCGGACAGACCGATGACCGCTCAACGTTCGCCACGACCGCCACACCACATTCTCCGACGGCCTCGTCTCTCGTCGGTGTCTGCCTTGCAGCGATGGCGACGCCTCGCGCGATCGGCTTGTCTCGCCGCGCTCGCATTCGCGACTGGTTGCGCCGACCAACCAGAACGCCCCCCGGTCGGCGCAGCGGCGCGTGAGCATGCCCTTGCGCTGATCACAGCGGAACTCGAAAATGACGATCCGGTAGTTCGCGTGGCGGCGGCGGACACGTTGTTGCGGCTGGAATATCCCTTGGACCTGGCAGCCGTCCTTCCCGAAGGAACGACACCGGCCGACGCAGCGCCGGAAGCAGGGTGCGCGCTGGCCCGTGCGGCGGCGATGCGAGGTCGCGCGGCCGAAGAGGACGCGTGGATCGAGACCTGGCTCGACGGCGTCGCGAGCGACTCGGCTGACGTCCGGCGCCGTAGCGCCGAAGCACTTGCGCGGCTGGGGTCCGTCGTCTCCCTCAACGACGACCAACGGCAGCGGCTTTTCGCGGTGGCCGACGAGGCGGCAGAAGATACGGACGACCCGACTACGGATGCGTACATCGCTTGGGCGGCCGCTCGTGCCGGTCACCGGCCGTCGCGAACGTCACTCCTCGAGCGACTTGCCGACGAGGACGCGCGGCACGCGGCTGCCGAAGCCCTGATCGCACTTTCCACGACGCCGGACTTCGCCGGCGCTCTGCAGCCACAAGACGTTGCGGGGGACGGCACGACGGCGCGGCTCGCTGGCCTGGCATACAGCGACGCGGAATCCTTGTCGGCCGACGACAAGCAGGCGGTCTTTCAGGCGGCGGTCGAGGGCTCCGCCAACGATCAACTGCTCCTGGCGCGATTGCTCGCCGCACAAGGTGACGGGGGCGAATTGCCGCTGCTGAAAACACTCATGTCGGCAAGCGACGCTTCGGTTCGCGTGGCCGCAGCAGCCGCCGTGTGCCAGATCGACCGCCGCGCGCCGCGGCGGCTCGCCCGGCTCGATTGGCTGGTGGTCGCAGCCTACGGAGTGGGAATGCTGGCAATCGGCTGGTATTTCGCCCGCCGCAGCGCGACGAGCGACGATTACCTGCTCGGCGGTCGACAGATGAAATCGGGCGCCGTGGGGCTCTCGCTGTTCGCCACGCTGCTGAGCACGATCACGTATCTGTCGACGCCCGGCGAAATGATCCGCAACGGGCCGATGATGCTGTGCCAGATCGCGGCCTATCCGTTGGTGATCCTGGTCGTCGGCTGGGGTTTGATTCCGTTTCTGCGGCGGGTGCGGATCACGTCGGCGTACGAACTGTTGGAAAACCGCTTTGGCCTGGGTGTGCGGATCCTCGGTTCAACGTTTTTTCTCATGCTGCGGTTGCTGTGGATGTCGGTGATCATCTACGCCACGACGACCAAGGTGCTGGTGCCGCTCTTGGGAATCCCGCCCAGCTACGCACCGCTCGTCGGCAGTGTCCTGGGTATCGTCACGATCATCTACACGACCATGGGCGGCCTGCAGGCGGTCATCTGGACCGACGTGACGCAGACGGCCGTGTTGTTCTTTGGGGCGATCCTCTCAATTCTCGTGATCACGGTGGCATTGGGGGGCGTCGATCAGTGGTGGCCGCACGAGTGGGCCCCCAGTTGGCAGCGGTTCGTCTGGTTCGATCCGGAGAAGCGGATCTCGTTCTTCGGCATCACGCTGGCGGTATTGACCTGGCAGATCTGCACGAACGGTTCGGACCAGATGGCGATCCAGCGTTACCTGTCGTGCGCCAGCGACGGTGCGGCACGACGTGCCCAGATGACGGCCATGGCCGCCGACGCCACGGTGGCGCTGTTGCTGGGGATGCTGGGCTTTGCCTTGTTCGCCTACTTCACGGCAAATCCGCATTTGTTGGCGGACGGCGCGACGATTCGGGCGAACGCCGACCAACTATTGCCGCGGTTCGTCGTTATCGGGCTGCCCCAGGGCGTCAGCGGTCTGGTAGTGGCCGGCCTGCTGGCGGCAGCCATGTCGAGTCTCTCCTCCGGCGTCAACTCGTCTAGCTCGGTGATCACGGTCGACTACATCGAGCGGTTTGGCCGCCGGTCGTTCAGCGACGCCGAGCAGGTCCGCATCGCCCGCTACGTATCGCTGGCCGTGGGGGTGGTCGTCGTAGCGGTGAGCGTGTTGCTGTCGCGCAGTACGTTCGCCAACCTGTTTGAAGTTGCCTACAAGGTGACGAACTTTTTCACGGCGCCGCTGTTCGGATTGTTCTTCATGGCGTTCTTCGTCCGTTGGGCGACGTCGCTGGGCACGATCGTGGGTGCAGCGACAGGGGTGGCCGTTTGCTTCGTCATCAACTACTGGGAGGCGGTGACCGACGAGCCGCGGATCGTCGGCTTCATCTGGGCCACGCCGCTGTGCCTCGTGAGTCAGATCATCGTCGGCTGCGTGGTCAGCGCGTGCGAGCGCGCCGTCCGCCGCACATGACCGGGACATCGGGTGCGCCGTTCTTCGGCCCGTCGACACAGAGCGGCGAAACGATGTACGCTGGGGAGCATTGCAATCGGCGTGTGACCGACGTTTCCATGCCAGCCCATTGACTGCAAGCCCATTGAATGCCAATTCACTGACCGCGAGACCACCGAGATGGCGACCGTCTACTTCCCTCCCCTGCTCCGCGATGCGACGGGCGGCACCACGCATTGCCAGGCGTCGGGCGACACGCTCCGCAAAGTGATTGCGGCGACTGAGGCCCAGTTTCCGGAGTTGGCGGGGCGGCTGAGACGGGGCGACGCGTTGGCACCGGGGGTCGCCGCGTCGATCGACGGTTCGTTCGCAGCCAGTTTGCTCGACCCGGTCGGCGCGGAGAGCGAAGTCCATTTTCTGCCGGCCGTCGGTGGAGGATAATGGTACGAACGAGCCAACGGTATACGCGCTGCAGGTGGCCTACGGCGCTGATTGCTGCGGTGCGGTCTGCCGAATCATCTGTTGCAGTTGGGCGACCATCTGCTGGTCGGCGGGGCCGTGGCCAGGGATCGTCAACAGTCGCTGGGCAACGGAGAGGGCTTCGTCCCAGCGCTGGTCCTGGATGTACAGAATCGCCAGGGCGCGGACGGCGTCGGCCAACTGGGGATCGAGCCGCACGGCATCCTTGAGCGACCGTTCGGCTTCGTCGCGGTTGCCGAGCTGTTGCTGCGCGATGGCGTGGTTGTACTTCATGCGGGCGTTGTCGGGGGCCAGCCGCGTCGCCTCGGCCAACGCGGCGGCGGCGTCGCTCAGCCGCTCGGAATCAGCCCCCAGGAGCAGCCCCAACGAGTAGTGCGCCTCGGCAAAATCGGGACGCAGCGCGATCACGTCGCGCAACATCTGTTCGGCTTCGGCCGTCTCGCCGCGGCGGTCCAACAACAGTGTGAGATTCATGCGAGCGGCGATGTCCTCCGGATCGACCTTGATGGCCGTGCGATAGGCGGCCTCGGCGGCAGCGGCGTCACCGAGGTTTTCTTCGACGACGGCGCGGTTAACGTGGGCGGCGGCCTGGTCTTCATTAGCGGTGAGGCCGACGAGGTATTCCTTGAGTCCACGCTGGAACTCGGCCCGTTGCGCGACACTCATGCCGCGCTCGCCAAAGCCGGCGAGCACGCGAGCCGCCTCGATCCGCACCAGGCGAATCGGGTCGTCGAGCAGGGTGAAGAGCGCGGCGCGCGTGCGGTCGGAGAAGTCGCCTTCCAGACCGCCGATTGCCGCAAACCGCACCAGCGGCTCGTTGTCATTGATCAACTCTAGCGCCGTGCGCACGCGCGTGCGCGATTCGTAGTCGGACAACAGCGTCATCGCGCTGGCGCGAACGATCGCCGGTTGCGACTGTGTGGCGGCCAGTTCGGCCAACGCGTCGTCGGCGCCCGCCGCGTGTTGCCGGCCGGCGGCGATGACGTGACCGAAGTGCGGCACCTGGCGATGTGGTGAATCGCCGTACCACTCGACGATCTGATCGGCAGCCCAGTCGGCCGACTTGTCGTTGTGGCAGCCGTTGCAGGCGTTCGGGGTGCCCAGTGCCACGGTCAGGTCGGGCCGCGGAATGCGGATGCTGTGGTCGCGCCGCGGGTCGACGACCATGTACGTGGTTTCTGGCATGTGGCAATCGACGCACTGCGCGCCGGGCGTGCCGACCTTGTGGCGGTGGTGCAGCGGACCGTCGTACTTGCCCGGCGAATGGCATTGCCCGCACAGTTTGTTGCCCTCGAACTTCAGTTTCGTCGAATGGGGGTCGTGGCAGTCGGTACAGCGGACGCCCTTGTGGTACATCAGGCTTTGCAGGAACGAGCCGTAGACGTAGTCCTCTTCCTTGATCTGTCCGTCGACGTGGTAGTGCTGGCCGGCGAGCATCTCGGGCAGGTAGAAGTCGAGATACTCGTCGCCTGGCTCGTAACCGGGATAGATTACGCGTCGGCGCGAGTGGCACGGCGCGCAGGTGTCAATCTCGCCCTTGGCCGTGCTCTTCAGATCGGCCAGGCCGTAGCCAATGCGGCGATCCCAGAACAATGAGGGCCGCTCGGCAAGTTCGACGTGCAGGCTGCCCGGGCCGTGACAGGCCTCGCAACTGGTGTCGATCTCGCTGTAGGCCGTGGCATAGCTGTCGGTGGCGACGTCGTAGTTGCGCTCGACCCCCGTCGAGTGGCACTCGACGCACATGTAGTTCCAGGTCTGCCCGGCCCCGGTCCAGTGCAGCCAGTCGCCGGCCGGGATGTCCTGGTCCGGGTAGAGGTGAAACCAGCGCCGTTCTTTCGTATCCCAGGCAATCGGCAACACCTGCACGCGGCCGTCGTCGAACTCGACCATGTACTGCTGCAACGGCTCGACACCGAAGGTGTACTTCACCTCGAACGTCTCGGGGTCGCCCTTGGGCCCGTCGGTCTCGATCATGAACCGCTCGCCGTCGCGGAACATGCGGGAGCGTACGTCGTAATGCTCCAGCGTGGCGTCGTTGAAGTCGCCCAGCACGGTTTCCTCGGTCGCCAGGTCCATCGCCAGATCGTGGGGCGAGTCCTGCCAGCGTTCGTACTGACCGGCGTGGCACTGGATGCAGGAATTGCGGCCGACGTACTCGGCGTGGGCATCCTCGGGGATCGTCCGCCACCAGTCGGCCGCGAGATACGAAGCGATAAGTAGGGCAATCGCGACGGCAACGACGCCGGCAACGCGAAAGCGACCAGCACGAGTGGGAAGGGAAGCGGGCATATGTATGGGAACGATCCCGTGAAAGCCGACGCGAGTCTACAAGGCAACGCCGCAAATCACACGCGGAACAAACGTCGCAAGAACTCAGCATAGTACAAAAACCATGAGCATCACACCGGGTACCTCGGCTACAAGTTTAACTCCGTCATCACGTGACAGGCACTCGAGCGATGTCTATCATTGAAGACGCCCTCCTGACATACCGGCACCGCGTGCCGCGTCAAACGAGGGGAATTTCGCAAGAGTTTTCCGTTTCAAGGGGAGCAAACAAAATGACTGATATGCCGTGGAAGGAAGCCATTGAGCACGTTCTTAGACAGTCGGGTGAAGCGATGCATTACACCGAAATCGCAGAACAAATTGTCGAACGAGGCCTGCGAAATTCAGTTGGCGCCACACCCGGTCAAACGGTGACCGCGATGGTCACGAATTCGATTCAGTCAGACGGTGAAAGAAGCCCCTTTTACCGGCCAAGTCGTGGCATGATTGGTCTCATAGCATCGAGAGAAAACGGAAGCACGGAGGCCGTTGCTGTTAGTGAGGTGGTAGTCGAGGCGCAGATCAATTCGGTCATTCGCGCACTTGGAATGTACTGGCTACGGTCAAACGTCTCATCGACTTCGACGCCAGCCATTTTAGGTAGACAGCAGATAGGTGCGGATACGGTTGACTTTAGCGAACAGAGAGGTGTTTATCTCCTTCACGACCGCCACTCCGTCGTCTACGTTGGCCGAAGCACGGACCGACCGCTTGGCCGAAGACTTTACGAGCACACACAAGACCGATTGAATGGACGCTGGGATCGTTTTTCTTGGTTCGGTGTCTGCGGGGTCAGCAACGACGGGCAATTGGGCCGCCATACAAACTCCGCAGATGGGGAGGCGATCATTTGTGCATTTGAGTCGATCCTGATTGAGTGCCTAGAGCCAAGTCAAAACCGCAGGCGGGGCGATAATCTAAACGCAGTCGAGTTCATGCAGGCCCGTGACCCTGAAATAGACAAATCCGAGAAGCTCGAACTCTTGCAACAGGTGTTGAAAAGTGTCGTCGAGTAACGCGAGGCGGCGAATGTTACATCCAACCAACTCATCGTTATGTGGGATTTCGAGCCGGCCGTAAACTCAAGAGCTCACTCCTGAAGACTGGTGGGCAGTTGGGCTCTTATACTGAAGATCCGACACGCCCCCGCCTGCTAGCAGGCCGTGCTTGCCCCCCACCTATCCTCTCTTTTTCGCCGCCGTCCGGTCGGCTACGATGTCGCCGCGCCGCTCGGGACAGAACAACGGGCCGGCGTTGGACAGCATCTGATTTTTGGCTCCGAAGTAATCGAGAAGATGGCAACGACGTACATCGGTGAAGCCCAGGCCGTGTGGCGGCCTGCGGTGGTGGCGGCACCACGAAGCGAAAAACCCCGGCTGCGCACCGATCTGCGGGCGAGCCTGATCGACGGGGCGGCCTTCGGCGGCATGGTCGGCTGCGGCGAGACCTATTTGCCCGCCTTCGCCCTGGCCGTCGGACTCGGTGAAATGACCGCCGGCATGGTCAGTAGCCTGCCGATCCTCGCCGGCGGATTGATGCAGATGGCCTCGCCGCTGGCAGTCCGCCGCCTCGGATCGCATCGCCGCTGGGTGGTCGCCTGTGCGATTGTCCAAGCCCTGGCGTTCGCGCCGCTGTTGTGGGCCGCCCTCAGCGGCACGATCAGCGGAGCCGGCGTGTTGCTGGTGGCAGCCGTTTACTGGGCGGCCGGCCTGGCAACTGGGCCGGCCTGGAACACCTGGATCAGCACGATCGTGCCGCGACCGATACGTGCCCGATTTTTCGCCCAGCGCACGCGTCTCTCCCAGGCGGCGGTGTTCCTCGGCGTGCTGGCTGGCGGCGTGTTGCTGCAAACAGCGTCGAGCTATGGCCACGATTTGCAGGCGTTTGCCATCTTGTTTGCCGCCGCCGGTGCCTGCCGGCTGCTTTCGGCGTGGTCGCTGTGCCAGCAGAGCGAGCCGGTGCCGCTGCCGGCCAACATGCGGCACATCCCCTGGCGACGGATCTTCCATCACTTGCAGGCCAGCTACGGCGGGCGGCTGTTGGTCTATCTCGTCGCCGTGCAAGCCGCCGTGCAATCCGCCGGGCCGTTCTTCACGCCGTTCATGTTGAAAAAGCTCGGCTTCAACTACGGCCAACTGATCACGCTGTTCGCGGTAGCGTTTCTTGCCAAGGTGTTCGCCCTGCCGATGTGGGGCCGCATTGCCAAACGGATCGGCGCTCGTCAACTGCTTTGGATCGGCGGCATTGGCATCGCACCGCTCGGCGCCGCCTGGATCGTGTCACAGAACATCGTCTGGCTTGGCCTGGTGCAGATCACCGGCGGCGCGGCCTGGGCGGCCTATGAACTGGCATTCTTCCTACTCTTCTTCGAGTCGATCCCCGAGGAAGAACGCACCAGCGTGCTGACGATCTACAACCTGCTCAACACGACGGCCTGGGTGGGCGGATCGCTCATCGGCGCGGCACTGCTCATGCACTGGGAAACCAGCTTCGGTGCCTACCTGTTTGTGTTCGGCCTCTCCTCGGTCGGGCGCTTTGGGGCGCTGCTGTTGTTGGCGCGAGTGCCAAGCCTGGTGGTCGACTCGAACGAGATCGGCATGAGGACGATTGCCGTGCGTCCCGGTGCGGCGTCGCTCGACACGCCTGTCCTGCCAAGCCTCCCCGATCAGGTGCCGGAGGCGAGGCGAGCCTAAGCCGAACAGGAATGTCAGCGCAATGCGAACGCATTGCCGCCGCGGTTCGGTGGGCGTGATCAGACCGTTTCACCGTTTGATGCGCCGCGCGGCTCGTCCATCGCCAATTCGAACGTGCAGCTCGGGCAACCGTCGAGTCGACAGCCGACAATCGAGAGGGGCTGGCCCACGATGGCGTCAAGCATCGATCGTTCGGCGCTGCAGATGTTTCGTTCGTCGTCGACCATGTCGGCAAAGGGGCAGTTGCGCTGCCGCAACCGCAGTTGCCCCCCCTCTTCGCTCACTTCGGCGAGTATGCCCTCTTCGGACAAAACGTCCGCGAATTGCCGCAGCCGCTCGGCGGGTGCTTCGGCCGTGAGTTGCTCGCGATAGTGCTGCACAAGCACCTTGCTGGCGCGGACCATCGCCTCGCGGGCAACCTCCTGGCCGGCCACGTCGGCAACCGCCCGCAACAACGCCGGCACCATCAGCCGTTGGTGGTTGGAGAACAACGTCGATAGGGCGTGGTCGGTGGCAGTGTAGAGATGATGCGGTCGGCCCCGTTGGGTACGTCGGGTCGAGCGACTCACCAGGCCTCGCGCCATCAGGTCTTTGACCTGTTCGCTGACGGCCGTGCGGGTGACACCGGTGGCCTCGACCAATTGCTGGATCGTGTGTGGTGGATTGCCAGCCAACACGTGAATGATCCGCATGGCAGCTGGTGAGACCGTCGTAGCGTTCATGTCGGCAATCGATCGGATAGGACGACTTTGGCGATGGCGGCATGACACCGCCCGGTCGACCGGACGTGTGCGGACGAGGCGTCGGGACCTACCCGCAGCTTAATCAACCTTGGTTCGGACGGCAAACCAGCGGGATGGCCGCCGCTCATTTCGCCACGACGACGTTGGGCGCCAGGTTGCGAAACTCGGCCAGTGCCGCATCGCTCAGCTGGGTGCGGGCGACGGCCAGGCGTTCGAGTTTCACGAGCTGGCAAAGTTCGCTCAGGGCGGGGTCCGTCACCCCGGTGCCGCTCAGGTCGAGACTGATCAAACGAGGCGAACGGGCCAGGTGGGCCGCTGCGGCCGGTGAAATCGCCGTGTCGGCCAGGTCGAGTCGCCGGAGTTGCGCCAGCGACGCGACCACGGCCAGCCCGTCGTCGCCTACGACCGTACGGCTCAGATCGAGGTAACGCAGTTCGCCGAGCTGCGCCAGCCGCCGTAGTCCCGCGTCGGTCACGTGCGTGCCCGCCAAATCGAGGTGCTTCAGTGCCTGCCAGTCGCCGATGACGGCCATCGCCGCGTCGTCGACGGCCGAGTCTTCCAGGTACAGGTATTCGATTTTGTTGAGCCGGCGGAGCCCGGTGATCCCCACCGCGCCGACGCCTGTCCGCGACAGATTCAGCGTGCGGAGCCTGTCCAGCCGGTCGAGCCGCTGCAATGCGGCATCCGTGACGTCGGTGTCGCTGAGGTCGACGTCCGTGACGCCCGGGAGGTCGGCGAGCGACGACAACGCGCCGTCGTCGATCGGCTGATGAGACAAGTCGACGCGCACCGGACATTGCGACAGCCGAACGTCGTCGCCGCTGATCGCCCCCCACCACGACGTGTGTCGGCGGGCCGGTTCGGCGAACACGAGCTGCGCACCTGCGGCACGCAGCGATTCCACGGCGGCCCGTTGCCGCGCCGCCGCGCTGCCGCGGTTCATTGCGATGAGGGTGCCCACGACGATCGCCACTAAAACCAGGACGGCGACGAGACGCTTGGCACGGGCAGCGGGCGATCGGATCATGGCCACGATTGTAGCGATCCGGAACAGCCAGGTCACTCGAACCCGGCGGCCTAACCCGCACGTGCTCCGCGATTTGCGAGCGAGGTGTGCTTTTTGTCGCCGGTTCGGGTAGAATCCGGGGGTCTCACGAGACGTCCCGCCGCACAACGTTCCCCCGGTTCTCTCCCGCCGCCGGAGAATCAAGCGAGCACGAGGAGCCCCGCGCCATGCCCTGCTCTCCCCGCGATGTGAAACAAGCTGCCAGCCGTCACGACCGTCACCACGCCAGTGCCTCGGCGGGGCTGATCGGCGACGCCGGCGCTCAGGGAGTCGTTCGCGTCGGTTCGCGGCGCTGGTTCTTGCAGGTCGGTGCGGCCGGGTTGGCCGGCGCTTCGGCGACTTCGCTCGTTTCGCCCCGCGGTCTCGCAGCCGCCACGACCAGTTCGCCACAATCGGCGGGCGGTGACCGCAAGGCCGTGATTTTGTTCTGGCTTTCGGGAGGACCGAGCCACATCGACATGTGGGACCCTAAACCCGCCGCGCCGCGGGAAATTCGTGGGCCGTACCAATCGATCGCCACCGCCGTGCCGGGCGTGCGTTTCAGCGAGCATCTGCCGCTGCAGGCGAAGATCATGGACAAGCTCACCGTGATCCGTTCGGTCGACTGCAGCGCGAGCAACCACACACCGATCACGATGCAGGCCGGCAACGCGCTGGCGCAACGGACCAACGACGGCCGCGACGGGGCAGGATATCCCTCGATGGGTTCGATCGCGGCGAAGTTTCGCGGGTCCAACGATCCGGAGATGCCGGCGTTCGTCGGGCTGGCCGACAGTTGGGCCGCCGACGTCTATGGCGCCGGTCACATGGGCCAGCAGTACGAGCCGATCAAGGGTAAGGAACTCCCCGGCCGATTGGCACTTCCCGAGGGCATCCACGTCGACCGCCTCGCGGATCGGCAACACCTGCAGTCGCAGTTCGACCGACTCAGCCGGGAGCTATCGAGCGACCGCACCGTCGAGCGGATGGGCCAGGTCGACCGCATGGCGTA
>JAGQPT010000590.1 GCA_020426575.1 Planctomycetales bacterium
GATGGGACGTCTGACATGGCGTGTTCCCCCGCGTCGTGTGACGAGTGTTGCCGGTGTTCGTTGCCCGACCTGCCGATTCATACCGCGTGGACCATCAATCGGGTCGCGCGGTTCGCACTTTTCCCATTGGCACGTTTTTGAGCGAGCTGAAAACGACCGGCGAACACTCCCACTCGGGGCGGCTGATGCTAAAATGCCTGTCCGCTACACATCGCAAGTGCACTTCTCACGGTGGGACTGACGCATGGCAACGAAGGGTTATCTGGGGATCGACGCCGGCACGCAGGGGCTCTCGGTGATCTTCACCAACGAAGATCTCAACGTGCTGGCCACGGGCGAGGGCAGCTACGACATGGTGCCCGGACTCGACGAGGGTTGTTATGAACAGAACCCCGGCGATTGGGAAGCCGCCCTCCGCGGGGCGATGGCCGACCTGCGTGCTCAGCTCGGCCGACAGGGCGTCGAGATGGACGTTGCCGCCATCGGCATCTCGGCCCAAATGCACGGTGAAGTGTTAGCCGACGCCGCCGGCAACGCGCTCGGACCGGCCCGACTGTGGTGCGACAGCCGCAACGACGCCGAAGGCGCTGAACTGACCGAGCGGTTCGGCGTGAAGATGCCGAAGCGGATCACGGCGGCCCGCTGGCTGTGGACGTTGCGCAACCGACCGGACGTGGCCGTCCGGGTGGCGCACATCACCACGCCCGCTGGCTGGATCAGCTACCGGCTCACTGGCGAGTGGACGCTGGGAATCGGCGACGCGGCCGGCATGTTCCCCATCGATCAGGCGACACTCGACTACGACGCCCAGCGTCTCGAATCGTTCGACGCGCTCGTCGCGGACAGCGGCACGCCGCCGCTCGGGGAGTTGCTTCCCAGCGTGCGCAAGGCGGGGGAAAGTGCCGGCACGCTCAGCACCATGGGGAACGAACTGCTGGGTTTGCCGGCTGGCATACCGGTCGCCCCCGCCGAAGGGGATCAGCCGGCCGCCCTGGCCGGCTCGCTGATCGGCGAGGCCGGCATGGTCTCGATGAGCTATGGCACGAGCGTCTGCGCCAACTCGGTCGGCGATCGCGCCTTCGAGGGCGTGAGCGCCGCGATCGATCATTTCTGCGCCGCCGACGGCAAGCCGATCAACATGGTCTGGATTCGCAACGGCACGACGTTCATGAACACCGTCGTCGAGATGTTCGGCCTGGCCTTGGGCGGTGACCGGAGCGCCGGTTTCTCGGCCGTGATGCCGCAACTGCTCGAAGCCGCCGACGACTGCGGCGGTATTCTCGCACTGCCGTTCATGGACGACGAACCCGGCCTGGGCGTCCAGCGCGGTGGCACGGCGCTCGTCGTCGGTCTGGCGGCCGACAACGCCACCCCCGGTAACGTCGCCAAGGCCGCCCTGCTGGCCACGACTTTCAACCTCCGGCTCGGCAGCGAAGTGCTCGACGCCCAGGGATTTCCCCGTACCGAAATCATCCTCTCCGGCGGCCTCACCAAAACGCCCCGGCTCGGGCAGATCATCGCCGACGTCTTCCGCACGCCCGTCGTGATCCTGGAAAGCGGAGAAGAAGGCACCGCGTGGGGAGCCGCCTTAATGGCGAAGTACCGCGCCGAATGTCTGGCCGGTCAAACCAGCGACTGGGCGTCCTTTCTCGAGCGGCACGCCAGCGGCGATGCCACCCGCTTCGAGCCCAACGCCGCCTCAGCCGACGTCTATGACCGCGTCTTCGAGCGCTACCGCAAGCTTATGCAGGCGCACGGCCAACTCGACGCCGCGGTGGCCCGCTGAGCGCCAACATATCACAGTGACGCCGGGCACGCGGTCACCGTGTGGGAATTTGGCGTGACCCTGCCGATTGTCCCGAACCCCGGTGGCGTGGCGGTCGTGTCGAATGTGCCGACGAAGTTCGGCCCACAGCCGAGTTCCGTGATTCCTTCCAGGGTGTAAAGCGTCGACCTCGATGCGTCTGGCGTCCGATATCTGCACTGGCGATATCGCGTTAATCACGGACGCGTAGCGCTGGATGACCCGCCCGCCGACTTCGACACGCTCTGCTGAGAAGCGGCTTCCCGCCTCATGGAAGAGGTTGCTGTATGCGTCAATGGATTGCCGCTCTTGCTGCGATTGCGCTGGTTCACGTGCCAACGCCCGACGGCGTTCGCGCCCAGGACGACTTCTCCCCAACGGCTGAGACCACAGTCACCCGTGACGGCACGGCCTACGACTTCGCCGCATTCACGGCCGATGCCGAGTTCTCATCGCTTGACGTCGACGGCCCGTGCCAGAGTTGCTCAACGTGTGGTTCGCCGTGCGCGACGTGCGGCGATTGCCGCGGCTGCTGCGACGGTTCGCGATACAGCCTGCGCGGCTGGCTCAACGGCGGGTTCATTGGCAACACGTCGAGCCCGCCCAGCAAGTTCAACGGCCCCTACAACGCCGTGGACCGCAGCAACGAGGCGATGTTCAACCAGGGTTACCTGATCGCCGAAGCGGCGCTTCCGCAGTACGACCGCGGCATTGGCGGTCGCCTCGACCTGCTCTATGGCGAAGACTTTTACCTTGCCCAGTCCACGGGCATCGAACGCCGCCCGGACGGCTCGCCCCATTGGAACCCGGAATACTACGGACTGGCGATCCCCCAGGCTTACGTATCGGTGGGCAGCAAGGACGCGAACATCCAGATCGGTCACTTTTACTCGGTCGTGGGCTACGAAGGCCTCATGGCCCCCGACAACTTCTTCTATTCAAAGTCGTACAGCTACCAATTTGCCGGCCCGTTCACGCACTGGGGCGCTCAGGCGAATTGGAACGTCGACTCCGCCTGGACAGTGCAACTGGGGATCCACAACGGTTGGGACGCCTTCGACCGCGTCAGCGACGACCCGGGCGTGATCGGCAAGCTCCGCTATGACAGCCCCTACTCGGGAGCCTGGACGTCGTTTGCCATCACGACGGGCAAAGAGTTCAACAACTCCGCCGGGTTTCCGATCCAGGACGAGTTCACCAACCGCACGCGCTACAGCTGGCTCGTGGGGACGCCTCAGTGCTGCCGCTGGCAGTACGTCTTTCACCACTGGTTGGGCTTTCAGCAACACGGCGCGCCCGACGGCGGACAGGCCAACTGGTACGGCATCGACCAGTACCTCTACTACAACATCAACCGCGACTGGAAGGCGGGTATGCGGTTCGAGTGGTTCCGCGACGAAGAAGGCACGCGCGTGGGCCTGAATCGTCCCAGCAACCCCAACGTGCCGCCGCTGCCAGGAAACTTCTTCTCCCTTTCGTTCGGCGTCAACTGGTCACCCACGGATAACCTGATTCTTCGTCCCGAAATGCGGGCCGACTGGTACAGCGGTAACTCGGTGGTCGATCCTTACGACGACGGCAACGATTCAACCCAGTACATGCTCGGTTTCGACGGCATCATGACTTTCTGACGCTAACCGACGGCGGGAAGCGCGAATGGCTCGCGGTACGTCTTGTCGAGCATCGCATTGGCTTCGTCGCTGTCGACGAACCGCTCCGCCTCGGGGTCGAAGTCGAGCCGGCCGCGCGTGCGATAGGCAATTTCGCCCAGGTGCACCAGCGCGCAGCTGAGGTGGGCCGTCTCGGCCGGTGCGCGGGTGATCGGCTCGCGCGTCCGCACCGCCGTGAGGAAGTTGTCCATGTGTTCGGCGTAGCCACGTTCGCCGCGGATGGCCTTGCTCTCGGTCGGTCCCCGCTGGTTCTTCGGCCCCAGGAACACGCTGAACGCACCGCGGCGCGAAAACACCATGTAGCCCTCGGTGCCGTAGAACACGTTGCCGTTGTCGAAGCCATGCAAGCCGTACGCCGTGAACGGATAGTTCTCGTACACGAGCAGCTTGCCGTCGGCGTATTCGTACGTCACGTGCATGTTGTCGGGATACTCGCTGGCGTGGCCGTGGAGCATCATCCGGCTGCCGCGCGCCGTGATCTGCCGAGGCAGGGTGCTGACGCCGAGTCCCCAGGCGGCCATGTCGAGATCGTGGATGCCGTCGTCGCCGATCTCGCCGTTGCCGTAGTCACGGAACATCCGCCACGTCTGGTGAAATCGCAGCGCGTTGAAGGGCCGCTGCGGCGCCGGGCCCAGCCAGCGGTCGTAGTCGACGCCCTCGGGCGCCTCCGAATCCGCCACCGGCTTGACCACGGATCGCTGTTCGGCCGTCCACGCGCGGGCGACCTTCACCTCGCCGATCACGCCCGCTTCGAGCAGCTTGCTCGCCTCGGCGGTCACGGGGCTGCTGCGCATCTGGCTGCCTTGCTGCACGATGCGGCCATGCCGCCGCGCCGCGTCGATCACGGCGTGGCCTTCGTTGTATACGTGGGAAATCGGCTTCTCGATGTAGACGTCCTTGCCCTCGGCCATCGCTTCGAGCGCGATCGGTGCGTGCCAATGATGCGGCGTCGCAATCACGACCGCATCGACACCGCCGTCGGCACAAACATCTTCATGGCGGGGCGTCTGTTTCGCCGGCGACGATTGAAAGCCGTCGATCATCTCGGCCTTGGCCTGAAGCTGCCGCGGGTCGACGTCACACAGCCAGGCGAATTCGACCCGCTCGCCACGGTCGACCAACCCGCGCACGTGATGCCCCATGATGCCGCCACAGCCGATGATCCCCAGACGCACCACGTCGGCTGGCGCCGCGGCGAGTGTATGAACTCCGCCGAGGGCGGTCAGCGCCCCGGCTGCCGCGGCCGTCTCGCTTGATCGTCGCAGGAACTGTCGTCGGGTCGTGGCGTCAGGCATCGATACTGCTCTCAATAATGTCGTAGATTAAGTGTTCAGGTCTTGGCACGACGCAGCATCGGGCACGTTGCCGCGTCCTTGCCGCACGTGTTCGTTGTCCCACATGCTTACTGCCCCTTGCGTTCAGGATACCCGCTGCCGCCGAGCAGGCGCAGGCTAAATCCGAAAAGCGGCGGAATCCCCCGCTGCAACTCGGCGACCGTCTCGACGCGAAACGGTTCGGGCCGCACTCCCAGTTGCTCATCAACCGGCCGCGGGTCACCCGCCATACCGTCGATGAGCATCTGCAACTGCGCCGGCGTCGACAGCGGGTTCGAACACAAGCGGTTCATCAGCCAGACCGACACGCGCTGGAACCAGATCGGCGTCGGCACGATCCAGAGCTTCAGCCCCGTGGCCGTCGCCACGGTTCGCACCACTTCGCGAAGTTGCATCGGCTCGGGACCGACGACCTCAAGCGTCGCGCCGATTGTCTCGGGCCGCGCAAGCGTCTCGGCCACGCAACGGGCGACGTCGTGCACGTGCACTGGCTGCAGTATCGACGAACCCGCTCCCACGACGGGAAACAGCGGCACGAAGCGGATCATCTTCACCAGGTGCGTGATCATGTCGTCGCCCGGTCCATAGATCACGCCGGGTCGCAGGATTGTCACGTCCAGCCCGCTCTCTTTGAACAACTGTTCGGCCTGCCATTTCGTGTCGTGGTAGGCGTGCCGTTCGTCCGGACGCGCCGCAACGACGCTTACGTGGACGAACCGTCGTGCGGAAATCTGTCGCGCCAACTCGATCAATTGCCGCACGGCGTCGACGTGCACCTGCTGAAATGTCTGTGCGGCCGTGTCGCGTTTGATGCCGATCAGATTGACGATGGCGTCGGCACCGCGCAGCCGCTCGATCGGCAAGTCGCCCGCCGCCACGTCGCAAGCGATCGTTTCGACGTTGCCGTCATGTGTGTCGGGGGTTGTGCGTGTGCCGCGCGCCAGCACGGTCAGCCGATGCCCGCGTCGGGCCAGTTCCTCGACCACGTGTCGCCCCAGAAAACCGCTGCCGCCGGCGACAATGACATTCATGGCTAACCGTTCCGTTGGTGCGCCGACTCAACGCTCGATGCGATAGAGGTGGGTCTTCGTTCGCACGATCAGCGCGTCACCGACAACTGCCGGCGATGCCATGCAGCCCGCCTCGAGCGTGTTCGTAGCCAGCAACTCATACGCCTCGGCGTTGGCAGCGATCACGCGCGACGTGCCGTCTTCGTCGAAGAAATAGATCCGCCCGGCGGCGTGAATCGGCGAAGCGCTGTGGGGGCCGCCCATCCGCTCGGTCCAGACCGGTTGGCCGTCGTCCAGGGAAACGCAGGAGGCGATCCCCTTGTCGTTGACCATGAACAGGTGATCGCCGATGACCAGTTGCGACGGCCGCGTCGGTGTGGCCTTGCCGCAGGTCCATTCGATGTGCGTGTCGGTGACGTCGCCGTCACCGTCGGGGCGCACGGCCAGCAATCGCAGCCCGCCTTCCAGGTTGACGATCACCTTGCCGTCATGGAAAAGCGGCCGGGCCGCTGCGTTGAAACCGCCGTGATACACTTTCCAGAGTTCGTTGCCATTGGCGGGATCGTAGGCAATCGTGGCCACGGCCGCCGGGCTGACCAGTTGTCGTCGCCCGGCGTACTCGATCAACGTCGGCGTCGAGTACGCCTTCTTGCGGTCACCGTTGTCGCTGCCGTAGTCGATGTCGCGGTCCACCTTCCAGATCGTCTTGCCGGTGTTCTTTTCGAGCGCCACGACGTACTGCACGTCGTACCCGTCGAAGTTGACGTACAGCGCGTCGCCATCGACGATCGGCGACGATCCGGGTCCGCGATAGTGATCGCAACGCAGGTCCTGCCGCGCCCAAAGCGTCTCGCCAGTGGCCGTATCGATGCAGGCCGTCCCCGCGCTGCCGGAGTGCACCCAAAGCCGCCCCTGTTCCACGACCGGCGTGGGGCTGGCGTAACTGTTGTACGGATAGCAGAACATCGGCTCGGCGATTTCAAAGACCGTGATGTCCCGCTCGATCGCGCCGGTCTGGGCGTCGACGCAGATGGCGTAGAGCCGGGTGCCGTCCTCGGTGGCCGACGTCATCCAGATCTGTTCACCCCAGACGACCGGCGACGACCAGGCCCGCCCGTGGATCGCCGTTTTCCAGACGACGCCGTCCGCCTCGCTCCACTGGACGGGAAGGTCCGCCGACGCCTGACCGTCGCCGCCCGGTCCGCGAAACTGGTTC
This sequence comes from Planctomycetales bacterium, assembly GCA_020426575.1. GTDB lineage: Bacteria > Planctomycetota > Planctomycetia > Pirellulales > JAEUIK01 > JAGQPT01. The sequence goes on from JAGQPT010000590.1 coordinate 7,035, forward strand.
CACGGCTCAGCCGCCGCCGCGCCGGCAGCGAATGCGAGCACGACGACAAACGGGGCAAGTGCGCCAAAGACGCGATTGCACAAGTTACTCTTCATGGGAGCCAGGCAGCAAATACCGACGGCCAACCGCACGACGGCCGTGCGGGAGACAGCATTGTACTGCAACGGCCGCAAGGGTTCACGTGTGCAGCGTTACGGCAGCCGGAGCGGCCTCGGTTCGGCGACGTGTCCGACCGGCCGTGTGTTTTTCCCTGGCACGTCGCCATCACCTATGTCGTCGCGCATCGCCACGGCCAACGCTTCGAGGCGTTCGACGACCTGCGGCTGCGCGGACGCCTGATCTTGCGATTCGCCCGGGTCGGCGACAACTTCATAGAGCCGCGCTGCCGTCGGCGTGCCGGAACGCGTCGCCCGTCCGTCCCGCGACACGTACAACTTCCATTGGCCCGATCGCACCGCTTGCAACTCGTCCAACTGATAATAGTAAAACGCCTTGTGCGGCGACGCGGCACCGGGCGTGGTCAACAGCGCCGTAATATCGCGGCCGTCGATCCGTCGCCGTTTGTAGGTCGCGGAGTCAGAGGACAGTGAGTCATGGGACAGGGGGGCGTGGGACAGTGAGTCGCGGGGCAGGGGGGCGTCGGCCGCTGCGGCAAACGTCGGCAACAGGTCCATCATCGTCGCGAGTTCGTCGCAGACCTCGCCCGGCGGAATCACGCCCGGCCAGTGCATGATGCAAGGGACCCGCATGCCCCCTTCGGCGGTTGTGTATCCCCAACCCGCCAGCGGCTCGTTGCTTCCCTGCCGGGGATCGCGCCGCGGCGCGCCGTTGTCCGACGTCCAGACGACCAGCGTGCGGTCGGCGATGCCCAGCCGTTCGAGCGCTTGCATCACCTCGCCCAACGACCAGTCGAGTTCTTCGATGGCATCGCCCCAGGAGCCATTCTGCGATCGGCTGCGAAAGTCTGGACTGACAAACGGCGCCTCGGTGCTGCCCGGCGTGCATTGCGGCAGGTAGAGGAAAAACGGCCGATCGCGCTGCTGCTCGATCCAAGCGACTGCCGCCTCGGTAAGCCGGCGCGTGAGCAGGTCGCGATCCACAGGCGCTTCTATCACGGTCGTGTCTCTCACGAGCGGCAGCGGTGGCCAGTTCTTGCCCGGTCGCGGTGTCATGTCGTCGCTGTAGGGAATGCCCAGGAACGTGTCGAAACCTTGCCGCGTGGGCAGAAACTCGGGTTGGTCCCCCAAGTGCCATTTGCCGAAGATCGCCGTCGCATAACCCGCCGAGCGCAGCCGCTCGGCGATCGTCACTTCGTCCGGGTTCAGTCCCAGGGCGGAGACCGGCCGCAGCACGGCCCCGTCGGTAACGTCCATGCCGACGCGTCGCGGGTAACAGCCGGTCATCAGCGCCGCCCGACTCGGTGTGCAGACGCCGCTGGCCGCGTAGAATTGAGTGAACCGCATCCCCTGTTCGGCCAGACGGTTCAGGTGCGGCGTGCGGTGCAGGACCGAGCCGTACGGCTCGGTATCGCCGTATCCCAGGTTGTCGCAGACGATGAGCACGACGTTAGGGCGTTGGGCGCCGCTAATGCCCGCGTCCACCGGCCGGACCAATGTCAGCAACGCGACGATGGCCAGTCCAAGCCAGTGAAACGCACGAGTCGGCATGAAACGCTCGATCAACGAAAACTCACGATCAACGAATCGCTGATATCATAATCGACATGGCACCCCGGAGCGAAGCCGGTCGATACGGCACCGAACCGCGGGGCGTACGGCAGCCCACTTTGCCGAACCGGCCCGTCGAGGGCAGAATAGGAGGATGGCTTGCCGACGCACGTCGTGCGATTCGGTCGTCAGCGAATGGTTCCCTCGTCACAAAAGCAGAGTCATATGGAACGGTTTCGAACGCATAGCGGTGGATACGTGTCGCTTTCGGGCCTCGTCCGTCGACGCGTCGTCGGCAACTCCATCTTGCGCCCAGGTCAGTCATGAGCCAACCACAACGTAGCGAACCGGCGCCGGCCCCCATCTTTGTGTACGCACGACAAGCGATGTTGGCGATCATCTGCGCGTCGGTCGTGTTGCTCTTTCTCGAAGCTGCCCAGAAGTACTTGCTCATCGGCGAACTCACCCGATCCGTGTCGCGGGCCACCGTGTGGGGCGTCCTGGTTTGTTTCGTGGCCTACCTCACAGTAAAGTCGCGCGTGTCGACCGGCGTGCGGCGTACCCTACTTGTACCGTTGACCGGTTTGGTCTTCATTCTCGCGTCCGACATGACCGAAGACGTCACCGCCTGGAATGACACACCCATCGTCGGTCGCCACAGCCAGGTGCGACGGGCGCTCGACAACGTGGCCACGGTCGTCTTCGCTTGCGGCGTACTTCTTGCGCTGTATCAATTGCTGCGCTCGATTGATGCTTCCCACCGCAAGTACCAGGTTCATTTTGACGAGCTGGCGCAAGCTTCGCGCGTCTCCACGATGAACGAACTCACGGCCGGTATCGCCCACGAACTGAACCAGCCGCTGGCCGCGATCGCCACCTACGCCCACCTGGCCAATGCTCGCCTGCACGGCAATTCAGTTGACCAGATACAATACGCGACGGAGCTACTTGGCAAGATCGAGGCCCAGGCCTACCGGGCCGGTGACATCATCAAACGTCTGCGTCAATTGGTCACGAAGAACGAGTTGACGCTCGACGTCGTCGATTTCAACGACGTCGTGAGGGAGGCCATCGAGATGTGTTCGGCCCGCGCTGCGGAGTTGCGACAACGCATCGACATTTGTCTGGCTCTGGGGTTGCCACCGGTGCACGCCGACGTTGTTCAAGTCCAACAATCGATCGTCAACCTCGTCGTCAACGCCCTCGAAGCCAATGCCGCTGGAAACCAACGCGACAATGCCGTCACCGTCGCTACGTCGCTCCGGGGCGACCAGCAAGTGTGCGTGACGGTCAGCGACAACGGACCGGGCCTTCCGGCCGACTTGCCTTCGAAGGTGTTCGAACCGTTCTATTCCACCAAAAGTTACGGAATGGGCATCGGTTTGGCGATTTGCAAATCGATCAGCGAGGCCCACGGCGGCAAGATCTCGGCCCGCAACAACCCTGGCCGTGGCGCCACCTTCACCCTGCAACTACCCGTTGGCGGTCCGTCGGCATGCGACGTGCCAGAACCCGCGATCGCGGCGCCCGACCGACTGATTGCCTGACGGCCTGAATCGGGTCGTGCCGCCGCTTGACCCCAGGCGAGAAGGCCATTCCGCTTCGTTCACCCGAGCACCGCATCAATCTGCTGGAAGCACGCGGCGCCGCCCGCGCCGGACGAACGTGATTTGTTCGCCGTTGTGCCTAAGTGGTAAGATAAGTTGGTAGACGTTGTCGGCGGCACGGCGGCGGCATCCTATCAGCAGTACCGCATCCGCCCCACGATTGCCGCGGTCGAGTCGGCCGTGCGGCTCGCGAAACGCGACACAGACCAGTGTGCGCGTCAGCCCGTCGATGAATGTTCCGAGGACTTATATGACGAAAGATCGAAACGCCTTCTCCGGGGCGTCCATCGTCGCCTGTGCCCGCCAGGCCGTGGTGGGGACCGCCGGCGTGATGTCGTTGCTGCTCATGGTCAACCTCGGACAGTATTTTGGCGTGTTGAACGTGTTGGTCGTTAAATCGGTCACGGCGGTCGCGACGGGCACCGTCGTCGCCCTGTTCCTCACCTTGGCCTATCGCGCACAGGTGCCGGCCGTCGTCCGCCACGTGCTGGTGATCTCCTTCGTGCTACTGATGGCGGATCGGCTTATCGACGTCACGCAAGAGATCGGTCTTTTCGATTCCTTCGTGCTGCTGGGGCGACACAGCGTCGTCGGGGCCGTCGTTCAACACGTCGCCTCGGCCATGTGTATTTGTGCTTGGTTCGTCGTCATGTACCTTCTGCTCCGCTTTGTCGATGAAGCGCAAAGCAAGTACCGGAAAAACCTCGACGAACTCGCCCTGGTGTCGCGTCGCAACACGATCGGCGAATTGTCCAGCGGCATCGCCCACGAGTTGAACCAGCCGCTCACGGCGATCGCCAACTACGCCCACGGGGCCTCGACCACCCTGCGCCGCGATGGTTTGAAATCGCCCGAACAGTTGTCCGTCGCGCTCGATAAGATCGTCAACCAGGCTTGCCGTGCCGGCGAAATCGTCAATCGTTTGCGGCGCTCGTTGCGCTCGGGCGATCCCCGTTTCGAAGCAGTCGATTTGGCGGCAGTGGTCGACGATGCCGTCTCGACCTGCGTCTGGCGCGGTTCGCAGCTGCGGCAGCGCTTCGAAGTGCAATGCGCCGAACAGCTGCCCACCGTGCGGGCCGACGCCGTGCAAATCCAACAGGTCGTCGTCAACCTGTTGATCAATGCGGTCGAGGCGAACGCCAGTTGCCCGCACTCGGACGGCTGCGTGAGGGTCGTGACTGCCGTGTGCGATGGGGGTTGGGTCGAAGTGGCCGTCACCGACAGCGGCGCGGGACTCTCCCCCGACGTCGCCTCCCGCGTCTTCGAACCGTTCTTTACCACCAAACACGAAGGGCTCGGCATTGGACTGGCCATCAGCCGTTCGATCGCCGAAGCGCACGGTGGCCGTCTCCAGGCCCGTAACAATGCGGGGCACGGGGCAACGTTCGCGCTGCAATTGCCGGTGCGCCATCCCGCTCAAAACGGGGACTTGGCGCCGGTACATCACGTTCCCGTCGATGCGGTTCTGGCACAAGTCCGCTAGCGCCGCTGTCCCCGGTGCCAACCGCGCCAGCCTCGCGCGGTCGCCGCTCACGCACGCACTCAGCTCCGCAGCCCGCGGATCGGCTCGCCGTGATAGATCTGGTGGGGGCGATCCAACTCGTCGTGCCAGGCCGCCGTCGCCGGAATCCCCAACGCGTCGTAAATCGTCGCTGCCATGTTCTCGGGCGTCTGAGGCGCCTCAGCCGGATAGGCGCCGATCTTGTCCGTAGCTCCGATCACGCTGCCGCCGCTCACGCCGCCGCCGGCAAAAAAGAGCGTCTGCGCCGCTCCCCAGTGATCACGGCCCGGCCCGTTGTAATGCTCAGGCAGTGTCGAGATCTTCGGCGTGCGTCCGAACTCGCCTCCCATCACGATCAGCGTGCTCTCGAGCAGCCCCGTGGCGTCGAGATCGTCTATCAGTGCTGAGAGCGCCCGATCGGTCGGCGGCAACAGGTTCTCCTTCAGTCGCGGAAAGGCGTCGCCGTGTGTGTCCCAGGCCTCGTTATTCCCTAGGTTCACTTGCACGAGGCTCACCCCCGCCTCGACCAACCGATACGCCATCAACAGGCTCCAGCCGAAGCTGTTGCGGCCGTAACGCTCCTGGGTGCGCTCGTCGGCGTGCGTGACGTCCAAAGCGCGGGCGATCTCGCCACTGGCCAGCAACGACACGGCCATCTCGCGATTGCGGTCGTACTGGGCCGCCTCGGCCGACTGCTCCAGCGCCCGTCGCTGGGCGTCGATCGTGTCCATTAATCTGAGCCGCCCGCCCAGACGACGCGACGTCACGTCGGCGGCGAGCTTCAGGTTCGGCGCCTGGAACACCTTGGGCGGTTCCGATGTCGGGTCCTGCTTTGGCAGTTGAAAGAACGTGTATTCCGGGTATGCTCCGCGCCAAAATGGATCGCCGTACGACGCCGCCTCGATGAAAAATGGATCGCGCTGACGACCCATGATCCCGCCGTACGCCCCCGGGATCGTACCGCCTGACCAGTGGATCAAGCGTTCAGGCAGCACCACGGCCGGCGGCAAATTGTTGTCCGCCTGCCGCACGGCGTCACCGGCCACCGAGGCGATCGACGGCCAGTCGCTCGACCGTGGCTGGCGATCTCCCTTGAAACCAACCGGTGTCGTCGAACGCCCGGTGAGCATGAAGTAGTGGCCCCGCGTGTGATCGTTCGTGGGATGCCCGAGCGACCGCACCAACGCCCAGTGCCGACTTCGCTGGGCCAACATCGGCAGGTGTTCGCAGATCTGGATCCCCGGCGTCGCGGTGTCGATTGGGGCAAACTCGCCACGGATCGCATCGGGCGCCTCGGGCTTGAGGTCGAAACTGTCGTGCTGTCCCAGACCGCCGGAGAGAAAGATGTAGATGCACGCCCCGGCCTTGCCGCTCGGCGGCGTGGCGGCCTGGTCACTCGCAGATGCCCGCAGCGCCTCCAAGTGATTCATTCCCAGGCCGAGCATCCCCACCGCACCGGCCTGGATGGCCGTCCGTCGCGTGATCGCAGGATGCATCGGTGGTACTCGGCTCACGGTTTCACTCCGAAAGCGCTGTCGACTTTGCCGACCAACGCCGCCGTCATCGATTTCTGGTCTCGCCGCGCGACCGACACGACGGGCGAACGAGCATGTATCGGACCATCAGCATGTCCTCTGCTCCCGCAAAAAGCAAATAACGCTACACGTCCCTCCCTTCCTGCGGTGTACAATCGGCCCCGAGCCGCCGTCACGTCAACGGTCGTCATGTAAACGTAGGAGAATCGTCAGCTATGTCCCAGTACAACACCCCGGGCGATTGTCCCCGCATCTCACGACGCGCACTTCTCGCCGGTGGTGCGGCGAGCGGCGTTGCCGCCATGATGTACGGCGCATGGCCGCACCGCGCCGTCGCGGCGGTCGGCGACGGCAGTGATCGTCCCCGCCGTATCCTCTTCGCCTCGCGCGGCCGTGCCGCTGCGATCGACGAAAACGGCCGTGGCGAGCGCTACATCGCTCCCGACGTGCCCGACCAGGTGAGCTGGCAGTGGGGACCCCGCTTTGCCGACGGTCGCCACGCCATCCTGCTGAGCGTCGAAGGCAAGAAGACCTGGGAGCACAACGTCCGATCGCATCTCTGGAAGTACGACCTCGACACGGGCGACTTCACGGAACTGGCCACCGAGAATCCACCGGCCGTCTTCATGCCCGCCTGCGCGCTCATCGACGGTGACCAGCGACTTGTAGTTAACCCCATCATCGACGGCGAGCAGCGCGTGATGACCATGAACCTCGACGGCTCGGACCAGGTGCCGGTCACGGGGGCCGGTGACGGCTTCACTTACGGTGTCAGCGTGAGCCCCGACCAGCAGCGGCTCGCCTTCCACGCCACCGGCCCACACGAATACCGCATCTTCACCACCCAAATCGACGGCAGCGATCGCCGACTCGTGGCCGGCGCCGACGGTCATCTCTACTTCGGCCCCACCTGGTCGCACGACGGCGAATGGTTGCTCTACCTCGACTGTCACACCTCGGGTGGACCCGGGCACGACTGGGCCGACCTTGCCATCGGACGCCCCGACGGCAGCGAACACCGGGTCGTCACCGTCGGGCAGCGCCATTGGTTCGGCACGTCGTTCGGCGGTCCCGACACGCGCGGCAGTGGCTCGAACATGCCGCAGTGGTCACCGCGCGAAAACGTCTGCACCTTTACCTGCGCTTTACCCGGTGCGCGCACCGCTTGGCAATACGCCAGCGGCCGCCCGGACACGGATCACTTCAATCGCGAGTATCAACCCGAGTTGGCTCGTGGCGGTACGGAGATTTGTCTGCTCGATCCACTCTCGGGCGACGTATCGCGGCTCACGCACAGCGATCCGCCGGTCTGGGATTTCCGCACGACGTTCTCCGCCGACGGAGAGCGCATCGCATTCTGTCGCGCGGCAGTTGGAGCGGCGTCCGAGCTATGGATCATGAACACCGACGGCAGCGACGCTCACCGGCTTACACAAGGCTACGAAAACCTTGGCGCAGATCACCCGGTGTGGATGACGTAGATATTTGCGTCCCAAGTCGCAGTAGCTGTTTCGTGACGCTGCCCTTGTCTTCTAATCGGGTTTCGAAAGCAGGACCAAACAAAAGCAACCTTGCCGCCACGAGAACAGGCCGCGACCGGCGGTGGCCACTGGCGTTTCCCGAACGGGCGTCCAGCCAGCTGCGAGCAAGTCTGGTAGCACTCGTAACTGGTCGCGCTGATAGTCATGTGGTCGCTCGTCGTCGCCGTAAAGATGCCAACTGCCGCCATTGGTCAACTCAACAATCACGTATTTGTGTTGCACCCTGACACCTCCCCGACGGGTAGATATCCTTCTTCGGTGGTGACCGTTAAATCAGTTCGGCCGAAGGAGAGGAACGACCTCGCCAATGGTACGGACGGTTAGCACGCTGACACGTATTCAACCGTGCGGGTTCGTGCGGCGCATTATATGAGGTCACATTCGGGTGCCGCAAACACGGTCACAAGTTAGGGAAAACGAGTGACGCAAATCGGAGGCGAGAATGCGGAAAAAAGACAACGAAGGCCTGGGTGCCGACCATCGGATTGGTGGGGAGCAAGACGGTCGGACCCAGGCCTTCGCCTCCGGGGAGAGACTCGCTTCACGGTGGGAGATCGTGAAGACGTTCTTGGTGTCGCCCGAGAGAATTGCAAAGGCCGTGCCAATAACTTCTCGACGACTCACTTTCTTCGCCCGACGCCATAATACAGCGTAAATTACCGGGCGAATCGCGCCCCGTGAAGTTTTTCGCCGCGCACCTCACCACCCGAGTGTGCGGTGGGCGACTGCAATTCGCTGCACGGTTTGTATGCAGCGTCGGCTTACTTTCTAAGCGATGATTTGCAGCGCTAGATGTGCTGGGTTCCCGTCCCGATCGCACAGTGCGCATGCCCGTGGACAGAGTGTCCGTTTCGCAAAAGTAATTGCCTCCTGCAGCGCTTGCCCAACCTGCAATGTTATCCCACTGAGTTATCCCACTTAGGTTATCCCACTGAAGCGAGTTAACTGTCGAGTTAATTGTCCTGCAGGAACTCCTCGACCGTCGCTGGGCCGTCGACGTAGCCGAGCGATGCGAGGAAGCGATCCACGCGCGATAACGTCTCGCGAAAATAACGATTCTCATTTCGACCGTAGTTGAAGAAACCGTGTCCGGCGTCTTCATAGCCCGCCAGTTCACAACGGTTGCCTGCCTCATTCATCGCGGCGGTGAACCACTCGACAGTCTGGTAGGGGACCGTCTCATCCGCCTTGCCGTGCAGGATCAACGTCGGCGGTTGTCCCGCCCGAACGTGGTGATACGGCGACAGCGCCTCGGGCTCGACACCCGTGCGCTCGCGGACCGAGTCGGGGTCGCGCAGCGGCGGCTCGTCGCCCACCGCCGCCAGCACCACGGCCGGATTGAAGAGGATCATTGCGTCGGGCCGTGAACTGATTGCGGCGTCCTCCGCAGCTTCGTCGAAGCCGTCGATCGTGCCGGTGCAAGCGGCGATGTGCCCGCCGGCCGAGCCACCGGCCGCCACAATCCGCTCGGGATCGATACCGAGTCGCGCCGCATTGGCGCGCACCCAGCGGATCGCACTCTTGGCGTCGGCGACGCACGACTTGGCCCGCACGCCGTGCCGGCTTAGCACGCGGTAGTCGGCCGCCATCGCCACCATCCCCCGCGACGCCAGGTATTTGCACTGTTGTTCGAACTGCTGCGGCGAGCCATTCTGCCAACCGCCGCCGAAGAAGAACACGATGGCGGGGCGACGGTCGCTGGCCCCGTCGTCCGTTGAAAGGACGTTGTCCGGCGGAAAGAACTCGTAGATGTTCAGCGTCGTGTCACCGACCGACTTGTAGACCTCGACGGTCGCACCGTCCAGCGTCGGCGGATAGGCCCGCGCGTTCAGTCCGCGCTGTTGGGCCTCGGCAACACTGCTCAGCGCGACAACGTGGCTCAATACCACCAACAACAAGCCAACCGAACACACGAGTCTTCGCGTCATGTCCGCGTTCCTTTCCCACCAGAATAGACGGCCTGTTCGAACTGTTTCAGCTTTCCCGGTTGAATATCTATCCAGCGGGTCATACTACCCCGCGCCCAGCGCCAATGCCAGCAAACGTGCAGACACACGCCTCAGGAATTTGCGCGCCGACTCGCCGTTGGCCCACCAGACCGCTGGCGTGTGGCTTCGTCGTCCACTATGAATACGGAAGCGGCAAAAAAGTACACGGCGACGCCTTCCTCGCACGGTTGGAATTGACTCGGCCCGATACTCTCGGAGCTCTTTGCAGAACAATGACGTCGCCGCACATCAAAACACGTCGCATCGTGGGCGATCACCCGGGACCGCACTTGCTCGTCACCGGCGGTGTGCATGGCGATGAGTTCGAACCGATGGCGGCCGTGCGCC